>JAFAZV010000364.1 GCA_019239445.1 Solirubrobacterales bacterium
CAGCTCGAGGACCCGCACCGCCCGTTCGTGGACGAGGTCACGTTCGCCTGCGCGGAGTGCGGAGACGAGATGCGCCGGGTGGCCGAGGTGATCGACGTGTGGTTCGACTCGGGGTCGATGCCGTTCGCGCAGTACCACGCGCCGCAAGCCGGCGTCGAGGAGTTCGAGCGCCGGTTTCCGGCCGACTTCATCTGCGAGGCGCTCGATCAGACGCGAGGGTGGTTCTACTCGATGCTCGCCGTCTCGACGCTGCTGTTCGACCGCAGCTCATACCGCAATGTCGTCTGCCTCGGGCTGATCCTCGATGAGGACGGTCGCAAGATGTCGAAGTCGCTGGGCAACGTGGTGGCGCCTTGGGACGTGATCGACACCTACGGCGCTGACGCGTTCCGCTGGTACTTCTTCACCTCGAAGTACCCGTGGGACGGCTACCGCTTCTCGCTCGAGACGATCGGCGAAGCCGTGCGGCAGTTCCTGCTTCAGCTGTGGAACACCTACGGCTTCTACGTCCTGTATGCGAACGCCAACAGCGTGCCGCGCGACTCCAGCGGCGCGCCGACCGAGCTCGATCGCTGGGCGCGTTCGCGCCTCAGCGCGACGGTCGAGCTCGTGCGCGAGCGAATGGACGAGTTCGACGCCACGGGAGCCGGTCGGGCGATCGCGGCGTTCGTCGATGATCTATCGAATTGGTATGTACGGAGATCGCGGCGGCTGTTTTGGGACGGCTCATGGGCCGCGTTCGAGACGCTGCGGGATGCCCTCGTCACCGTGGCGCAGCTGCTGGCCCCGTTCATCCCGTTCATCGCCGACGAGATCTACGACAACCTCGATGGCCGCGAGCCGAGCGTGCATCTGTGCAACTACCCGGTCCCAGACGCACGCGACCTCGAGCTCGAGGAGGCGATGGACGTCGCGCGGCAGACCGTCCGCCTCGGGCTGGCAGCGCGCGCCCAGGCCAAGCTCAAGGTGCGCCAGCCGCTGCGGGCCGCGGTGGTCGTCGCCGACGGGTTTGAGCGGAGCGCGATCGAGCGCTTCGCCGAGCTCGTGCGCGACGAGCTGAACGTGCGCGAGCTGCGCTTCGTGGCCGAGGCCGACGAGCTCGGGCAGGTTGAGGTCAAGCCGAACTACCGCAGCCTCGGGCCGCGCTTCGGGCGGCAGATGCCGCTCGTGGCGGCGGCGGTGGCGGGGCTTGACCCGGTGCACGTCTCGGCGGCGCTGCGGGGCGGGACGCCGGTAGCCATCAGCGTCGGTGGCGCCGATCACGAGCTGGGTGCCGAGGACCTACTGGTATCGATGAGGCCGCTCGAGGGCTACCAGGTCGAGCGCGAAGGGTCGCACGCGGTGGCGCTAGAGCTCGAGATCGACAGCGAGCTGCGGGCTGAGGGCCTGGCGCGCGAGATCGTCCACGCCGTCCAGGCGGCGCGGCGCGACGCCGATCTCGACGTCACCGACCGGATCGCGCTGACGCTCGACGGCGCCGATGAGCTGGTTGGCGCCGCGCGGGCGCACGAGCGCTACATCGCCGGCGAAACGCTGGCGGTGCAGGTTTGCTACGAGGCGCTCGACGGCAGCCAGTCGGTGATGGTCGACGGGCTGCCGCTGCGCGTCGGGGTAGCGCTGGCCTGATCAGGCGAGCGCCGGCTCGAGCTCGGCCTCGAGGCGCTTCTTCGGATAGGCGCCGATCACGGTCTTCGCCGGCTGGCCGTGGCGGAACAGGATCAGCGTCGGGATCGACATGACGTTGTAGGTCATCGCGGTCTGCTGGTTCTCGTCCGTGTTCAGCTTGACGACCTTGAGCGCGTCGCCGCGCTCTTGGGCGATCTCCTCGACCACAGGCGCGACCATCCGGCACGGCCCGCACCAGGGGGCCCAGAAGTCGACGAGCACAGGAACTTCAGACTCGAGCACCTCGGCCTGGAAGTTGTTGTCGGTGACTTCGGAGACGTGTTCGGCCATTGGGGCGGCTCCTTGGGGGTGGTCGGGGCGGAACGTGCTTTACAAAGTATAGCGACCCGGTTGGGGCACTAGGCTTGGCGGACCGTGGCTGATCCGACCAACAGCGAGATCGCGGCCGCGCTCGACGAGCTGGGGGACCTTTATGAGCTCGACGGCGCAATCGTGCATCGCGTCGTGGCGTACCGGAACGCGTCCAAGGCGGTCAGGGACGCGCCCGTGTCGGTGGCGGCGCTGGCCAGGCAGGGGCGGGCGAC
>JAFAZV010000442.1 GCA_019239445.1 Solirubrobacterales bacterium
GGACGAGCACGGCGCGCCGCCGCAGCGCGAGCGCGGACCCGAGTACGTCGTCGTACTCGTGTCGCCCTCCTACGACGGGATGCCGTGGCTCGAGCGGGTCTATCAAGCCGGATCGTTGTGGGACGCCCTCGAGATGGGCGCCCCGGCCGATGTGCACTGCTACACCCCGGCTGAGTTCGAGCGCAAGCGGGCAACGATGCCGGCCGTGCGCCGAGCCATCGAAGACGGTTTGGACCTGCTGGCCCCGGTGGCCTAGGGCGGGCCGCAGCCTCGTAGTCGACGACGGCGGCCTGTCATCCGATCGCCACCATCCGCTCGATCGGCACGCGCGCACGTTCGGCGATCGCGGGCGGCACCTTGACCTCGTACACGCGGTCGCGCAGCGCGTCGCGCAGCTTCGGCAGCGTGATCATCTTCATGAACCGGCAATGTGCCGCCTCGTTAGCGGCGATGAAGTCGACCTGGGGCGCGGCTTGGCGCAACGGGTGGAGCATGCCGATTTCGGTGGCAACGACCGCCGTACCGGCCTTCCGGTCGCGCGCGTAGTCGAGCATCCCCCCCGTCGAGAGCATGTGCACGCCCTCGGCGTCGATGTCGCTGGCGGCGACGTACTCCATCACGCTGGTCGAGCAGCCGCATTCTGGGTGGATCAGAAAATCCGCGCCCGGGTGAGCAGCGCGCACCGCGCTGATGTCATCCGGCCTGATACCCGCATGTACGTGGCATTCGCCGTCCCACACGTGCAGCCTGCGCCCGAGTGTCTTCTCGACATAGGCGCCGAGGAACATGTCGGGGCCGAACAGGATCTCGGCGTCTTCGCCGTGCTCACAAAAGATGTGCTCGACCACTGCAGCCGCATTGGCAGACGTGCAGCAGTAGTCGGTCTCCGCCTTCACCTCGGCTGACGTGTTGACATACATGACCACGATCGCGCCGGGATGCGCGGCCTTCCATGCGCGCAGCTGCTCGGCGGTGATGGAGTCGGCCAGGGAGCAGCCGGCATCGAGGTCGGGGATCAGCACGCGCTTCTCCGGGCACAACACCGACGCTGTCTCGGCCATGAAATGAACGCCGCAGAACACGATCAGCTCCGCCTCCGCCTTTGCGGCCTGGCGCGAGAGACCGAGCGAGTCGCCGACAAAGTGCGCGACGTCCTGGATCTCGGGCAGCTGGTAGTTGTGGGCCAGGATCACTGCATCGCGCTCGGCGGCGAGCGCGCGGACCTCCTCTTGCAGGGCAGGAATGTTCTCCAGCATCAGCGGTGCATCAATCGCACCGAGCATCGGAAGATTCATCACGCCTCGAGAATGAGAGAAAGGTCGAGTGCCGGAGCACTGTGCGTGAGCGCTCCTAACGAGATGAATTGTACCCCGGTGCTCGCCACTTCCCGGAGCGTCTCGGGCGTCACTCCGCCGCTGGCTTCGAGCTCCGCGCGCCCGTCAACGCGGCGCGCAGCCGTGCGCAGCTGATCGACGCCCATGTTGTCGAGCAGGATCATCGGCGCCCCCGCCGCGAGCGCTTCGTCAACCTCCTCGAGTGTCCGAGCTTCGACCTCGAGCGGCAGTCCGGGCGCAGCCTCGCGCGCCAGGTGCACGGCAGCCCCAACGCCGCCCGCGAGCACGGCGTGGTTCTCCTTGATCAAGATCGCGTCGTACAGCCCCGCTCTGTGATTGACGCCACCGCCGGCCACGACGGCGGCTTTCTCGAGCCTGCGCAGACCCGGCGTCGTCTTGCGCGTGTCGAGGATCTTCACGCCGGTCCCGGCGACCGCCTGCACGCAGCGGGCGGTCAACGTCGCGATACCCGAGAGGCGCTGAAGGAAGTTCAGCGCGGTGCGCTCTCCGGTGAGGATCGCGCGCGCGGCGCCGGCGAGCGCCAGCACCTCGCCGCCTTCCCGCCACGCCCCCTCGCTGCAGCGCCGCTCGAATTCGAGCTCGCGGTCGAGCGCGCGGAAGGTGGTCTCGGCCGCCTCGAGGCCGAAGATGACGCCGGGCTCCTTCTGGCTGATCAGCGCGTGAGCGCGCGCCCGCGCCGGAACGGTCGCAGCCGTTGTCAGGTCGCCCTCTCCGACATCCTCGGCGAGGGCCCGCGCGACGATCTCCTCAACCGCGGTGCAGGCCATGCGGGCGCGAGCATAGCCGGGACTTTGCTAACTTCCGGCGTCGCTCGCGGACGGGGCGCAAAAGGGGCCGGCAGTGATCCATCCGCGGGAGCATGTACCCAAACAGGAGGCATGATGCTTTCGCGCACAGCGAAAACCCTGGGCGTGGCCCTTGCCGCGTCCGCAGGTCTCGCCGCCACGGCCACCGCGGCGACACCGCCACCACTGCCCACATCGACCAACGGGCACCCGGTCCAGCTCGTCGCCAGCGGGCTGGCCACGCCAACCTCGTTCGCATTCGGGGCGGGACAGGTGTTCGCCGGCGACGGTGGTGCCGAAAACGGCCCACCCAATGGTGGCGTCTTCGTTCTCAAGGGCGGCGCGGCAACCAAGCTTGCCGGCTCCCCCGCTTTCGTCGCCGGGCTCGCCTGGCGTAACGGGACGCTCTACGTGAGCGGCGGCTCACCCGCGAGCGGCGGGCTCAGATTCCAGCTCCTCGCCTGGAGCGGCTGGAACGGCACGACGTTCACCAAGCAGAAGGCGATCTACACCGCCCCGAAGAAGTTCCAGGGCTTCAACGGCCTCGCCTTTGGTGCAGACGGCCGGCTGTACGTCGGCGCCGACGTCGGCCTGACGAACAACAACGACCACGGTCCGGCGAAGACGCCGTACGTCTACGACATGTTGTCGTTCAAGCCCAACGGCAAGGATCTGAAGGTGTTCGCCACCGGAATCCGTCAGCCGTGGCAGATGGCGTTCCCGAAAGGATCCAATTCGCCGTTCGTCTCCGATCTCGGCCAGGACAGCGGAGCGACGAACCCGCCGGACTTCCTGCTCCGGGTCAGGCGAGGCCAGAACTACGGCTTCCCGCAGTGCAACTGGACAAAGCCGAAGCT
>JAFAZV010000063.1 GCA_019239445.1 Solirubrobacterales bacterium
CAGCTCGGGATCTTCAACGGAACCAAGCCGCTTCACTTCCTGCGCGCGCTGTACTGCGTCGACGACGGCTACCGGCAGCTGCGAGGGCAGGCCGCGGCGCTGCGTGGCTGCCCAACCGACTCGGCCGGGTCTCGGCGCTTTGCGGCAGCTCACCCGGCGCTGTTCCGCGCGAATGGCTTCGCCGCGCATCCATACTCGCAGTGGAGCCCGCCTCCGGTCGAGGCCCATCCCGATCCCGACTACGCCTCGCTGGCGTACATCGGCACCGTCGAGCGGACGCTCGACCGCTTGCAGCGTATGTACGGCTCGCGCGTGCGCTTCCCGATCTGGAACACCGAATACGGCTACATCACGAGCCCGCCCAAACTCAAGACGAACAGCCAGCCCTACATCGCGCCGAACCTCGCGGCCTACTACCTCAACTGGGCGGAGTACATCTCCTGGCGCGATCCGCGGATCAAGTCCTTCATGCAGTACCTGCTCGCCGATCCGCTGCCGGCGAAGAAGAGCACCGACTACGGCGGCTTCGCGAGTGGCCTGCTGACCTACGGCTACCGGGAAAAGCCGACCTACGGGGCGTTCCGGATGCCGCTTTACCTGCCTGTGACGAGCATGCGGCGCGGTCGCTCGGTGGAAGTGTGGGGCTGCGCCCGGCCGGCGCATTGGTCGATGCTGGACGCGCCCGACATCCCAGATCCGGTCAAAATCGAGTTTCGCCCGGCGTCGGGGAGAGCCTTCAAGACGCTGCGGACGCTCAACCTCGCCGACCCGCACGGTTACCTCGACGTCAGAGTCAGCTTCCCCTCGAGCGGCACGGTTCGGCTGAGCTGGACCTACCCGAGCGCCGACCCACTGCTCTCACCCGGGCGGACGATCTACAGCCGTAGCGTGGCCTTGACGATCAAGTAGCGCGCGCCCGCGGGGGTGTCGCTACCTGTAGATCTCGGCCAGCGCCGTCGCCACCACCTCCGGGCTCGTCATCTCGCGAACGCGGGCCAGCGCGACCGCGCCGGCGTTAGCATCGCCACGCAACCGGGCGATCACCCCCGCCAGCGCCGCCGCATCACCGGGCGGAGCGAGCCATGCATCGGGGATCAGCTCGGGCAGGGCACCGACGCGCGCGGCGGCGACGGGAAGGCCAGCGGCCATCGCCTCTGCCGCCGCGAGGCCGAACGTCTCGGCCGCCCGTGAGGGCAGGAGCGCCAGCGCTGCCTGGCTTCGCAGCCGCGCCAGCTCGTCCCCGTCCAGGCGCCCCGTGAAGGTGACCTCTCCCCCGTCGGCTCTCGCCTCGGCCTCGAGGCGCCGGCGCTCAGGTCCCTCCCCGGCGATCACAAGCGGCAAGTCGAGCGAGCGGCATGCCTCGAGCGCGACATCGATCCCCTTCTCCGGCGAGAGCCGCGTTGCGATCAGCGCCGGTCCCTCCGACGCTGCTCCGGGGGCGCCGGCGAACCGCCGGATCACGTGCGGGAGCACGTGGACTGGCCTCGGCGCCAGCGGAGCGCCGAGCTCGTCCAATCGGCGCCGCGCGAACCGGCTGGGGACGACGAAGGCATCCACCTGCTCGACCAGCCGCCGCTGCCACAGCGCCAGCGAGGCGCCGTAAACCGCAGCTTCGGTGCCGGTGCCGCGGCAGTTCAGGCGCACGCCTGGGAGAGTGTTGCGGCCGTGGCAGCGGGTGCACTCCTGGCCACGCGTGAAGCAGACGCCAACCGCGCAGACGAGGCGATATTGATGCAGATGCAGCACGACCCGCGCTCCGGCCGCGCGCGCTGCGGCCAGCGCCCGCCACCCGAGCGTCGGGTTGAGGTTGTGCGCATGCACAACCCGCGCCCGGGTGCGCCGCACCGCCCGGGCCACCTCGTCGGGCCGCAGCCCGCCGTGCAGCAGGCCCGCCGCGGCATGGGCGCGCCCCAGCATGGCGGAGTCGCGCCCGAGAAGCTCCGCGTCTTCGCCCAGGCGCTCGCGCACCAGCCACCTGAGGTCCTCGACCGCCCGCTCTTCGCCTCCGGTCGTCCGATAGCGGCTGTGCAGGAACAGGATCACCGCGCCTGAACCTAGACTGTCGCGGCCATGCGCGTGGCGGTCGTAGCCGAGTTCTACCCGCGCAGACACGATCCGGTGCTGGGAGTGTGGGCGCACCGGCAGGCGCAGGCGGCGCGCGACGCCGGCGCCGATGTGAGCGTGTTCGTCCTGCATCG
This sequence comes from Solirubrobacterales bacterium, assembly GCA_019239445.1. Lineage (GTDB taxonomy): Bacteria > Actinomycetota > Thermoleophilia > Solirubrobacterales > Solirubrobacteraceae > Palsa-465. The sequence continues at coordinate 2,199 of JAFAZV010000063.1, forward strand.
CGTGGTGCCGCCGGCGGCGCAGTTCAGCCTGCGCGAAGCGATGAAGTTGATGGCGCAGCCCAGCCGGGTGATCCTCGACGGCCTGCCGATCCACTACCTCCGCTACGTCTCGCCGCCTCGCGCGCGCGCCTACGCGCGATGGGGCGCCTGGGCAGCGCCCGTCCTGCGGCCGGCGCTCTCGGCGGCAAGCCGGCGCGAAGGGAGCTTCGACCTCGTGCACGCTCACAACGCCGTGCCCGCCGGCGACGCCGTGCAACGAGCTCGCGCCGAGGCGCCGCTGCTGGTGTCCGTACACGGCGGCGACGTCCTCTGGACCGTCCATCGCGCGCAAGGCGGGGCCGCGGCCGTGTCGCGGACGCTCGCCGGGGCGGACACGGTGCTCGCCAACAGCGCCGGCGTTGCCGCGCTCGCGCGCCAGCGCGGCGCCCGGCGGGTCGAGGTCGTCCACCTCGGCAGCGATCTGCCGTCTGGAGACGAGCTGCCGCCGCGCTCGCCACGACCGCTGCTGGTGACGGTCGGGCACCTGGTCGCGCGCAAGCGCCACGCCGATGTCGTCCACGCGCTCGCGAGCCTCCCGGATGCGGTTCGCTACCTGATCATCGGCGACGGTCCCGAGCGGGACGCTTTGCGCGAGCTGGCGGTGAGCCTGGGCGTAGACGGCCGGGTCGAGCTCGCCGGCCAGCTGCCGCATGAGCTCGCGCTTCGCCGGGCCCGCGAGGCCTGGCTGTTCGTGATGCCATCGACGGCCGAGGCTTTCGGCGTGGCCTACGTGGAGGCCATGGCGGCCGGGATTCCCGCCCTCGGCGCGTCCGGCGAGCCGGGTCCGGAGGAGATCGCGGCCGCCGGCGGCGGGATCGAGCTCGTGACGCCCGGCGACGGCGCCGCGCTGGTGGCGCGGATCGAGCGGCTGCTCAGCGATTCGAGCCGCTTGGCTGCGCTGGGGGCGGCCGCGCGGGCGAACGTCGAGGCGCACTTCTCCTGGCGGCGCTGCGGCGAGCAGACGTACGCCGTTTACGCCGAATTGGTCCGGGCGAGCGCCGGCGCCGGCGGCGGCTCGAGCCGACAGGCGTAGTGGACCGTGAACAAGCGCTCGGCGGCACCGGCCGAGAGCGTGTGGACGCCACGACGGAGCAGCCACTTGACGTTGCCCTTCGCGCGTGCGCGGCCGCCGGCGGCAAAGAATGTGTGCACCGGTCGCCGCAGCGGATCGGAGATTTCAGCTACGACGCGCAGGCCCGCGGCCGCGGCGAGCGCGGCGACGCTCCGCCGTGAGAGGCGCTGGATGTGGCCGACCTCGCGCGCGATCCCCCGCTTGGCCATCCGCCGAGCCGAGACGTTCGCTTCGAGCGGCACCTCGACGATGACCTTGCGCGCGACGCGCGCCGCCTCGCGCAGCAGACCGAGCGGATCCGGGACGTGCTCGAGTACGTGGGAGAGGATCGCGAGGTCGAACTCACGCTCGCCGTAAGGGAGCGTCTCGCCGTCGTAGGCGCGGATCTCAGCCTTCGGGCACCTGGCGGCGGCCAGCCGGGCTGCCCGCTCCGCGAGCTCGATTCCGGCCAGGCGCCAATCCGTCCGCCGCTCCGCGAGCTCAGCCAGCAGCGCACCGTCGCCGCAGCCGATGTCCAGCACCCGCGCGGGCGGCTGTGCGCCGGCCGGAAACCCAGCAGAGAGTTCCAGCACGTGATCGGCCTTCGCCACCGCGCCCAGCGCGCGCCAGCGCGCGTATATGACGCCCTCCTCGACCGGCGCCGAGTAGCCCTGCTCGTAGAACGCACGTAGCTCCACCGCGCCTTGAGGGTAACCCGGCAGGTGCAGGTGGCGCGGCTGCGCCCAGGGGAGGCCAGGCTTGTGAGGGAATCTCGCCGAATGGGCAATACTCCCTGCAGATGTCAAGCGGGGCTGCGCTGATCGCACGACTCGAGGGGATCTGCGGATCAGACTACGTCCTGACCCACCCCCACGCGCTCGCCACCTACCGCTCTGATGGTCTCGCGCATCTACGCCAGATGCCGGTGGCGGCGGTGCTCCCGAGCAGCGCCGAGGAGGTCCGGGCAGTGGTGGCGCTGTGTCATGAAGCGCAGATCCCATGGGTGGCACGCGGGGCCGGAACCGGCCTTTCGGGCGGCGCGCTGCCGGTGCACGACGGCCTTCTGATCGTGCTCTCCAGGCTGCGGCGGATCCTTGCCGTCGAGCTCGGCGACAGCCGCGTCGTGGTCGAGCCCGGGGTCAGCAATCTGGCCGTGACGCGTGCGGTGGCGCCCACGCACTTCTTCCCGCCCGACCCCTCGAGCCAGATCGTCTGCTCGATTGGCGGCAACGTCGCCGAGAACTCGGGCGGCGCGCACTGCTTCAAGTACGGCTTCACGACGAACTACGTCACCGGCCTCGAGGTCGTACTGAGCGACGGCACGATGGTCGAACTCGAACGTGACGCGCCCGGGTATGACCTGCTCGGCGCCTTCGTTGGGTCGGAAGGGACACTCGGGGTGGCGACGAAGATCGCGCTGCGCGTACTCCCGACGCCGGAGACCGTGCGCACGCTGGTCGCGTTTTTCGAGGACACCTATCATGCCGGCGAGGCCGTGAGCGCAATCGTCGGCTCGGGGATCGTCCCCGGTGCGATCGAGATGATGGACCGCCTCTCGATCAAGGCCGCGGAGGCGGCAACCGGCGCCGGCTACCGACTCGATGCCGGCGCGGCGCTGCTGGTCGAGCTGGACGGGCCGCGCGAGGAATGCACGGCGCAGTTCGAGGATCTGATGGCGCTGTGCGCACGGGCGGGCGCAGCCGATCTGCGCGTCGCCTTGAGCGAGGAGGAGCGCGCGCAGATCTGGAAGGCGCGCAAAGCAGCGTTCGCGGCCATGGGCCGCGTCGCTCCCGCGTACTACGTCCAAGACGGCGTGATCCCGCGGACGCGTCTGGCTGAGGTGCTCGCCCGCATCGACGCGCTCGCCGAGGAGTACGGACTCCAGGTCGCCAACGTGTTCCACGCCGGCGATGGCAACCTTCACCCGCTGGTCTGCTACGACGCGGCGCGAGAAGGGGAGCCGCAGCGAGCGGAGGAGCTCGCGGGGCTGATCGTCAAGGCCTGCGTCGACGCTGACGGTTCGATCACGGGCGAGCATGGCGTCGGCGTCGACAAGAAGGCGTACATGCCGGCGATGTTCTCCGAGCCCGATCTGGCGACGTTCCAGCGGCTGCGCTGCGCGTTCGACCCGCTTGGCCTTGCCAACCCGGGCAAGGTGATGCCGACTCCGCGGCTGTGTGGCGAGGTTCCTGGACCGTACCGGGAGCATCCGCTCGAGCGCGCCGGCCTGGCGGAGCGCTTCTGATGGCCACGCGCGAGCTACGCCGGCTCTCGCCGCCGACGTTCGAGCGCGCTGCGTCGGAGCTCGCCGGCGCCGCCGAAGCGGGCGACGCGGTGCGGATCTGCGGCGGCGCCACGAAGCTCGGCTGGGGCAACCTCGCCTCCGAGCCGGCGCTCGAACTGAACACGAGCGGCTTGGACCGGATGCTCGAGCACAACGTCGGCGACTTCACCGCGCTGGTCGAGGCCGGCGTGCCGCTGAGCCGGCTGCAGGAGGCGCTCGCGACGGGGCAGCAGATGCTGGCTCTCTGCCCGCCACTCGGGGCCGACGGACGGGACGCGACGATCGGCGGGGTGTTTGCCACGGCAGACTCGGGGCCTCTGCGCCACCGCTACGGCGGCCCCCGAGACCTGGTGCTCGGTGTCACCGTCGCGCTCAGCGACGGCACGATTGCCCGCGCCGGCAGCAAGGTGATCAAGAACGTCGCCGGCTATGACCTCGGCAAGCTGTTCACCGGGTCGTTCGGAACGCTCGGGCTGATCTTGTCGGTCTGCGTGCGGCTGCACCCGCTGCCGGCGCTCTACGCCACCGCGCTCGCTGCTACGCCCGACCCGGCCACCCTCGGGGCCGCCGCGCGGGCGCTGGCCGCCGCGCCGCTGGAGCTCGAGGCGCTCGACGTCGCCTGGCGCTCGGGGCGAGGCGGAATCCTCGCTCGCTGCGCCGGCGCTGCAGCGGTCAGGCGGGCGCAGCGGGTTGCGACGCTGATGCGCGAGCACGGCCTCGAAGAGGCCGACGTCGCCGACGACGACGCGGGGCTGTGGGCGCGCCAGCGGCTCGGGCAGCGATCGCGCAGCCGCAGCCTGGTCAGGGTCGTGGCGCGACCGCGGGCGCTCGAGGATGTTCTCCGAGCCGTGCAGAGCGCCGATGGCACGCTAGTCGGGCGTGCAGCGCTCGGCATCAGCTTCATCGAACTCGATCCCGGCGCGCTGGAGGTGCTGCTCGAACGCCTGCCGCCCGGCGCCCTGGCGGTGCTGCTGGATGCACCAGCCGAACTGCGTGGATCCCGCGACCCCTGGGGCACGCCCTCAGCGCCCGCGCTCGAGCTGATGCGGCGCGTGAAGATGCGCTTCGACCCTGCCGCCGTCCTCAACCCGGGCGTGTTCGTCGGAGGCATTTGATGCCTCGCCTCGAGGACTAGTGGTGCCGGCGTTTGACACCTACCGCCCTCCGGCGCAGGAGCTCGTGGATGACTGCGTTCATTGTGGTTTCTGCCTCGACTCGTGCCCGACCTATGTGCTGTGGGCGCACGAAGCGGACTCGCCTCGAGGACGCATCGTGCTGATCGACGAGGGGCTGAGCGGCGCCGCGGAGCTGACGCAGGAGATGGTCACGCACTTCGACCGCTGCCTCGGGTGCATGGCGTGTGTGACCGCCTGCCCGTCGGGGGTTCAGTACGACCGCCTGATCGAGCGCGTGCGCCCGCAGGTCGAACGCCACCATAAGCGCTCGGTGCGCGAGCGAGCGCTGCGCCGGCTGCTGTTCGAGACGCTGCCGCACCCTCGGCGGCTGCAACGTCTCGCGCCGACGCTGGCGCTCGCGCGCAAGCTCGGGGCCGAGCGCCTGCCTGGACGCATCTCCACCCTGACCAAGGTCGCCCCGCGCACGCCTGTCGGCAAGACGCGAGCGGCGCGGCGCGTCCCGGCACGTACTCCCGCGGTGGGTGCGCAGCGGGGTCGAGTCGGCCTGCTGCTGGGCTGCGTGCAGCGCGTGTTCTTTCCCAATGTCAATGCCGCCACGATCGGCGCTCTCGCGGCCGAGGGCTTCGAGGTGCTGGCTCCGTCGGTGCCGGAGTGCTGCGGCGCCCTCGAGCTGCACTCCGGCGAGGAGAAGGCGGCGGCGGCGCGGGCCGGCGCTGCCATCGCGGCCTTCGAAGCGCTTGGCGAGCTCGACTACATCGTCGTCAACGCCGCCGGCTGCGGCGCCGCGATGAAGGACTACGGCGAGCTGCTGGAGACTCCCGCCGCGCGCGCATTCGCCGCACGCGTGTGCGATGTCTCCGAGCTGCTGGGCGTGACAGAGCCACGCGCCGCCCGCGGGCCGGTCGCGCTCAAGGTCGTCTACCACGACGCCTGCCACTTGGCCCACGCCCAGCAGGTCCGCTCGCAACCGCGGGCGCTTCTGGCCACGATCCCGGAGCTCGAGGTGCTCGAGGTGGACAGCGAGCGCGAGATCTGCTGCGGGTCGGCCGGCATCTACAACCTCGTCCAGCCGCAAGCGGGGGCGGAGCTCGGGGAACGCAAGGCCCGCAACCTGATCGCCACCGGCGCGCAGGCGATCGCGGTGGGAAATCCCGGGTGCGCCGCGCAGCTCGACCTCCACCTGCGCCAGCTCGGGCGCCCGCTCCCAATCCACCACCCGGTCGAGCTGCTCTGGCGCTCGATCCGAGCCGCACGCAGCTCCGGAGCCGCTCCCGCGGGAGTCAGCCGGCGTACATAGCCTCGATCTGCGCCTGGTACTTGACCGCAATCGGGTTGCGCTTGAGCTTCATCGTCGGCGTCAGCTCGTCGCCGCCCGGCAGCCAGTCGCCTTCGACGACGGTGAACTTCTTGATCTGCTCCACTCGCGCCAGGCGCTCGTTGGCCCGCTCGATGCCCTCTTGCACGGCTGCCATTACGCCGGGTTCGTGCGCCAGCTCAGCGAGGCTGCGGCCCTCGAGGTCGTGCTGCGCCGCCCACTGCGGCGCGAAGTCGGCGTCGAGCACGATCAGCGCAGTGTTGTAGGGACGGCGGTCACCGATGCAGAGGGCCTGGCCGATCAACGGGCTGCACGTCTTCAGCTCGGCCTCGATGTTCGCCGGCGACATGTTCTTGCCGGCGCTGTTGATGATGATCTCCTTCTTGCGATCGACGATCCTCAGGTAGCCGTCGGCGTCGATCTCGCCGACGTCACCGGTATGCAGCCACCCGTCGCTGTCGAGCGCCTCGGCGGTCTTCTCGGGCGCGTTCCGGTAACCGAGCATCACGAACTCGCCCCGGATCAGGACCTCGCCGTCGTCGGCGATCTTCAGCTCGGCCCCCGGTGCCGGTGGGCCAACGGTGCCGATCTTGACCGCGCCCGGCCGGTTGCAGGTGCCGAAGCCGGAAGTCTCCGACATCCCCCACAGCTCGGCCAGCTCGATGCCCATCGCGTGGAAGAACTCGAGCACCTCGACCGGGGTGGGCGCCGCTCCGACGTTCACGGCGACGACCTGGTCGAGGCCGAGCATCGCGCGGAGCTTCGAGAAGATCTGCTCGTCCGCTTTCGCGAAGGCGGCCTCGAGCTCGTCCGGCACCGGTTCGCCGCGCTGCTTCAGGCGGACCCTTGTGATCGCCGCATCGAGCGCCGCCTCGAGCGGCGCGCGCTGGTCCTCCGGCTGAGCGGCACGCATCGTGTCGAGTCCCGCCTTCAGCTTTTCCCAGATGCGCGGGACGGCGAAGAACCAGGTCGGTCGAACCGCCGGCAGATACGAGAGCACCTCCCGGGGGTTCGGACAGCAAGTGATCGACCCGGCATAGATCACCGGGATGTAGTGGTGAGCCATCCGCTCGGCGATGTGCGCCGCGGGCAGCCACGAGATCAATCGCCCGCCGATCTGCATCGGGATGATCTCGTCGACCGCCTTGGCTGCGGCCATGATCGCGCGGTGAGACAGCTGTACGCCCTTCGGCGGACCGGTCGTGCCCGACGTGTAGATCAACGTCAGCAAGTCGTCGGGCTTGACCGCGGCCGCGGCGGCGGTCACGTCGAAGCCGCGATCGGATCCCTCGACCTCGCTGAGCGCGAGCGTCCCTTGCGGCGCCTCGCCATCGATCACGACGACGTGCTCGAGGTTCGGCAGTCCCTGGCGCGCCTCGAGCATGACCGGCAGGAAGCTCTGCTCGACGATCGCCACGTTCGATGCCGCGTCGGTGATCAGATACTGGATTTCCTCAGCGGGGTACGTCTGGTAGATCGAGAACGGCGTTGCTCCGAGCATCGCGACGGCCAGGTCGACGTTGTGGAACTCGGGCCGGTTCCCGAGCATGATCGCCACCGTGTGGCCGGGGCCGACGCCGAGCCCGGCCAGCCCGCCTGCCACCGCGTCAACGCGCTCGAGCAGCTCTGACCAGGTGAGCGAGACGCTGTCGTCGAGCGTGCGCACCGCGACGACGTCGGGATTGTTGGCTGCTGTGCGGCGCAGCGCCTCGGTGACCGTGGGCGCGTCAACCGCGCGCCCCGCCGCGGCCGTCGTGGTGGTGCTGGCCATTCTCTCCTCCAGGATGTCCGGGAACCGCCTGAGCGCTAACGCTATCGCAGGCCGGGCGGAGTGCCGCCTTCGCGCGGATGCCATTCCACGACGCGGTCGTCGTCTGTGTAGCGAGCAATCCCAACTTGCCACGCCGGACCGAGCTCGTCGCGCACGATGACCCACAGCCCATCCATTTCTTCCTGATTAGCCACCCAATCGGCGTCGCTGGGGGGATCGGACGGCCGGTCGCTCATCCCAGCCTCGACGTCTTCGGCGTGGCTCTGCCGGAAGGCTAGGTCCTGCCAGCGGACTCGCCACGAGCGAAGCGACGCTCGCGTCGACGGCGATAGCGGCAGGCGCGCGAGGTCGACCATCAAGCCAGTGTCGTAGTCCCAAAGCGGATCGGCCTCGTCGTCCGGTTCGAGCAGGAGCCGTCGCTTCATCTCGCCGAGAAGATGACAAAGATGCGCCCACGCGTCCCTCTGTGGCACCCCGGCGACGTGCTCGCACCCGCCAGCCGGGGTTCGAGGCGCGGCGCCGGCCGGGATCACCGCAGGTTGAAGCCTTTACCGGTCAGCGTGGAGATGTCGTTGCTGAGCCCGATCACGAACAGCATCAGGATCAACGCAAATCCGACCACACCAGCCCGCTCCATCACCTCGAACGGGATCCGCTTGCCTCTGAGCTTCTCCGCCACCGCCCAGAACACGTGGCCGCCGTCAAGGGGCAGGAACGGGAACAGGTTGATCACCGCCAGCGACAGCGAGATCAGCGCCAGCACGCGCAACGCGAGCGTCGTGCTGGTGGCGAAAGACTCCTGCGTCACCGTGTAGCCGCCGACGACTCCATTCAGCTGCTTTCGCTGATTCGGTTCGAAGATCCGAGCGACCACAGAGACCGTCTGCTTGGTCACGTTCCAGAGGCCGCTGACAGTGAGCGCCGCGGCGGTGACTGGCCCGACACTGCGAGATCCGGCGGCAAATGAGAACCCCAATTCGGGCGCCCGGTCCTGAGCGCTGTACCGGGGGCGAGCGTCGAAGCTCACGAGCTGGCCGTCGCGCTTCACAACGATGCGTGCGGCGGTGGCGGCCTCACATCCGTCGACCTGCTCGCCGGCGCAGCGGTGCGTGCGAATTTGAGCGCGAATCGCGTCCGGCGAGCCGCTCACGCCGTCCACCGACACCAGCTGATCCCCGGGCCGGAGCACCGCGGCGGCCGGAGTGCCCGTGCTGACGCGCGCCACGTGCTTGGTGGCGACCGCTTCACCCTGGCTCAGAAACAGGGCCCAGACGATCACGAACGCGATCGCGAGGTTGACCCCGGGTCCGGCGAGGATCACGACGATCCGCTTCCAAACCGGCTGGTTGTAGTACGCGCGCGGCACCGCTTCAGGCGGAATGTCCTCGTTCGGATTCATCCCGGTGATCTTCACGTAGCCGCCGAGCGGGATCGCGGCGATGCCGTACTCCGTCTCGCCGCGCTTGATGCTCCACAGCATCGGTCCGAAGAACAGCGAGAAGCGCTCGACGCGCATCCCTGTCGCTTTCGCCGCTGTGAAGTGGCCGGCCTCGTGCAGGAGGATCAGCGCGGCGAAGCCGAGAAAGGCAAGGACGTAGGACACCGCTCCAGTGTGGCAGCCCCCTGTAAGCGTTCCGTGAGCGCCCCGGGCAGCGAGCTTGGTCGAGAAACTTGCGCCAGGCGGGACTTACTCGACCAGGCTCCCCCGGCTCGGTCAGGCTGCGGCGCGCGCGGCCACAAGGTCCGCCGCGACTCGGCGCGCCTGCGCATCAGCCCCGCCCAGCGACTCGAACGAGTGAATGGACACGGCGGGAACCCGTTCGAGGGTCTCCTCGATGACGCGCGCGATGTCGAGGAACCGAAGGCTCCCCCCCAGGAAGGCGTGGACCGCCACCTCGTTGGCCGCATTCATCGCGCACGGCGCCGTGCCGCCGGAACGCGCGGCCTCCCGCGCCAGCCGCAGGCAGGAAAACGTGTCCTCGTCGACGGCCTCGAACGTCAACGCCCCCAGCTGGACCAGATCGAGCGGCTTGACCGGCACGTCGACCCGCTCGGGGTAGCGCAACGCGTAGGAGATCGGGACCCGCATGTCCGGGTAGCCCAGGTGCGCCAGCGTGGCGCCGTCGCACAGCTGCACCAGGCTGTGGACGATGGACTGCGGGTGGACGACGACTTCGATCTGCTCGTACGGCGTGCCGAACAGATGATGCGCCTCGATCAGCTCGAGCCCCTTGTTCATCAGCGTCGCCGAATCGATCGTGATCTTGCCGCCCATCGCCCAAGTGGGGTGAGCGAGCGCCTGCTCGACCGTCACCTCACGCAGCTCCTCGACGCTGCGCCCCCGGAACGGTCCACCGGATGCGGTCAGGATCAGCCGCTCGACGGTACCTGGGCGTTCGCCCGCGAGCAGCTGATGAAGCGCCGCATGCTCCGAGTCCACGGGGATGATCGCCGCTCCGGTCGCCTCCGCCAGGGCCGTCACCAGCTCGCCCCCGACGACCAGCGACTCCTTGTTCGCCAGCGCGAGGTCAATCCCCTCGCCCAGCGTCGCGACCGTTGGTACCAGGCCGGCCGAGCCGACGATGGCGTTCAGCACGAGATCGCAGTCGCATTCGGTGATCAGCGTGACGAGCCCGTTCGGGCCTGAGAGCACCTGCCCGTCGGTCCATGTCTCCGCGGCGCGCGCGGCGGCGTCGGTGTCGGCGAGGGCGATCCGGCTCACGCCCAGCCGGCGCGCCTGCTCGAGCAGCGGCTCCCAGGCGTGGCCCGCGCTCAGCGCCACCACCTGCAGCTCGCCCTCGGAGCGCGCGACGACGTCGAGCGCCTGCAAGCCGATCGAGCCGGTGGACCCGAGGATGGCCAGGCGGCGTGGCACGGGGCGGATTCTAGGCTCGGCGCGCGCCGGCATCGGCGCTGCACCCGCGCTGTTCAGTGGATCACCGCAACCCAGATGTAGTAACCCGCGACGATCGTGAAGATCACCGCGTCGAGTCGATCGAGCGCGCCTCCGTGCGGCCCGAACAGCGTCCCCGCGTCCTTACTGCCGGCGTCGCGCTTGACCAGCGACTCGAACAGGTCCCCGATCGGACCCAGAATTGCCACTGCCACCCCGAGTAGCAACGCCTGGCCCTGCGTGAGCCAGTCCTGGTAGAGACCGGCGCAGAAGACGGCGAGGATGGCGATCAGCATCCCGCACGCCAACCCCTCCACTGTCTTGTTGGGTGAGATTTGCGGAGCCAGAGGCCGGCGGCCGAACAGGCGGCCGCCTACGTAGGCGGCGGTGTCGCCGAGGAACGTGCCCACGAGCACGTCGATGATGATCGCGTTGCCGTGAGGCAGCCGGCGCAGCAATACCGCGTGGGCGAACGCGAAGCCGATCCAGTAGATGCCGAGCAGCGTCCCGGCGATCGCGACCGTGGCGCCACCGTGCTGGGGACGCGTCAGCACGCCGAGGAACAGCACCGGCACGGCCGCGAGCGCGACTTCGACCACCTCGCGCTGCGAGCCGAACCTCGCCGCCAACACCATCCCGGCGAGCGCGGCGAAACCGACGAGCGCCACCGGTCGCCACCGCGCCAGCAGACCGTAGAGCTCGTGCAAGCAGATGAGCCCGATCAGCAGCATGAACAGTGCCCAGGGCGTACCGCCGAGGTCGACGAACACGATCGCTACCACCGCGGCCGGAACCGCGACGAGGATCCGCGCCAGCAGGTCAGAGCGACGTCGCTGGCCACGCGACGCCGTCTGAGGCGAACCGCGTGCGTTGCGCGCCTGTGACGCTCGTTCGCGCGTTTCAGGCTGCGGGCCGCGCGCCGCCGAAGAGCGGCCGTCCGGCTGGCGGGACCGGGAGGTCGGCCGTCGCGAGCGCCCGGCGGGAGGCACGGTTAGCGGCCCCCGAACCGCCGACGGCGGACGGCGAACTCCTCGAGGCTTTGCTCGAACGCCTGGCGGGAGAAATCAGGCCAGAGCTCGTCGCGAAAGATGAGCTCGGAGTAGGCGCCCTGCCAGAGCAGGTAATTCGACAGCCGCTGCTCGCCGCTCGTGCGAATGATCATGTCTGGGTCGTGCATGTCCGGCGCATACAGGTGAGCGCGAAACTCCTCTTCGCTCGCGCCGGTAAAGCTTCGGGCCGCATCGAGGATCTCCGCCCTGCCGCCGTAGTTGAAGGCCACGAACAGGGTGATTCGGGTGTTGTTGGAGGTCATGCCCTCAGCCCACCGCATCCGCTCGACGAGGTCCGCCGGCACCGGCTTGCGGCGTCTGCCGATGAACCTCATCCTGACACCTTCGGCGTGGAGCTCGGGGGTCTCGCCTTCGATTCGGCGCGCGAACATCGCCATCAGCGCCGAGACCTCCTCAGGCGAGCGGCTCCAGTTCTCAGTCGAGAACGAGTACACGGTCAGCTCCTGGATCCCGAGCTCGACCGCATCTCGCAGGCGAGCCTTGACGACGTCCGCCCCCGCCTCGTGCCCCGCCACGACGGGCAGGCCGTGACGCTGGGCCCAGCGCCCGTTGCCGTCGGTGATGATCGCGACATAGCGGGCACCCCCTCCCGTGGCTTGCGCCATGTCAGACCTCGAGGATCTCGGCTTCCTTGTGCTTGAGCAGCTCGTCGAGCTCGGTGATCCGCTTGTCCGTGACCTTCTGCAGCTCGATCTCGGCCCGGTGCTCGTCATCGGAGCCCGCCTCGCCGGCCTCCTTGAGCTCGCGCAGGTCGTGCATCACGTCGCGGCGGATGTTGCGGATGGCGACGCGGCCCTCCTCGGCGATGCCGCGGGCGACGCGAACGAGCTGCTTGCGACGCTCTTCGGTCAGCTCGGGAACGCCGAGGCGGATGAGGTTCCCGTCGTTGTTGGGCGTCAGCCCGACGTCGGATTCGAGGATGGCTCGCTCAATCGCCTTGATCGAGGTCTTGTCGTACGGCTGGATCGTGAGCAGACGGGCTTCTGGCGCCGTGATCGTGGCCAACTGCTTGAGCGGTGTCGAAGCGCCGTAGTAGTCGACTGAGATGCGGTCGAGCAGCGCCGGGCTGGCCCGTCCCGTTCTCACCGAGCCGAACTCGTTGCGGATCGCCTCGACGGACTTCGTCATCCGCTGACGCGCGTCCTCGAGCAGCTCGTCGATGATCCCGCTGTCGCCACTCATGTCCGCACCAACGTGCCCACCCGTTCGCCGGACACTATCTTGTCGATGTTCCGCCCGTCGGCCATGTTGAACACTACGATCGGCAGGTTGTTGTCCATGCACAGCGCAAACGCCGTCGAGTCCATCACCTGCAGTCCGCGCGTCAATGCGTCCTTGTGGGTGATCTCGGGAATGAACTCGGCGCTCGCATCCGTCGCCGGGTCGGCGGTGTACACCCCCTCCACGCCGTTCTTAGCCATCAGCACCACCTCAGCATGAAGCTCCGCGGCCCGTAACGCAGCCGCGGTATCGGTGGTGAAGAACGGGTTCCCGGTTCCGGCCGCGAAGATCACGATCCGCCGCTTCTCGAGGTGGCGCATCGCCCGCCGGCGGATGTACGGCTCCGCCACCTCCGAGATCGTCAGCGCCGACTGTACGCGCGTCGCGACGCCCATCTTCTCGAGCGCGTCTTGGAGCGCCAAGGCGTTCAGCACCGTTGCCAGCATGCCCATGTAGTCGCCCGTGGCCCGATCCATTCCCTTCGCCGCCGCCGCGAGCCCGCGATAGATGTTTCCGCCCCCGACGACGATCGCGACCTCGACGCCGCGGTCGTGCACCGCCGCGACCTCATTCGCGATCGCCGATACCCGCTCGGGATCGGTCCCGTACTCGAGCTCGCCCATCAACGCTTCGCCGGAGAGCTTGAGCAAGACGCGCCGATACGCCGGCTGCCCCTGCTCGCTGTCAGTGCCGACTGACGTCTCGCCGAGCACGTTCACGGGCTCAGCCGCCTACTGCGAACCGAGCGAACCGGCGCACGACGATGTTCTCGCGCGTCTCGGCCGACAGCGCGGCTCGCAGCTCCTCGATCGTCTTGCCACCGTGCTTGTCCTCATTGACGTGCTTCTGGCGCAGCAGCACGACCTCATCGAGCCACTTGTTCAGCTTCCCGTTGACGATCCGCTCGCGGACGTTCTCCGGCCGATCGGCGGCCTGCTCGGTGGCGATCCGCTCCTCGCGCTCGCGCTCCTCGGGCGGGACGTCCTCGTCGCTGACCGCGATCGGCGCCGCCGCGGCGATGTGCAGCGCGAGGTCTCGGGCGAACTCGACGAACTTCTCGTTGCGCGCGACGAAGTCGGTCTGGCAGTCGACCTCGACCAGCACGCCGATCTTGGCGCCGGCGTGGATGTAGCTCTGGACCGCACCCTCTCGGGCCTCAGCACCGGCACGCTTCGCCGCCTGGGCCTCGCCGCGCGTACGCAGGATCTCGACCGCCCGCTCAACGTCGCCGTCGGACTCCGAAAGCGCTTCTCGGCACGCGAGCACGCCGGCGCCCGTCCGGTCGCGCAGCGCCTTGACGTCCTGGGCCGTGATCGCACTCATGCCTGCTCCTCTCGGCTCGCG
>JAFAZV010000067.1 GCA_019239445.1 Solirubrobacterales bacterium
CGAAGGCAAGTCGAGCTTGGGGCGCCTCGGGCTGATCGTCCACGCCACCGCCGGCTTCTGCGACCCCGGCTGGCGCGGGACGCTGACGCTCGAGCTGAACAACCTGACCCGAGTGCCGATCAAGCTGTACCCTGGCTTGCCGATCGCCCAGCTGTCGTTCATGGCGCTCGACCGGCCGGCGGAGCGACCGTACGGAAGCCCCGGGCTGGGGAGCCACTATCAGGGCCAACGAGCGGCCACCGAGAGCCGCTATGAAGGCGCGCGCGCGGGTTCGACCGCAGGCCGCCCGATCGGATAGGCTCGCCCGCGATGCTGAGCCTGGTGCTGGCCGCCGCCGAGCCCTCGAAGACGCCGTTCTACATCGCCGGCGGCGTGCTCGCGGCGTATGCGGTGGTGCTGGCCGGGATCGGGCTGACGCGCCCGAGCTTCCCGTTCAACGAGCGCGGCGCACGAGCGGTGATGGGCGTTTCGCTGGTCCTCATCGTCATCACCATCGCGATGGCGATCGTCACCAGCAAGTAGCGCACGGCTACATGCCGAAGGTATCGGGGTACTAGAGTCCTCGGTCGGTCGCTGCACTGGGCCTCGGCCGCAGAGATCTGCCTGGCAACCGCGTACGAGGAGTGGCATGACTACTGAAACCCAACAGCAGGACGGCGCCGAGGTAGGGACCGGCAAGGACACGCTGACCGTCACGGACAACCGGACCGGCAGGCAGTACGAGATCCCGATCGAGGACGAGACGATCCGCGCCACCGAGCTGCGGAAGATCAAGGTCCACGAGGACGACTTCGGGCTGATGACCTACGACCCGGCCTACATGGCCACGGCCTCGTGTCGCTCGGCGATCACGTTCATCGACGGCGAGAACGGCGTCCTCGAATACCGCGGCTACCCGATCGAGCAGCTGGCCGAGAAGTCGAGCTACCTCGAGGTTGCCTACCTGCTGGTCCACGGCGAGCTTCCGAGCCAGCAGGAGCTCGACGAGTGGACGCACGAGATCACGATCCACACCTTCGTGCACGAGAACATCAAGAGCTTCATGCAGGGCTTTCGCTACGACGCCCACCCGATGGGGATGCTGCTGGCGTCGGTCGGCGCGCTCTCGACCTTCTATCCGGAAGCGGCGCTGATCAAGGACGCGGAAGTCCGCTACATCCAGGTCATCCGGCTGCTGGCGAAGATGCCGACGCTCGCCGCGTTCTCGTTCCGCCACAACCAGGGCAAGCCGTACGTCTATCCCGACAACGACTTGAGCTACGCCGGCAACTTCCTGTCGATGATCTACAAGATGACCGAGCTCAAGTACGAGCCCGACCCGCGGCTCGAACACGCGCTCGACGTGCTGTTCATCCTGCACGCGGACCACGAGCAGAACTGCTCCACGAGCGCCGTGCGCAGCGTTGGCTCCTCGCAGGTTGATCCCTACTCGGCCGTGGCCGCCGGCGTGGCGGCGCTGTACGGGCCGCTGCACGGCGGCGCCAACGAAGCGGTGCTGCGGATGCTGCGGCGGATCGAGACCAAGGACAACGTGCCCGACTTCATCAGGGGCGTGAAGGAGGGCAAGGAGCGGCTGATGGGCTTCGGCCACCGCGTGTACAAGAACTACGACCCGCGGGCGAAGATCATCAAGAAGGCGGTCGACGAGACGTTCGAGGTCACCGGCACCAACCCGCTGCTCGACATCGCGCTCGAGCTCGAGCGGATCGCCCTCGAAGACGATTACTTCGTCGAGCGCAAGCTGTACCCGAACGTCGACTTCTACTCGGGTTTGATCTACGAAGCGCTCGGGATGCCGATGGAGATGTTCCCCGTGCTGTTCGCGATCGGGCGCACGAGCGGGTGGATCGCCCAGTGGCTCGAGATGATCGACGACAAGGATCAGAAGATTGCCCGTCCCCGGCAGATCTATACCGGCGAGCGCGGGCTCGAGTACGTTCCGATGTCGCAGCGCAGCGGGTAGTCGTCGGCGCGCCCACAGGGGCGCCGCCGTGCCCTCCGGCGCGCCTACGCGGGCCCGACGTGCCCCGTTGGTAAGCAACGACTGTGACTGGCGGCACAGTGGCTCGCGCTTACTCAACGTAAGCTCGAGTGTATGGAGATTGTCGAATTACGCAGCGGGAGGATGGTGCACATCCGTCCGATCAGGGCGGACGACGGCGCGCGGCTGAACGAGGCCTACGAGCGGCTCTCGCCTGAGTCGAAGTACCGCCGCTTCCTCGGCGTCAAGCCGCGGCTGACGAGCTCGGACACGCGCTACCTGGTTCAGGTCGACGGACGCGACCACGTGGCCCTGGTCGCCACGCCGCTCGACGATCCCGAGTCGATCATCGCCGTGGCTCGCTTCATCCGCTCAGAGCAAGACAGCCGAGCGGCCGAGTGGGCGATCGTCGTCGGTGATCCCTATCAGCAGGAGGGGCTCGCCACGGCGTTGCTCGAGCGGCTGGCGCGAGCTGCCGCCGAACGGGGGATCACCCGCTTCAAGGCGACCATGTTGGCCGACAACGGGCCGGCACACCGGCTCGTGCGGAGCCTGGCCCCGGGAGCGACGCGAGAGCGTCACCTCGGCACGGTCGATGAGATCGAGGTCGAACTCGCCTCCTGATCGCACGCGGTCGCTGCGGGGGCCTCGCCTCCTGATCGCACGCGGTCGCAGCGGGGGCTGCGATCATCGCCCTGAGTGCCGTGGAAGCTGGTTGTAAGAGCGGGGTCGCGCGTCGAGCGCTCGCGCTTCGATCAGCTCGACGACGCTCTGGCGGCGGCCGAGGCTCGGGCGCGAGAGCTGGCCGGAAGCGCACCCCGCGGCGGCGCCGTCGATGTCAAGGTGCGGCGCTTCGAGCCGGTACAGCAGGTGGTGGCGCGAATCGAGCTCGCCGGGCCGGAGCGCTGGCTTCCGAGCTCGCGCGCCGGCGTCGACGTCCGCGGAGACGGCTCGACGGAGGCGTACGTGGGCCGGGTACGACGTGAGGTGATCAAGCAGCGCCAGGGCGAGACGCCCTACCGGGCACTGAGACGGGCGCTGGGCGCCGGACGCGCCTGACGCTTAGCTGAGGACGAGCGCGCCTGGGGTTATCGACCCAGCAGCTGCCCGAGCCGGAACAGAACCACCGCCGGCTCGTCGCGCAGTTGGCGCCAGGTGAAGCGGATGACGGTGTATCCGGCGGCCTGAAGCCTGGCGTTGCGCTCGCGGTCGCGCTCGAACTTCCGGCGGCTGCGGTGATACCTGTAGCCGTCGATCTCGATGATCAGCCGCCGGTCGAGCCAGACGAAGTCGACGTTGTAGCCGAGGATCCTCACCTTGCCGCGCGGCTGCGTCGCGCGAGCTTTGGCTACGAGGTCGCGGAACTCCCGCTCGGCCTCGGACTCGCTGAGCGGCGCCTCCTCGGCGATGATCGCCCTGAGTCGCGCCGCGCCGCGGGAGTGCGGGTAGCGGGCCAGCACCGCCTCGAGCGCCGGCTGATCGGTGAGCGCGAGCTCGAGCAGCGCGCGCGCCGGCGCGGTGAGGGGGAGGTTGTGCCGCCGGCGCACGTCGTCGGGGTGCAGCAGTTGGTCATGTCCACGCGGATGCCGGGCTGCGAGCGAATCTGCCGTCCCGGGATCGTCACGTGCACATCGCCGCGCCATGGCGCCAGAAAGCCCCAGATCGCCCCGGCTGAAGCGTGGCTGACGACAGAATCCTCGCCGCAGGCAAGAAACGCGGCAAACTCACGCGCCAGCGGCGCTGGCGCGGTGTGGCCCACAGCGTAGACGCCCTGATAGGGGAAGTACAAACGTCCCTGGCGCACGCGGTGAGCAATCGCACCGCGGCCGATCCCGCACGCGAGGAGCTGGCGGGCGGCGACGTTGTCCGCCTGACCGCTCGCCAGCGCCGCGATCACCTCGTCCGGGAGCTCAAAAACGTCGTACTCGTTCTCTTCTGGCCGCCCAGCATGACGTTTTCGCTGGCCTGGATCAAAACCGTCGTAATCGCCGTCCCGATCGGCACGAGAACGACTTTTTTGACTCTGATCGACGCCCGCCACGCCGCCAAGTGTCACCCCGAAGCGCCGGCGCGATCACAAACGGCACCGTTCTGTTGCAGAGCAGACCTAGCTAACTCACAGCACCAGCGTCTGGCCGTGGCGGCGCAGCCAGCGCTCGTGCTCGCGATACTCCGGCCAGCGCTTGGCCAGCAGCGCCCAGAACCGGGGCGAGTGGTCCATCACCTCCAGGTGGCAGACCTCGTGCCAGACGACGCAATCGAGCACCGGCTCGGGCGCCAGGAGCAGGCGCCAGTTGAAGCTCATCGCCCCGTCGCGTGAACAGCTCGCCCAGCGCGTGCGCTGCCCCCGGATCGTCAGCTTGGAGTAGGAGTTCCCGGTCAGCGCGCAGGCACGGTCGAGCCGCGGCGCAATCTCGCTGCGGGCGGTGCGCCGGTACCAGCGCTCGAGCGCCGGCTCGCGCTCGGCGCCGTCCGGGACCAGCAGCACCTCGTCGCGCCGGTGGGCGCGAGTGCGCCCGGCCTCGGGCACGGTACGCAGCAGCTGGCCGAGGTACGGAACGTGCTCACCTCGTGCCGCCACCGCATCCCGGGCGCGCGCGGCCTCGCGCATGCGGCGCTCGATCCAGGGTCGTAGCTCGGCGATCGCCGCCGCCGCCTCGCGCTGCGGCGCGCGCCGCGGCAGCACGACCTCGACTCCGCGCGTCGCGTCGACGGTCACCCGCACGCGCCGGGCCCGCTCGGAGCGCCGCACCTGGTAAGAGATTCCGTTCGCCTGCACGGCGCGACAGGGTACGGTGCCGGGACGACAATGCCCGCCATTCCCGCGCCCTCTGCTCCGATCAGCGACGGTCAGGTGAGCCTTCGCTTAGGCGCCGAGCGGGACATTCCGGAGATCCTCATCGCTCACCAGGACGACCCGGATCTGGCGTTGCGGCTGGGTCTCGAGCGGCCGCCGAGTGGCGCGGAGCTGGGACGCCAGGCCGAGAACGCCGACGCGGACCGGGCTGCGGGCGCGGGGGTCGATCTGACCGTGCTCGAGGCCGGCTCGGACGTATGCCGCGGCCGGGTGACGGCGCACCACTTCGACTGGGACGACTTGCGGGCCGAGCTCGGGATCTGGCTGGCGCCGCAGGTGCGTGGCCAGGGCCTGGCTCCGCGGGCGCTGCGGCTCGCGGGCCGGTGGTTGTTCTCCGCGTGCGGGATAGCGCGCCTCGAGCTACTCACCGAGATCGACAACGCGCCGCTTCTGCACGCGGCGGATGCCGCCGGGTTCGTGCACGAGGGGGTGCTGCGCGCTTACCTGCGTGAGCGGGGCGCGCGTCTCGATGTCGCGGTTCTCTCGCTGCTTGCAACCGATCTGGAGGCCATGTCGTGACGCTGAGCCGGCAGTGGCGAGTCAGGCTCCCGCCGGGCGTCCGCTCGCCGTTCGAGGTCTACGTCAATGGGGTGCGCCAGGAGCTCGGGGCCGACTACCGGATTGCCGGCGGCGAGCTTCTGTTCGAGCGCGAGCTCGTGCAGCAGAAGCTGGGCCCCAAGGCTTGGCTGCTCGGCTTCTGGGGGATTGGAACCTACAAGCGCAACGATGAGATCGACATCCGCTACGAGGTAGGCGGAAGGCCGATGGTGGCCCACGCGCTCGAGGTCATCCCGCCATCGTCCTAGGCCCGGCAGTAACGCCGCCGGCGAGCTAGGTCCGAACCACCTCGCGGCGAACCCAGGGTTGCAGGAGGCGCAGGGCCGAGAGGATCGCGCGCGTGGCCGGCGAGCGGTTGAGCGTGTAGAAGTGGATCCCCGGCGCACCCCGGGCGAGCAGCTCGGCGCACTGCAGAGTCGCGTAGGCGACGCCGAGCTGGAGCGCCGCCTCGCGGTCGCCTGCCCGCCACTCGAGCGCCTGCAGCAGCCGCTCGGGGATCGTGGCGCCGCACATGCCGGTGATCGTCTTGATCTGCCCCACGTCGGTGATCGGCATGATCCCGGCCAGGATCGGGACCTCGATCCCGACCGCGCGCGCCTCCTCGACGAAGCGGAAATACAGCTCGTTGTCGAAGAACAGCTGGGTGATCAGAAACGACGCACCCGCCTCGACCTTCTGTCGGAGGAACTGCAGATCGGACGCCATGTCCGGCGCCTCCGGATGCACTTCGGGAAAGCAGGCTGCGCCGACGCTGAACGGGTAGCTGGCGCTGATCATCGCCGCCAGCTGCGTCGAGTAATGCAGGCCGCCTGGATGCGCTCGCCACTCAGTCTGGCCTCGAGGCGGATCGCCGCGCAGCGCGAGGACGTTCTCGATCCCCTCGCGCCTCATGCCGTCGAGAATCTCGCCGAGCTCCTCGCGCGTGCTCCCGACACAGGTCAAGTGGGCCATCGCTTCGATCCCGAGATCCTGCTTGATCCAGTGGGTCAGCTCGACCGTGCGGTTGCGCGTCGACCCGCCGGCGCCGTAGGTGACCGAGACGAAGTCGGGGTCGAACGCGCGCAGATCCTCGAGCGTCGCGCGCAGGTTGCGCTCGCCCTCATCGCTCTTGGGGGGAAAGAACTCGAACGAGAAGACAGGCGTCTCGCTCAAGGCGATGATCTCGTCGATCCGCAAGTTGCGCGCACTCTACCAGACCTTGACACGAGCGTGTCAAGGTTAATGCGCGAGGTGCCAGCGCTCGACGCCCTGGTCGCTTTCGGCCGCCACCCGCCCTTGCTCCTCGAGATGGCGCAGAAAGCACAGCGTCTCGGCCAGCAGCCAGTTCGCGTTGTACTCGGTCAGTGGCTCGCCGTACACCTCCGGCGTGATCTCGGCCGCGGTCTTCGGCCCGCTGGCGAGCCCGCTCAGCAGCGCGTCGAGTCGCTCGCGCACGAGCCGCCGGTTCCCCTCGATGTGACCGCGCACATCTACGAACGGCCGGCCGTGGCCGGACAGGCCGAGACGTGCATCGAGCTCATCGACCGCGCCGAGCGAGGTCAGAAACTCGCCTACGGGATCCGGAGTCCAGCCGTAGTCGAAGTACAACGAGATCCGCCCGAGAACGTGGTCGCCGGAGATCAGCACCCGCCGCTCGGCCTGAAACAGGCATACGTGCGACGGTGCGTGACCCGGCGTCTCGTGAACGCTCCACGGTCCGAGGTCGGTCTCGACCACCGTGCCCGGCCCAAGCGCGCGGTCAGGTTCGATCACCTCGGCGACGCCCGACGGGAGCTGACGAACGCGGTCGGCGTAGCGCTCGAGCGCCGCAGCGGACACGCCACTCTGACGCCCGACCTCGAGGCGACGCGCCAGCGCCGCGCCGGGATCCTCGGCCGCGAGCATTGCGTGCTGATGGTTCGGGTGCAGCCACAGCTCGCAGCCGGCGCGGGCGCGGATAGGTGCCGCCTGGCCCCAGTGGTCGGAGTGCGCGTGCGTGCAGACGAGCAGGCGCACGTGCTCGAGGCGGAGGTTAACCTGTTCGAGCGCGCGCTCGAGCTGCGCCAGCGAGCCGGGCTGATGCATGCCCGTGTCGATCAGCACGATCCCCGAGCCCGCGGCGATCGCCCAGGCGTTGCAGTGCGGCACGCCCGGCCAGGGCAGCGGCAGGCGGAGCCGCCACAACCCGGGGAGCACGCGTTCGCCGCGACCCAGTTCGCGTTGTCGGGCCATCCCTGCGCACGATATTCCCGGGCGCGTAGACTGCGCCGACTCGATGGCCCCCTCCGATATCGCCCGGCGGTATTTCGACGCTCTGAGCGCGCGAGACGTCGACGCGGCAGTGGCGTGCTGGGCAACCGGCGCGGTTGACCGGATGGTCGGCCAGCAGGACCTCGTCGCTCCCGAGGGCGTGCGACAGTACCTCGCGGAACTGTTCGGCGCCTTTCCCGACGGCCACTTCGAGGTGCTGGACCTGATCGCCGCAGGCAAGCGCATCGCTGTGCGCTGGCGCGCCCGGGGCACGTTTGCCGGTCCCGGACGCTTCCAGGGCTTCGAGCCCAACCACGCCACGCTCGACATCGAGGGCTGCGACGTCTTCACCATCGCCGGCGACTCGATTCAGGGCAACGATGCGTACTTCGACAGCGCCAGCATCGCCCGCCAGCTGGGGATGCTGCCGCCTGTGGGCTCGCGGGCGGAAGCACGCCTGACCCGGCTCGCGAACGCGCGCACCCGTGCGCGCGGCTGGATTCACGGCGTCGAGCTCGAGCGGATCGCCGAAGGCGTGTGGATCGTGCGCGGCGGATTCCCGCTCAAGACGATGAACGTCTATCTGCTCGAGGACGACGGCGGGGTGACCGTGTTCGACGCCGGGATCTCGGACATGACCGCAGCGCTCAGGGCAACATGCGTGCGCCTGGGCGGCATCAAGCGCGTCGTCCTCGGTCACGCCGACTGCGACCACCGGGGCGCCGCTCCGCGACTCGAGGCGCCCGTGCTCTGCCATCCCGCCGAGGAGCAAGCGGCCGAGTCGGCGCATGCATTCCGCCCCTACTGGGACTTCTCGCAGCTTTCCGCCTACGCGCGCCCGATCTACCCGAGGCTGCTGCGGGCTTGGGACGGTGGCGCGGTCAAGCTCACCGGCACGGTGCAGGAGGGCGATGAGATCGCCGGCTTCCGAGTCGTTCACCTGCCCGGGCACGCGCCCGGGCTGATCGGCTTGTTCCGTGAGCCGGATCGCCTGGCGCTGGTTTCTGATTGCTTCTACACAGTCGATCCGCAGACCGGGCGCAAGAACGCCGCGCACGTCCCGCACCCGGCGTTCAACTTCGACACCGACCAGGCCCGGGCATCGATTCGCAAGCTCGCTCAGCTTGCGCCCTCGGCGGCGTGGCCGGGGCACGCGGATCCGGTGACCGGCGACGTGCTCGCTCAGCTCGAGCGGGCCGCCTCGGCGCCCGCCTAGATCCGCGCGCCGGATGGGCCGCCGACACCGTCAGCGCGAGAAGCTGAGCGCGCCGGCGAGCGAGTACCGCGACCGCGACGGCAACGTGCTCGCGCTGCGAGGATCGCTGCCGCCGGCGGCGCGCCGGGAGTACGCGGACGTGCTGGCGGGGGGACGCGAGCGCGAGGATGCCTGGCAGCGGGCGACAGAGCTCCTGTTCGAGCGTCTCGCGGTGTCTTGGACGATCGCCGGCCTGGAGATCACCCGCCAGAAGGAGCTCGTCGGCCGTTACCGGATGGCTTCGGCCGATGAGCGCCGGTTCGTACGCGAGGCCCTGCGCGAGCACGCGCGGGAGAACTTCCCGGAGCTCGAGGCGCCGTGATCGAGGAGCCGGGGCCTGACCCGCACGCGTTCGCCCGGCTGTTGTGCGATTGGTGCCTGGAGGCGAGGGCGGGGCAGCAGGTGCTCGTGGTGATGGCGCCGCCGGCCCTGCCGCTGGCGAAAGCCCTGAACGTGGCGCTGCTCGAGCGCGGAGCCTGGCCGCTGATGCGGCCTGCGCCCGAGACCTTCGCCGAGGACTTCTACCGCCACGCCAGGCCCGAGCAGCTCGATGACTTCCCGCCGCTGGAGCTGGCTGAGGCGCAGGGCGCCGATGCTCTGATCCGGATAGACGCGCCGATCAACACCCGCGGGTTGGCAGGCGTCGATCCTGCGCTGCTCGCGCGCGCCGCCCGGGCGCGCCAGCCGGTCCAGGAGGCGCGGCTCGACCTGCGGTGGTGCGGGACGCTCTGGCCGACGCCTGCGCTGGCGCAGCAGGCTGGCATGAGTGAGCGGGACTACGCCGCGCTCGTACGCCGGGCGCTGTTTCTCGAGCGCCCCGATGCGATTGCCGCCTGGCGTGAGCTGAGCGCGCGACAGCGGGAGCTGGTCTCGCTCCTGGCGCAGGGACGCGAGATCAGGATCGAGGCTGACGGAACGGATCTGCGCCTGCGTGTCGACGGGCGGCGGTGGATCAACTCCGACGGCAAGCGGAACATGCCGAGCGGCGAGGTGTTCACCGGTCCACACGAGGACTCCGCGCAAGGGACGATCCGCTTCGGCGTGCCGTCGAGCCCGCGCGGCGTGGAAGTGAATGACGTCGAGCTCCGGTTCGAGCGCGGTCAGGTCGTCTCGGCTCGCGCGGGACGCGGACAGGCCTATCTCGAGGCGGCGCTCGCGACAGACAACGGCGCCCGCTTCCTCGGTGAGCTGGGGATCGGGACGAACGCCGGGATCGATCGCGCCACGGGGTCGATCCTGCTCGACGAGAAGATCGCCGGTACCGTGCACCTGGCGCTGGGGCGCTCGTATCCGGAGACCGGGGGCGAGAACGTCTCGGCGCTTCACTGGGACCTGATCTGCGACCTCCGGACGGGGGGCCGGTTGTCGGTAGATGGCCAAACGCTTAACGAGAACGGCCACTTCGTTCAGTAGCGTGGACCGCCGATGCGCCGCACCAAGATCGTCGCCACGGTCGGGCCGGCCTCGCGCGATTCCGACACGCTCGGAAGCATGGTCGCGGCCGGCGTCGACGTCTTCCGCCTGAACTTCTCCCACGGCACCCGCGAGCTGCACGCCGAGAACGCGCAGCGCATCCGGGCCGCGGCCGAGTCGATCGGTCGTCAGGTGGCGATTCTCCAGGACCTACCCGGGCCGAAGATCCGGATCGGCGCGCTGCGGGACGGGATCGCTGAGCTCAAGCCAGGCGAGAAGCTAGTCCTGACCGGCGGCAGCGACAATCCGGGCGACGGTCAGCGGATGACGGTCAGCTGGCCAGGGCTCGCCGACGCTGTGGAGCCCGAAGACGTGATCTATCTGGCTGATGGAGCCATTCGCCTGCGCGTGCGCCAGGTGCGTGCGGGCGACGGCGAGATCGAGACCGGCGTCGAGATCGGCGGCACCGTGGCCTCGCGCCAAGGGCTGAACATCCCCGGTTCGACGCGTGGGCTGCCGGCGGTACCTGAGCAGGACCTCGACATGCTGCGCTTCGGCGAATCGATCGGCGTCGACCTCGTGGCCCTTTCGTTCGTACGCACGGCCGAGGACGTCACCGCCGTGCGCAAGCACACGCGGCTTCCGTTGATCGCGAAGATCGAGAAGCCGCAGGCCGTGGACGCGGCGGACGAGATCATTCGCTCGGCGGACTGCGTGATGGTGGCGCGCGGCGATCTGGGTATCGAGCTGCCAATCGAAGACGTACCGCTGGTGCAGAAGCAGCTTCTGCGCGTAGCCGGCCGGCTGGCGCGTCCCTCGATCACCGCGACGCAGATGCTCGACTCAATGGTCGTCTCACCGCGCCCGACTCGAGCCGAGGTGGCCGACGTGGCGAATGCAATCCTCGACGGCACGGACGCTGTGATGCTCTCGCAGGAGACGGCGGTTGGGTCTTATCCCGTCGAGGCGGTCAAGATGATGGCGTCGATCGCCGAGCGCACCGAGCACGCGCTCCCATACCGGGGCTGGAACGAGGACCGGGTGCGGCGCGATGCCCGCGACCCGGCCTATACGGTCGCCTACAGCGCCTGTGCGGCCGCGCGCGAGCTCCACCTCGGGGCCCTCGTGGTGCCGACGCTGTCCGGTCGCTCGGCGCGGCTGCTCTCGGCGCACCGGCCCCAGGTTCCGATCCTGGCGCTGTCGCCCGGGCGTGAGACGGTCCGCCGCTGCAGCCTCATGTGGGGGGTGCAGGCGGCGGCGATGCGCCGGCACGAGATCACCGAAGCGCTGATCGCAGATGCCGCGCGACGGGTGGTGGAGCTCGGCTGGGTCAAGCCGGGAACGCGAGTGGGCATCACGGCCGGGCTCCCGAGCGGCCGCCCAGGCACCACCAGCCTGGTGCAGATTCAGCGCGTGTAGTATTTTCTGCACCGACCCGCGGGGCCGAGGGTTGCGGACACAGCGCAGGGGAGCTGCGCGCGCGGTCTGAGGGGCACCGCGCGCGGGCAGCTCGCTCTGGCGGCTTAGCGTTGATCTCTGGCCCGCCGCCGCTACGCGGCCGCGCGCGTCCAGAAGTCCGCTTCCAGCTCGCCCAGCTCGGTGGCCGGCGGGTCGCGGTAGAACCACTCGCGGGCGACGCGATGGAAGTTGCCGCGCGCATGCAGCTGCGCGAGCACGGCCAGAGTCAGCACCTCCATGCGGCGGCCGAAGATGTGATCCGGCGGCGCGGATTCGTGGCGGAGGTAGCCGAAGTACTCCGAGCGCGGATCGCTCATGTCGAAGAGGACCTGCGTCGCGTACTCCGGCGTCAGCTCCACGTATTGGTCGAACGTGTACCAAGACGTGGCAGCGCGGAAATGCTCGAGTACGCGCTCCGGGCGGAACTTGTCCGGCTCAGGGAAGAAGCCGACCTCGGTGCCGAGGCGCATGATCGTTTCCGCGTCGCCTTCGATCACCGCCCGGGCCACCTGGATCTCGAGGTCCACGGAGCCGGGTGGCATGCGCTTGAACAGGCCGAAGTCGACGAATGCGACGCGGCCATCTTCGAGGCGCAGCGAATTGCCGGGGTGCGGATCGCCGGAGAACTGGTGCAGGCGATACAGGCAGCCGAAGTAGAAGCGAAACAGGATCTCCGCGTAGCGGTCGCGCTCGTCCTGTGGGAACCCCTTCAACTCCTCGAACTTCGTCCCCTCGACGTACTCGCTGACCATCACGCGCTCGCGGGACAATGAGCTCACGACCGCCGGCACGACGATGAACGGGTGGTTGCGGAAGATCCGCGCCAGCGTGCGCTGGTTCTGGGCCTCGAGCTCGTAGTCGAGCTCCTCGTGGATGCGTTCGCGGATCTCGGCTCCGACCGCTTTGGGGTCAAGCCCGGGGGCGATCCGCTTGGCGAGGCGAAGGATCAGGCCCAGGTTCTGCATGTCGGCCCGCACGGCCTCGGCTACGCCCGGGTACTGGACCTTGACCGCGACCCGGCGGCCGTCGGGCAGCGTCGCGCGGTACACCTGGCCGATCGACGCGGCGGCGATCGGCTCCTCGTCGAAGTCATCGAACAAGTTCTGCAAGCGATCGTCCAGCTCTGACTCGATCACTTTGCGCATGTCCTTGAAGGTGACCGTGGGCGCGGCGTCGCGCAAGGCCGCGAGCTTGTGCTGGAACTCGTCGCGGTACTCGCGGGGGACCAGGCCGACGTCGAGGAACGACATCACCTGCCCGACCTTCATCGCCGCGCCCTTCATCGTTCCGAGCGCGGCCACGATCTGCTCGGCGGCCTCAACCTGACGGCGCTCTAACGCGGCCGAGCGCTGGTCACCGGTGCGGGCGACATTGGCCGCGTGGGTGCCCGCCTGGCGGATCGCTTGCCCTGCTGCCAGACCCCCGATCCTCGCGGTACGCCCCACGCGAGAGGTGGGGATCTTGTCTTTCGCCACTGAAATCGATTCTACGCGGCGGCTCGCTGAACCTGAGAACCCGGCACGATGTCGTCCGAGCCGTCCTGCCAGCGCACCCACGCCTTATGTCCGCCGTCGTAGTCGGCGCCGAGCAGGATCAACGTCGCCGGCTGGCCGAGAGCCGTGCACGGCTCGCTGCCCTCGGGCTCGACACCGCGCCAGATGCGCACGAACCGGTTGCGCTCGAGCTCGTCCGCGACCGTGGTTGGATCGGTGTGGCCGGGATGAATCCGCGTGGCCGGCGGGAGCTTCAGCAGCTTGTCCATGATCGACGTCTTCAGATCGGCATAGGTTGTGTGCCCCGGTGCGCGTACCCCCCCAACCGACCCTTTGAACAGAGTGTCCCCGGTGAACACGTCAGTGCCGTTCACGAGCAGCGACAGCATGCCCGCCGTGTGCCCGGGCGTGTGAAGCGGCTCGATCTCGAGTGCACCCGAGTGAATCTTGGTCTCAGGCTCGAGGGTGCCGGTGGCGCCGGGAACGTCCTCGCGTTCCGCCGGGTGGATCAGCACAGGCGCATCCGGATGTCGCTCGCGCACTCGCTCGAGCTGGGCCACATGGTCGTGGTGATGGTGGGTCAGCAGAACGTGGGTCAACTCGAAGCGCATGCGCTCGAGCACCTCGAGCAGCGGATCGACCGGGCCGCCGGCGTCGATCATGACCGCGTGCGCGCCGAGTTCATCGGCGACGAGGTACGTGTTCGACAACCACGCGTCGTTCATCGAACGCTCGATGATCATCGCCAAAGAGCCTATCCTGTGCGGGCATGAGCCTGATCCACACCTGCTACCGGATCGCTGATATCGATCGCTCGGTCGCGTTCTACGGCGCGCTCGGGTTCGAGGAGAAGGGGCGCCTGCCGATTCGGGACGAGGCCATCAACGTGTTCATGGGGCTCCCCGACGACGGACCCGAGCCGCGGCTCGAGCTGACCTACAACGTTGGCCAGGACGAGCCCTATGAGATCGGCACGGGCTACGGCCACATCGCGATCACCACATCCGATCTCGACACTGCGCTGCGCCGGCTCTCCGAGCAGGGAATCGAGCCGGAGCGCGCGCCCTACACGGTGCGCGACGGCGGCTCGCGGCTGTGCTTCGTGCGCGATCCCGACGGCTATCGGATCGAGCTGATCGAGCGGGGCTAGAGGGACCACTAGCCGCGCCGATGGCCGACTCCACCAAGATCGCCTACCTGCTCGAGCGCCTCGCTCAAGGCGTCGCCGCGCACGATCGCGAGAACCCCGGCCACCACACCTGGGGCATCGGGATGACGCACTTCGACATCGAGCGGCTCGGGCTCGAAGACGGCGAGGAGATCTTGCCCGGGATCGTGCTCCAGACTGACGGCGGCGTCACCGGCCAGTTCCGGATCCTGTGCGACGGTGAGCACGACCAGGGTCAGGTGGAGGAAGAGGAAGAGGTTGTCGAGGCCGTCGCCTCCGAGGAGGTAGTCGCGCCGCTGGCGCCGCCAGCGAAAGGCGCGCCGCCGCCCCTGCGCCCGCCGCTCTAAGTGCATCCCGGTTTCGTCCGCCAGGGCACGTACTCGATCGTCGCCTGCGATCAGCGCAGCGGCGAGATCGGGGTCGCGGTGCAGTCGCACTGGTTCTCGGTCGGCGCGATCGTGCCCTGGGCGCGCGCCGGCGTTGGCGCCGTGGCAACGCAGGCGAACGCCGAAGTCGCGTACGGGCCGCGCGGACTAGCGGCGATGGCGGATGGCGAGGACCCACGCGCGGCGCTGGCGCGCCTTGTGGCCGCGGATCCGGCGGCGCCGACGCGACAGGTGGCGATGGTCGACACGCGCGGGCGCATCGCCATCCACACTGGCGAAAGTTGCATTCCGTACGCCGGCCACGTCACAGGCGATGCAGTCACCTGCCAGGCCAACCTGATGGGAAGCGAGCGCGTGTGGCCGGCGATGCTCGAGGCCTACGAGGGTGCCCAGGGTGCGTTGACGCAGCGGCTGCTGGCGGCGCTCGATGCCGCCGAGGCCGAGGGCGGCGACATCCGCGGGCGGCAGTCGGCGGCGATCCTCGTCGTCCCGGTCGCCGGTCACGACTGGGACGTGGTCGTCTCGCTGCGGGTCGAAGACGACCCTGAGCCGCTGGCCGAGCTGCGCCGGCTGGTCGGCCTGCACGAGGCCTACGCGCTGGCCGGACGCGCCGATGAGGCCGCCGGCGAGGGCCGCTACGACGAGGCCGCGGCGTTCGCCCGCGAGGCGAGGGAGCTCGCGCCGGACAACGATGAGCTCCTGTTCTGGGCCGGGTTGGGCGCGGCGCAGGGAGGCGACGTGGACACTGGCGAGCGCTACGTCCGCCGTGCCATCGAGCTCCAGCCAGGCTGGGCGGAGCTGCTGCCGCGGCTGCCGGCCGAGTTAGCCCCCTCGGCCGCGGCCGTGCTGGCGCGGCTCAGGCAGCGCTGAGCGCGCTGGTATACGCCTGGTCCGTGCGCTTGGGCGCGCTATCGCGGGTCGATCAGCACCCCCGGGTTGAGCGCGCCCGCGGGATCGACCGCCGCCTTGGCACCGGCCAGCGCGGCCGCGAACGGGTCTGGGCGCTGGCGGTCATACCAGGGGCGGTGGTCGCGGCCAACCGCGTGGTGGTGGGTGATCGTGCCGCCCTGCTCGATCACCGTATCCGCCGCCACCTGCTTGATCTGCGCCCACTGATCGAGCTCCTCGCCGCGGCGCGCCGGCGCCAGCACCGTGTAGTAGGGCGCCGGCCCGTCCGGATAGACGTGGGTGAAGCGGCAGGTGAGTGAGCCGGCGCCGCAGACCTCGCGCACGGCCGCGCTCACGCGCTCGGTCACGGCGGCGTGGAAGGCGGGAAACCGCTCCCAGGTGATCGCGGTCTCGAACGTCTCGGACAGGACGCCGATGGCGATGAACGTATCGCGCAGGTATGGAGCGCGCAGGAACGCCTCGCGCCAACCGCTGACGGCTTCGCCGCCGCGCCCGCCGTCGCCTGCCGCGCCGCGATCTTCCTGGCGCGCGCCGTCGCGGCGTTCCCACTCGCCTCCGTGCTCGCGGCAGCACGCGAGCGCCAGGCGCATCGACGGCTCGACGTCGTGCGCAGGAGACTCGAAGCCGAGCACAAGTAGCGCATGACTCCCGTCTCCGGCACCGGTCACTGCGGCTTCCGCCGCGTCGATCAGCCGGCAGCCGGCCGGATGCAGTCCCGATTGAACGATCTCCCGAACCGCCTCCGCCCCCGAGCCGAAGTCGCCGAAGCGCACGCCGGCGGAGGCACGGTGGCGGGGCCGCGGCCGGACTCGAACCCACGCTTCGGTGATCAGCCCGAGCGTGCCCTCCGAGCCGATCAGCAGGCGGTCGGGAGAGACGCCGGCGCCTGATCCAGGCAGCCGCCGCGACTCCCATACGCCGGCCGGCGTGATCGCGCGGACCGATTCGACCACGTCGTCGATGTGGGTCAGGAGCGTGGCGAAGTGGCCGCCCGCACGCGTGGCGATCCATCCCCCGAGGGTCGAAAACTCGAACGACTGGGGATAGTGACGCAGCGTCAGGCCGTGCTCGGAGAGCTGCGCCTCGAGTCGCGGGCCCGTCGCGCCGGCCTGGATCCGCGCGGCAAGCGAGCTCGAATCGACCTCGAGCACCCGGTCGAGGGCCTTCAGGTCGATCGTGACCACGCCGGCATAACGGCCCGAGCAGAGGGCCGGCTCCACGCCACCAACGACGCTCGTCCCACCTCCGTACGGGATCACCGCCGAGTCGCTGGAGAGCGCCCAGTCGAGCACCGCCTGCACCTCGCGCTCGTCGCGCGGACGGGCGACGGCGTCGCAAACGTGATCGAATCGCCCGCGGAACGCCCGGGCGACGTCGCGATAGGAGCGGCCGTAACTGTGCAGCG
This sequence comes from Solirubrobacterales bacterium, assembly GCA_019239445.1. Taxonomy (GTDB): domain Bacteria; phylum Actinomycetota; class Thermoleophilia; order Solirubrobacterales; family Solirubrobacteraceae; genus Palsa-465. The sequence goes on from JAFAZV010000067.1 coordinate 17,113, forward strand.
CGCGGTCGTAATCGGTGGCGGAGCAGATTTCCGCCAGCCCTGGCGGAACGCGCAGCCGGGGCGCCGGGAGCGCCGGCAGCGGCGCTGGTGGTTCGGGCTCAGCAGACCCGAAGCCGAGTCGCTCGGTCAGGAAGGCGGCAGCGGCGCGCTGCTCCTCGAGGCTCGGCTGCTGATCCTCGTATCCCCAGCCCCAGTGCTTGAGCCTGCGCTGCACGAGCCGCCAGCGTACCTCCGCTCACTAGCTACCGTTCGCCGGGTGCCTGAGACGCCGGGTTTGCTCGCTCGCGGTCCGTGGGACCCCGCCGACGTCGACGTCTCCTGGCGCAACGACACGTTCGAGGCGGGCGAATCAGAGCTTCGTGCCGCCGACCTGGCGCTGGCGGCCCTGCGCGAGCGGGGCTCGCCGAGCCACGATGGCCTGGCCGGTCGCTTGGCCTCCTACGCGGTCACGGACGGGCGACTCAAGCTGGAGCTCCAGCCGGCCCGGTGGGCCCTGCGGCTGATCCCGAACAACGCGAGCCAGAGCCTGGCCGCCCTGTGCGTGGTCCGCGGGCGCGACGGCCGCTGGCTCGCTGGGCGTCGCGCCGGCTGGCTGGCCTCGTGGGCGGGGCGCTGGGCGCTCGGCGCGGGCGGCTCGGTCGAGGTCGACGAGAACCCGACGCACACCCTGTCGCGCGAGTTGCTCGAGGAGTGGTCGGTGCGGCCCGAGCGGCTGAGCATCGAGGCGTTGATCCTGCTGCCGAGCGACGTCGTGCTGCTCGTCGGCCAGGCGTGGCTGCCCGGCGATGCGGTGGTGGTGCCCGACCACGAGCACGATGCCTTCGCCTGGTGGCCGGCAGATGTCGAGCGCTGGCCGGCCGAGGCCGACGAGCCGCTGCGACGCGTAGCGGCGCTGCTGAACGCGTGATCACGTTTCGCCGGCTCGAGACGGTCTCGTTCATCCACTCGGGCATCTACCTGGCGCTGCTCGTGTGCGCGTTCGTAGCCGGCAATCCGCAGCCGGAGACGTTCATCCTCGGGTTGGCCCACGGGCTGCTGTGGATCGGGATGTCGATCGTGTGCATCTTCGCCGCGCGAGCGCGGGTGATCCCGTTCTGGCTCGCCGTGACGGTGGCGGTGCTCGGCGGGCTCGGACCGTTCGCCGGCTCGATCGGGTTCATTGTCGCGGGGCGCCGAAAAGGCCAAGCTGTGGCCGCGAGCACGCGTTAAAGTGAACTTGGATGGCGGTTGAAACCGGCACGGTGCAGGTTGTCATGCCTGCGATGGGCGATTCGGTCGCTGACGGGACCGTGCTCGAGTGGCACAAGCGCGAGGGCGACAGCGTCGATGCCGACGAGACTCTGGTCGAGATCTCGACTGACAAGGTGGACGCCGAGGTACCGGCACCGGTGAGCGGGACCCTGGTGAAGATTCACGCCGGGGAGGGAGAGACGGTGGTGGTCGGCGCCTTACTGGCCGAGATCGCCCAGGGCGACGCCGCGATGCCCGTCTCCGGCGAGTCGCCGCCGGTCAGCGAGGCCGAGGCGTCGGCGGGTGCGGCCACCGAGGCGCAGATGCAGGCGGTGAGCGAGCGGGTGGCTGAGCAGGTCTCCGAGGAGGCCGAGGCGACGCGCGCTCAGGCGCCTGAGACGATCGACATCGTGACCCCGACCGGTGGCGAGTCGGTCAGCGAGGGGACGATCCTCGAGTGGTCGGTGAAGGCGGGCGACACCGTCAAAGCCGGAGACACCGTGGTTGAGATCTCGACCGACAAGGTCGACATGGAGCTGCCGGCCCCGGCGGCGGGCACGATCACCGAGATCCTGGCTGAAGAGGGGGCAACGGTCACGGTGGGAGAGGTGATCGCGCGGATGAGCACCGGGGCGGCCGAAGCCGCGAGTGACGGGCCGGCCGGCGCCGCGCCGGCGTCCTCCACGTCCGAGGCTCCTGCGCCGGCGGCGCCCACGCCGGCTGAGGACGGCGCGCACGTCTCGCCCGTCGCCCAGCGCGTCGCGGCCGCCGAGGGCATCGACCTGGCCCGAGTCCACGGCACCGCTCGCGGTGGCCGGATCACCAAGGCAGACGTGCTGGCCGCGGCCGGCAACGGCGCCACCACAGCACCGGCACC
>JAFAZV010000039.1 GCA_019239445.1 Solirubrobacterales bacterium
GCCGGCGCGGTCGGTCGCCTCCGCGGTGGAGGCGCCGAGGTGCGGGGTGACGATCACGTTGGGGTAGCCGAAAAGCGGGTGCGAGGTGATCGGCTCACGCCGGAACACGTCCAGCGCCGCGCCGGCGACCTTGCCCGAGTCGAGCGCGGCCTTCAGATCCTCCTCGACGATCAGCGGACCGCGGGCGACGTTGAGAATGCGCACGGCGTCCTTGCATCGGGCCAGCGCCGCGGCGTCGAGCCAGCCTTCGGTGTCGGGCGTGTTCGGGAGGTGCAGGGTGATGAAGTCGGCTGCGGCATAGACGTCATCCGGCGAGCCGGCGCGTTCGACCGCCATGTCGCGGTAGCGCTCGGCGCTCACGAATGGGTCGTAGGCGATCACGCGCATCCCGAAGCCGAGCGCCCGGTGCGCGACGAGCTGACCGACGCGCCCGAAGCCGAGGATCCCGAGCGTCTTCTCGTACAACTCGACGCCGGAGAACTTCGACCGCTCCCAGAGGCCGCTGGTCAGCGAAGCGTGCGCCTGCGGCACGTTGCGCGCGAGCGCCAGCAGCAGGGCCATCGTGTGCTCGGCAGCGGTGATGACGTTCGATTGCGGCGCGTTGGCAACGACGATGCCGCGCTTGGTCGCGGCGGCCACGTCGACGTTGTCGATGCCGACCCCGGCTCGCCCGACGGCGCGGAGCTTCGCCGCCCGCGCGATCAACTCGGCGTCGAGGCGCGTCGCCGAGCGGATCAGGATGCCGTCGTACTCGTCGATCCGCTCCGCCAGCTCCTCGCGGCTCCATCCGACGCCGAGCTCGACTTCGACGTTTTGCGCGAGCAGCTCGATTCCTGACTGGCCGATCTTCTCGGCCACAAGCACCTTCATCCGCACTCCAAGACGTAGTCGATGCAGGCGGTGAGCGCGCTGACATCGTCCGGATCGGTAGCCGGGAACATCGCGACGCGCAGCTGATTGCGACCGAGCTTGCGGTACGGCTCGATATCGACGATCCGGTTCGCGCGCAGCGTGGCGGCCAGACCGGCGGCATCGACGGCATCGTCGAAGTCGATCGTCCCCACGACGAGCGAACGCTTGGCCGGGTCGGTGACGAAGGGGCGGGCATGCGGGTGCCGCTCGGCCCATTCGTAGAGGCGAGCCGACGACTCGCTCGTGCGCCGCACCATCGCCGCGAGGCCGCCGCGCTCGAGCATCCACTCGAGCTGATCAGCGAGCAGGAACAGCGTCGCGATCGCCGGTGTGTTGTAGGTCTGATCCTTACGCGAGTTCTCGAGCGCGGTCGCGAGCGAGAGGAAATCCGGGATCCAGCGCGCTTTCGCCTCCTCCGCCGAGACGCGCTCAATTCGCTCAACCGCGGCCGGGCTCAGCATCGCCAGCCAGAGCCCGCCGTCGGAGGCGAACGCCTTCTGGGGCGCGAAGTAGTAGGCGTCGGCGCTGGAGAGGTCGACAGGCAGGCCGCCGGCGGCGGAGGTGGCGTCGATCAGCACCAGCTGATCCTCGCGCGCGCCCGAGGGCCTCGAGACCGGCAGCATCACGCCGGTCGAGGTCTCGTTCTGCGGCCAGCCGAGCACGTCGACGTCGGCGTTGGCACGCGGTTCCGGCGCATCGCCCGGCTCAGCCTCGACCACGATCGACGGCTCGAGGAACGGCGCCTGCGTCGTGGCCGCCGCGAACCTGGCGCCGAACTCGCCGAAGGCGAGATGAAGTGCGCGCCGGCGGACGAGCCCGCACGTCGCCGCGTCCCAGAACGCCGTCGTGCCGCCATTGCCCAGCGCGACTTCGTAGCCCTCGGGCGAAGCGAACAGCTCGGTTAAGCCGGCGCGAATCCTGCCCACGAGCGCTTTCACCGGCGCCTGCCGATGCGACGTCCCCATCACCCGAGCCCCCTCGTCCCCCAGCCGGCGCACACCCTCGGGCCGAACCCGACTCGGCCCAGACCCGAACCGCCCATCACTCGGCTTCAACTCTGCAGGAATTCGTAAAACCGTCTGCGCCATAACTCCCCAAACACGGTAGCCCCCCGCGGCTTCTTCACCTGGCTATCGAGCGCGGTGTGCCGGGCGGCGAAGGCGGACGTTCCGTCTGGGGAACTTGAGTTCGAGAGTCGCTAGCACCCCGTCCTGCGCGCACGCAAGCGGTTCCCCAGACGGAACGCCGCCGGAGCTATTCAGAAAATCCGGTGTCGATCCAGTCCATTTGTTTGCGCAGCTCGCGCCCGATCACCTCGACCTGATGACGCGACTGCTCTTCGCGCATGCGCTTGAAGTTCTCCTGCCCGGCCCGGTTCTCGGCGATCCACTCGCGCGCGAAGTCGCCTGACTGGATGTCACTCAGCAGCTGCTTCATCGCCTCGCGCGTTGGCTCGCCGATCACGCGCTTGCCGCGTGTCATGTCGCCGTACTCGGCCGTGTTCGAGATCGAGTAGCGCATGCCGGCGATGCCCTTCTCGTACATCAGGTCGACGATCAGCTTGAGCTCGTGGAGAACCTCGAAGTAGGCCAGGCGCGGGTCATACCCGGCGTCCACCAGCGTCTCGTAGCCGGCGCGAACGAGTTCGGTGACGCCGCCGCACAGCACCGCCTGCTCTCCGAACAGGTCGGTCTCGGTCTCGTCTTTGAACGTCGTCTCGATCACGCCGCCGCGCGTGCA
>JAFAZV010000068.1 GCA_019239445.1 Solirubrobacterales bacterium
TCGCGCGAGGCGGGCGCGCGGCTGGGAGTCGGGACGTCGAACTCGTCGGCGTCCACGAGCTCATCGGCGAAGCGCATCGTGTGCAGTGCCAGCACCCCGTCGAGCGGGCGCACGGCGACCAGATATTCCCGGTTGTGGAAAACCCAACGTCCGATCCCCGCCCGGCGCGACTTGACGAGCGCGTCGTGCAGCAGCCGGTAGGAAGACTGGCCCTTCGCGCCGGCGCCGAGGTAGTACGTTCGGTCGTAGAAGACTAGATCGATCTCCCCCGCGCAGACGAACTGCTCGAGCTCGATCAGGCGCGAGCGCTCGCCCGCCGCCGCCGCGACTTCGTCCCTGCTCAACAGCACGTACTCGCCGTCGCGGACCTCGTAGCCCTTGGCCACCTCCTTGTATGGGACCTCCTTGCTCTCCTTGGAGCAGATCCGCTTCTGCTTGATCTGTGCGCCGTCTTTGGCGTGCACCTGGTGGAAATGAATCCCGGTGTCCTGGGTGGCGGAGTGAACCTTGATCGGTACGGCGATCAGGCCGAACGTGATCGTGCCGTTCCAGATCGAGCGCGGCATCTACGCGCTGCCTTACCCAACGGCCCTGGTTTCAACCCGCAGCGCCACGGAGAGAGCCAACACGGAAGGCAGCTACAGGAGCGATGAACGTGACCAGCCTGGATGAGCAAGTGACGAAGTACCTGACCGACGCGCACTCGATCGAGCGCCAAGCGCTCGTCCAGATGCGTGGCGCGCCCGATATCGCCGGCGATCCGGTGATCGCCTCGGCGTTCGTGCAGCACTTGGCCGAGACCGAGGCCCACGAGAGCCTGGTGCGCCAGCGCCTCGACGCTCGCGGCGCCAGCCCCGCGGTGCTCAAGGAAATCGCCGGCGCAGTGACCGGCGCCGGATTCGCGATGTTCGCGGCCGTGCAGCCGGATACGCCGGGCAAGCTCGTGACTCACGCCTACTCCTACGAGCACATGGAGCTGGCCGCATACGACCTTCTGAGCCGCATCGCGGAGCGGGCCGGTGACTCCGAGACGGTTCGCGTCGCCCGCCAGATCCTGACGCAGGAGCAGGCGATGGCCGACCGGCTCGCGAGCCTGTTCGATCGCGCGGTCGACGCATCGCTGCGCGAGCAGAAGCCCGACGATCTCGGCGAGCAGCTGAACAAGTACCTCACCGACGCTCATGCGATCGAGGCCCAGGCGCTGCAGTTGCTGGGTCGCGCGCCCAAGATCGTCGGCGAGAGCCGACTCGCCGCGGCTTTCGAGGAGCACCGTGCCGGGACGGAAACCCACCAGCGCTTGGTCGAGGAGCGGCTTCAGGCGCGCAGCGCCGGCGCATCGACCCTCAAGGACGCCGCGCTTCGCCTGGGCGCGCTCAACTGGGGCGGCTTCTTCCAGGCGCAGCCGGACACTCCCGCCAAGCTCGCTGGCTTCGCGTACGCGTTCGAGCACCTGGAGATCGCGGCTTACGAGCTGCTAGCGCGAGTCGCCCGGCGCGCAGGCGACACCGATACCGAGGCCGTCGCACAGCGGATCCTGCCCGAGGAGCGAGCGGCGGCGGAGAAGCTCCACAGCCTGTTCGAGGTGGCGACCGAGGCCGGACTCGAGGCGCAGGGAGTGGCGGCGCGATGAGAGCGGTTGCCTACCACGGTAAGCGCGACGTCCGGGTCGACACGTTCCCAGACCCGCGGATCGAGGAACCCACCGACGCCATCGTCCGCGTCACCTCGACCGGGATCTGCGGTTCTGACCTGCATCTGTACGAGGTGTTGGGGGCGTTCATCGACGAGGGCGACATCCTCGGCCACGAGCCGATGGGGATCGTCGAGGAAGTCGGGGCCGGTGTCTCTCAAATCAAGCCGGGCGACCGGGTCGTGGTCCCGTTCAACATTTCCTGCGGGCATTGCTACATGTGCGAGCAGCAGCTCTTCTCGCAGTGCGAGACGACGCAGGTGCGCAACCAGGGCAAGGGCGCCTCGCTGTTCGGCTATACGAAGCTCTACGGCCAGGTGCCGGGCGGCCAGGCCGAGCTCCTGCGGGTCCCGCAGGCGCATTTCGGACCGATCAAGGTTCCCGAGGGTCCGCCCGATGACCGCTTTGTCTACCTATCCGACGTGCTGCCGACGGCGTGGCAGGCGGTCGACTACGCCGCGGTGCCGGCGGGGGGGACCCTAGCGGTGTTCGGGCTTGGGCCGATCGGCCAGATGTGCTGCCGGATCGCTCTGCATCAGGGGGCAGGCACCGTGTTCGGAGTCGACCTCGTGCCGGAACGGCTCGAGATGGCGAAGGAGCACGGCGTTCATCCGGTTGACGTGAGCCAACGCCAAGACGTGGCTGAGGCGCTGCGCGACTTGACTCAGGGGCGCGGTCCCGATTCGGTCGTGGACGCCGTCGGCATGGAGGCCCATGGTTCGCCGGTGGGCAAGCTCGCTCACCAGCTCAGCGGGATGCTGCCTGATCCGGTGGCGCGGCAGATGGTCTCCCGCGCCGGCATCGACCGGCTGAGCGTGCTGCACGGAGCGATTGACGCCGTGCGCCGCGGCGGGACGATCTCGCTGAGCGGCGTCTACGGCGGCATGGCCGATCCCATGCCGATGATGGACCTGTTCGACAAGCAGATTCAGCTGCGCATGGGTCAAGCCAACGTCAGGCGGTGGATCGAGAAGATCATGCCGCTGCTCGAGGATCAGAGCGATCCGCTCGACGTGGAAGGACTGGCGACGCATCACCTGCCGCTCGAGCAGGCGCCGCATGCTTACGAGATCTTCCAGAAGAAGCAGGACGGAGCGATCAAGATCCTGCTCCAGCCGTAGCGGCGCCGCGGCTTGAGGTCGCTGTGGTCGGCCGCGCGGATCGCGGTCGCTCAGACGCGCCCGCCGACGCGGGTCAGCAGCTCGCGCACGCGCAGCGGACCGCTGGTGCTGCTCGCCAACGGCGGCGTGTCGAGGTCGCTCGCCGATCGCATGCCGTCGATCAGCTCCGAAAGCGCCTCGAGTGAGGAGTGCTTCGGCTCCCAGCCGAGCTCGCGCCGAGCCCGGGTGGTGTCCATCATCGGCACCGAGAGACCCATATCCACCCAGCCTGGCTCGGTCGGCTGCAAGCGCAGAGCGAACGTCGCGGCGGCCGCCGAGCGCACAACTCCGGTGGGCACGGGCACCTGCCGAGCGTTCAGCAGCTGCGCCAGCTCTGGCGGTCCGATCGGGGGATGGGCGGCGATGTTGAAGGCGCCGCGGGCGTCGCTGAGGATCGCCCGCCGGTACGCATCGCCCACGTCAAGCGAATGCACGGCTTGGAAGCGGAGCCTCGGCACGTCGGGGACGAACGGGATCAGGCTCGCGCGCAGCAAGGCGCGGGGCAGGAACGGTCCTGCGAACAGCCGGCGAATCTCTGTCGCCGCTTCGCGCTTGAAGATCAGTCCTGGGCGCATGCGGACGATCCGCAGCGACGGCTGCTCACGTTCGAGGCGGTCGAGCGCGCGCTCGGTAGCCGCCTTGTGCCGGGCGTAGAACGAGCTCGGAGTTCCCTCCGTCGGCCACGATTCATCCACGAAGCGGTCCTTCGGGCCCTTGGAATAGGCGCCGACGGATGAGGCGTAGATCAGTGCCGGAACACCGGCCTCGGCAGTAGCGCGGAACACGCGCTCGCTCCCCAGGACGTTGACGCCGTAGGTGACCGACTCGTCGCGCCCGGGCTGGATCAGCCACGCCAAGTGGACGACGGCGTCGGCGCCGCGCACGATCGAGACGAGATCCGCGTCGACGACGTCGGCGGTGATGAAGGTCGTGCGAGGATAGGTGCGCTGTGGCTGGCGACGGACAATCCCGACCACTTCGTGCACATCGCTCTCGCCGGCAAGCGCCTCGAGCAGGCTGGTGCCGACGTTTCCCGTGGCTCCGGTGATCACCACCCGCATGTTCGGCCCATTACCCGGGTAAGGGGCAGGGAAAGCAAACCCATTCAGGAGAGGAGCGGCAGATGTCCACCTCCGCGGAAACCGGCGGTACCACCGGCACCAAGGACAAGGACTACAACCTCATCTGGTTTACCGAGCAGTGCCTGAGCAACGCTTTGCGGCTGGAGACCTACATCCAGGACGCCGAGCGTGACGGCGACTCGGAACTGGCTGACTTCTTCCGGCGCGCTCAGAACGAAAGTCGCAAGGGCGGCGAGCTGGGCAAGGAGCAGCTCCGCAAGCGGTTCGCCTCCTGAACCGCATCACGGTGAGGGCTGGGCGGCTTCGCCGGCCGCTCAGCCTTGATCACCAGCATCTCCTCCGCCCGCTCGGCCGGGTGCGCCAGCAGTCCCTGTTGGTGCAGCCAGGGCGCGCGCGCGCGCAAGATGGGACCGAGCTCGCCTTGATGCCGAAGCGCGACTTCGGCATGTAGGCCACGCTCACGCAGCATCGACAGGGTGGCCGTCTCGCCGCATAGCGCCGAGTGGACGAGCAGCAGCCTGCCGCCCGGCCTGAGGTACGCGTCCGCCTGGGAGCAGATTCGGTCGAGAACGTCGCGGCCATCGTGCCCTGCCTCCCACGCCCGCGCCAGCCCGCGTCGCGGAAGCTCGGCTTGGGGACTGGGGACATACGGCGGGTTCGAGACGATCAGGTCGAAGCGCTGGCCGGCCACGGGCGCGAACAGATCCCCGTGCAGAGCCCGCACGCGCACGCCGTTCAGTCTCGCGTTCAGCCGCACCGCGAGCAGCGCGCGCCGCGAAACGTCCACCGCAACGACCTCGCCGCAGCCGGCCTGCGCCGCGGCGATCGCCAGGACGCCGCTGCCCGTGCCGAGGTCGAGCGCGCTGGCGCCGGCGGGAGGCGGCTCCTCGCGCAGGCAGCGCACGAGCATCCAGGCATCGCTGGGTGGCTGAAAGACTCCCGGCAATGGCAGCAGCAGCACCGGACCCGATTGCTTTCCCCGCCTCGGTGGCGCCAAACGCCGAGCAGCTGCGCGCCGCGTTCGCGAAGAGCCCAGCCAACAGCGTCGGCCTCGAGGACGAGGTGATGCTGCTCGACCCCGACAGCCTCGAGCTCCTGCCCCGCGCCCACCAGGTGCTGGCGTCGCTTGGCGACTCGGAGACGTTCAAGCTCGAACTCCCCGCCTCCCAGCTCGAGATCGTCACCACGCCGAACGCGTCCGTGCCCGAGCTCGGCGCCACGCTGCTGGCCACGCGCCGAGAGCTCCTTTCACACCTCGGCGGGAGCGCCCTGGCGGCGTCGGCCGGGGTGCATCCGTTCAGCACCGGCGTCGGCGAGCTCAACCAGCTCGAGCGCTACTCGCAGACCATCGTCGAACACGGCCGGCTTGCCCAGCGCCAGCTCGTCTGCGCCTTGCAGGTGCATATCAGCGTCGGCGACGCCGACCGCGCCCTGGCTGTGTACAACGCCGCCCGGTCCTATCTACCCCTGATCGCCGCGCTGGCGGCGAACGCGCCGTTCTACGAAGGTCGCGACACGGGCCTGGCGTCGGTGCGCCCGAAGCTCTCCGAGCTGCTGCCGCGCCAGGGCGTGCCGCCGGCGATCGACTCGTGGGAGTCGCACGCCAAGGCGCTTGCCTGGGGCGCGGCGTCGGGAGCGTTCCCCCCTCGCACCTGGTGGTGGGAGCTGCGCCCGCACGTCGGCTATGGGACGCTCGAGTTCCGCGTCCCCGACGGCCAGAGCAGCGTGGCCGACGCCACTGCGATCGCTGCCTTCGTGCAAGCGCTCGCGGCATGGCTGGGCGAGCGCTACGACGCGGGCGCGCGTGAGCCTGTCGCCGAGACCTGGCGAATCGCCGAGAATCGCTGGCTGGCGTGCCGCTACGGCGTCGAAGGCACGCTCCCCGACCTTCAGACCGGCGAGCGCCTGCCCACCCGCGAGCGCCTCCTCGAGCTGATCGAGACGCTACAGCCAACCGCGACTCGCCTGGGCTCGGCCGCGCTACTCGATCATGCACGGCAGCTGACGGCCGTGAACGGTGCACTCGCGCAGCGGCAAGTCGCTGCGCAGCTCGGTGTCCGCGGTGTCGCAGCCTGGCTGGCGGGGCGCTTTCTCGATGCGCCGTCCGGGTAGAGCAAGGCCATGAACCGGGCGCCGGCGCCTCGAGGGCAGATCAGCGAGCGGTTGCTAGAGGCGCTGGGCGCGAGCCCGCACGAGCTCGAGCTGGAGGCGATCCCGGCCACGGGCGACGCCCTTGCCGATGAGGATCTGCAGCTCTCGCTCTATCTCTGCTACGAGCTGCACTACCGGGGCTTGCCAGACGTCGATGAGGAGTGGGAGTGGGAGCCGTCGCTACTCGCGCTACGCGCAGAGCTCGAACGGCGCTTCGAGCGTGCGCTGCTCGATGCCGTTCCGATGCCGACTCGCCCTACCGGCGCCGATGAGATCGACGTCATCCTGCGGGGAATCTCCGAACGAGAGTCGCCGCCGCTCTCTACCTATGTCCGCTCGAGCGCGAGCCTCGAGCAGATCATGGAGTTCCTGGTTCACCGCTCGGCCTACCAGCTGAAGGAGGCCGATCCCCATTCATGGGCGATCCCGCGCCTCTCCGGGGAGCCCAAGGCGGCGCTCATCGAGATCCAGGCCGACGAGTACGGGGGCGGGCGCAGCGACTGGATCCACGCCGAGCTGTTCGCCCGGGCCATGCAGGCGATCGGGCTCGACCGCAGCTACGGCGCGTATCTCAATCTGATTCCGGCCGTGACGCTGGTAACCGTCAACCTCATGTCCCTGTTCGGCCTGCATCGTCGTTGGCGTGGAGCGATCGTTGGGCACCTGGCGTTGTTCGAGATGACCTCTTCGATTCCCAACCGGCGCTACGGGGACGGCTTACGCCGCCTGGGTCTGGGTGGTGATGCGACGTTGTTCTTCGACGAGCACGTCGAGGCGGACGCGGTTCACGAGAACATCGCCGCCGTCGACCTGGCCGGGGGTCTACTCCGGCAGGAGCCCCAGCTCGCGCCGTCGCTGGTTTGGGGCGCCGAGACCCTCGCGTGTCTGGACGCCCGGTGGGCCGGCTGGGTCCTGGACTGCTGGCGCGCCGGGCGCAGCTCCCTGCTGCGGCCGCTCGAAGACGGTGAGGCCGACGTCACCGGATCGGCCGCCTTGTCAGCTTCCTGACGCCTCCGGCGGATCGAGCGCGAGCGAACCCCCTGGCGCGCGGAACCCGATCAACTTGTGCGTTCCGTCACAAGTAGGCCAGAGCCGCGACTTGCCGCATCTGCAGAGGGCAATCGGCCGCCGCTGGCCGCCGATTGGACGGCCCTCCCGGTCGAGGACCTGCGCCGGACCGCGGACCAATAGCGGCCCGTCTCTGTAGGCAGTCAGGAGAACAGCGTTCTTTGCCGGCACGGTACGGGTAGTTTCCCCGCTGACGGCGTCTCCACGCCGTTAGCGCGCGAACATGCCGACGTTTGACCTTTCCGGCAGTGGGGTAGCTTCTAATCGAATTGCGTCTGGATCGACGGCATCGCTAAGGAGGTCGCGACGTGGCACATGGCCTGCTAGAGCGCACAGAGAGGGTCGGATTCTTGCTCGAGCGCACTGAATCGAGCGAGTTGTTCGTACGCTGGCAGCAGCACGGGGACACCCGCGCGCGGGCGCAGCTGGTCGAACGGTTCCTTCCGTTGGCGCGCAAGTTGGCGCGCCGGTACAGCGGCGCGCACGAGCCGTTCGATGACCTTCTGCAGGTGGCCAGCCTGGGCTTGGTCAAGGCCATCGACCGATTCGACACCAGCCGTGGTACTGCCTTCTCATCATTCGCCGTTCCCACGATCCTTGGCGAGCTCAAGCGGTATTTCCGCGATCTCGGGTGGTCGGTGCACGTTCCGCGTGGGGCGCAGGAGCTGGCCTTGAAGGTCGAGGAGGCGCGCCAGCGGATGACCTCCAAGACCGGGCGTCCGCCGAGTGTTCCCGAGCTGGCTCAGTACCTCGAGTTGAGCGTGGAAGATGTGCTCGAAGCTCTCGAGACCGCCGGCGCGCATCACACCGCCTCGCTCGACGCGCCACGCGACGATGGTGAGGAAGACGCGGGCACGCTCGCAGACGCGTTCGGCCAAACCGACGAGCGCTTTGATCTCGTCGACGACAAGGTCACGATCGCGGCGGCGGCGCGCCACCTTGGGGCGCGCGAGCGGCGGGTGCTCGTGTTGCGCTTCGTCGAAGACCTGACCCAGAGCCAGATCGCCGCCATGATCGGCGTCTCCCAGATGCAGGTCTCGCGGATCCTTCGGCGTGCGCTCGAGCAGCTCCGCGAACTAACGCTGGTCGAAGAGCAGCCGATCGCTTAGCCAGCAGCCGATCGCTTAGCCGATCGGCCATATGAGCTGAACGTTCGCGTGCGCCGCCGGCGGGGCGTTTCCGTCTGCCCGATGCGGGTAGTCGGCGGGAGAAGTCGTCCATCGAGCCAGTGAAGGCGCCGTATACAGCGAATGCGCACGCTAACTTCAAGCGGGCGCCGGTGTGGCACCGCGGCGGCGCGTTTGCGGGGCCTCGGTCACCGGCGGCCGGTCAACTGCGCGGCATCGGTCCTGTAGATGCTGCGAGCGGATGCCGACATGGATGGTGTGGCGCGCCTACTCGTATCGCATCATCACGCCGGCCGAGGCGGGCGCGATGACGGCTGACGCGCCGAGCGCTGCGCTGGCCGCCGAGCCTGCGACGCTCAGTCTTACGCTCGAAAGCCGTCCCGAAACGCTCACCCTCGTGCGCGGGATGCTGAGCGGAGTCGCCGAGCTGCTGTCGATGGATCCAGAGCTGCTGGATGACCTGAAGACGGCCGTCAGCGAGGCCTGCAACAACGTCGTGCTGCACGCATACCCCAACGGTTCCGGTCCGCTCGCGGTGTCGCTCAACGCCGCCCAAGCCGGCATCGAGGTGCTCGTGCGCGATGCGGGAGTCGGCATCCCCGAACACGCATCCGCCGATGATCGCGTACAGGGAGTCGGTTTACCGGTCATCCGGGCTCTCACCGACAAGGCCGAGTTCCGCCCTTGCCAGGGCGGCGGCACCGAGGTGTGGATGCACTTCGCGGGACAGCGCGACGGCAGGCCCCTATTCCAGCGCCCCGACATGGCCGCGCCTGATGATGGGTTCTCGAAGCACCTCGCCGGCGACGCCGTTGTCTCCGTGTCGCCCATCGGGCTCCTCGGAGGCGTCCTCGGAAGGCTGTCACGCGCGCTCGCGGCCAGCGCTCGCTTCTCGCTCGACCGCTTCTCCGACGTCTATCTGGTGACCGACGCGATCGCCGCGCATACATCAGTTGCGGCGAGCGGCGAGAGAATCGGCTTTGCAATCAGGGCGGGCGGCCGGCGCCTGGAGCTGACCGTTGGGCCGCTCCGCGCCGGCAGCGGTGAGAAGCTTCGTACGGAGGGTCACGGCGGTGACGCCCCGTCCCCGCTCGAGCTGCTCAGCGACCAGCTCGAGTGTCACGACGTCGGCGGTTACGAGCTCCTCCGGGTGGTCATGGTCGATCATCGCCGTTGGCCGGCCAGGAGCTGAACCGGCGAGAGGGGCTCAATCGGCCTCGAACAGCTCTTCGGGCGTGTCGGCGAAGCGCAGGCGATCCTCGACGCCGGTCAAGCTCAGCAGCCGCTGCACCTGCTGAGGCCCGCGCACCACGCCAAACTGCTTGCCTAGCCCCTCCGCGCGCTGGTGGGCCTTGACCAGCGTGCTCAGCCCGGTCGAATCCATGAATTCGAGCTCGCGTAGGTCAACCACGACGCCTTCGGTGCCGGACGCCACCGTGTGCTCGAGCTCCTCCTCCAGCGCCGCACTCGACGCCAGGTCGAGCTCGCCGCTGACCGTGATCACGCTCGTTCGCCCGTTGTTGCGAACCTCTACGCGGAAATGACCCTGCACCTCGTGCCCCTTGTCGTCACGCTGGCGCGAGCGTAACTGATATGCATCGCAGCCTGCCCTACTGAACCGTTTGCCGTCAGCACGGGGATGGGTAAGAGGAGCGCTGTGAGCGTCATCGCATTTCTCGGAACCGGGACGATGGGCCTGCCGATGGCCCGGAACCTGGTGTCGGCTGGTTTCGAGCTCCGGGCCTGGAACCGCAGTCGCGACCGCGCGGCGGCACTGGCGAACGACGCGGTCGCCGTGGTCGGCGATCCGCGTGAGGCGGCGCAAGGCGCGCAGGTCCTGGTGACGATGCTGAGCGACGCCGCGGCGGTGCTCGATACCGCGGCCGCGGCGCTCGATGCCCTTCCCGAAGGCGGCATCTGGATTCAGATGAGCACCATCGGGCTTGAAGGTACCGAGCACTGCGCGCGACTCGCCGATCGCACGCAAACGACGTTCGTCGACTCGCCAGTGTTGGGCACTCGCGAGCCGGCGCAGCGAGGTCAGCTGATCGTGCTTGCTTCCGGTCCCGATGCGGCACGCGAGCGTTGCCAGCCCGTGTTCGATGCCGTCGGCCAACGAACGCTGTGGCTGGGACCGGCTGGCTTCGGTACGCGCTGCAAGGTCGTCGTCAACAGCTGGGTCGTCGGCGTCGTCGGCGCGCTCGCTGAGACCATCACCCTGGCCCAGGTTCTCGATGTCGGCCCCGAGCGCTTCTTCGAGGCGATCGAAGGCGGCGCGCTCGATCTCCCCTACGCGCGGTTGAAGGGCGCTTTGATGATCGAGCGGAACTTCGACGACCCAGCCTTCCGGCTCGCATTAGCACGAAAGGACGCCGATTTGATCCTCGCGGCGATGTCCGAGCGCGACCTCGAGCTGCCGATCATGCGTGCGGTCGCGGACCGGCTTCGCCGCGCCGATGAGGACGGCCACGGAGAAGAGGACATGGCCGCGACTTACTGGGCCACCGCCCCCGAATTGGCGTCACGGCGGTAACACCCGCCGGCGTTTGCCACGGAAGGACGAGGGTAAATCTCGAGGCGATGTCGCCCGGCGATCTGGAACACGAGCAGGAAGCCGCCGCCGCAGCCGAGGCCGGCGCAATCGGCGGCCGCGTGAGTTCCGAGCCACCGCCTACCGACGGAGACCCGAGCGAGGCCGAACGACCGCTCGCGGAAGCTGGCCAGGGCGAGGCGGAAGGCTTCGAGCAGGCCGAACATGAGCTGGCCGAGCACGCTAGCCACGGAGATCAGCACGCGGCACGCCGGGTGATCCAGGACGCTCCGGGCGAAAGCGACGACGCGCGTGCGGCCGACGACGGCGCGGCTGACGACTTTCGCTCCTCCGCTGTCGACGACGCCACTGAGTAGAACTCGGAGCGCCGTTGCGCGGGGCACGTCAGCCGTCTCCGGCCAGTTACGAGTTCCAGGATTCCGGGTACCCAGCCTTAAGGGGATACAGACCCTGTGGATCGGGAAAGGAGACCTGATGGTCGCGTTGGTGATACTGCTGCTGATCCTGGCTCTGTTCGGCGGCCTCGGCTTTGCCGCACACTTCCTCTGGATCGTTCTCATCGCAGCGCTTGTGCTCTGGGTGATCGGCTTCTTCGTCGGAGGCGTGGAGTCGGGCATCGGCCGGCGGCGCTGGTACGGCCGCTGGTAGATATCGCCGGCTGGATTTCCGTACGGGCGACCGTCAGATCGCAGGCGCGCTCGCGTCGCTGCGATCACGGTCGTCCGTCAGCTCGCGCAGGTGCGCAAGCGCGTTGCGGAGCAGCCGCGAGACCTGCATCTGCGAGACGCCGATCCGCCCGGCAATCTCGGTTTGAGTGAGATCGGCGCCGAAGCGCAGGAGCAGGATCTCGCGCTCGCGGCGGGGTAGGTGACGCGCTGCGGCGGTGATCGTCGTCTGAGCGTCGATGATGTCGAGGCGGCGGTCGGCCCCTCCAAGAGTCTCTATCCGGCTCGTAGGAGCACCCTCGGCATCGTCGGACGCCGGAGCATCAAGCGAAACCGCGTCGTAGGCCTCGGCCGCCTGTAGTCCTTCCAAGACGTCTTCGTCGCTCACCTCGAGATACTGCGCGAGATCGCCGATCGTGGGCGGGCGTCCAGTCTGGGCGCTGATCTTCCTTTGCGCGTCGGTGACCCGGTGGGCCAGCTCTTGCGCACCGCGGTTGACGTGCACGGCCCAGCCCGAGTCGCGAAAGTAGCGCTTCAGCTCGCCCACGATGGTCGGGACCGCGAAGGAAGTAAAAGCGAACCCCCGCTCAGGGTCGAACCGCTCCACCGCCTTCACCAGTCCGAGACTCGCCACCTGCACGAGGTCGTCGAACGATTCGCTCGAGTTCGCGTATCGCCCCGCCAGCTTGTGCGCGAGCGGCAGATAGCGCTCGACCAGCTCGTCCCGCGCGGCTCGGTCCGCCGATCGCCGCCAGCGCGCGAACAGCTCTGGAGACCCGGTCGCTGCTGCGGGTGCGCCCGGGACTTCTGTCACCGCCTTGGCCGACCTCTCTCAGCTCGTTGGTCTGGAATTTTGTACCACACGGCGGAAGCCGTGGCTAGCGGGCGGAAGGGGTGGGAATGAAGCTTCCCGGCCGCGGCCGAGCGTCGTCGGCGGTGCGGCCGAGGTCACCCGCGGCGCGCACGCGCGGCGCTGAGGTCCCGCGGGCGCGCTGAGGTCAGGCCGCCTCTCGCGAGAGCGCTGGTGAGTCCGTCTCCTCGTGGAGCAGGTCGAGCACGGCGCGCTCCAGACGCGCGCGACCTCGATCGTCGCCCGGGTGCAGATCGCCGATCCGCTGCAGACCCGCTTCAATCGTCCAGCCCGATAGGTAACGGTCGAACACGCGCGGGTCGATGTACGCGCGACGAGCCACCGCGCGCGTGTTCCCGAGCAGCTCGGAGACAGCGCGCACAGCTCCGTCGATCGCGCGTTTGCGCGCAGCCTTGGATGCCCGTAGCTCCGGGTCCGCGGCCAGCGCCACCGACGCCAGCACGGTCGCGTTCCACGTCCGGAAGTCTTTGGCGCTGAACTCCGCACCGAGATGCTGCTTGAGGTAGTCGTTGATGTCGTCGGAGCGCACGGGAACCCAGTGCCTGCCTTCTCGGAATGCGAGCAGCTCCTGCGGCCCACCTCGCCGGCGCTTGAGCGCGCGCACAAGATCGCCGCAGAGCGGATCCTGGATCACGTGCACCCGGCGTACCCCGCCCTTGGCCGGGTAGTCGAATACGATCGCGCCGTCCTCGCGACGGATCTTCACGTGATCGCGGCGCACGGTAGCCAGGCCGACGCCGTGATCTTCCTCGGCGTACTCCTCGCCGCCGATGCGAAACAGTCCGACGTCCAGCAGCCGGACCCCACACGCCAGAACGGCGGTGCGTCCCGGGCCGAAGCCATTCGTCAGGGCGGCGCCCGCGAGATCGGCTGCGAGCTCGCGCCGCAGGCGCGGCAGCAGTCCCGCGAAGCGCTCCATCCGCTCGAACTTCTCGCGGTCGCGCCGCTCCCGCCACCGCGGGTGGTAGAGATACTGCTTGCGCCCGGCGGCGTCGATCCCGGTGGCCTGGAGGTGTCCCATCGGGTCGGGGCAGATCCACACATCCTTCCACGCTGGTGGGATCGCCAGCCCGCGTACGCGCTCAATCACCTCCGGATCGGCGAGGGTCGCGCCGTCCACGTCGATGTAGCTGAAGCCCCGGCCCCGCCGAATGCGGTGCAGGCCAGGCCCCGCGCAGTCCGAGCGGCGGAGGCGAGCTCTACGAGTGCGGATGTCCGTAGCCATTAGTCTTCCTTTCCCCGGCAGGAGATTTTCCTACCCCGGGCCGCCGGATTACTCGCCTGATGCAGAGCGCCCCATTCACCTCGCCGCTGGCCCAAGGCCTTGCCGAGGACTTACTCGAGCGCTTTCAGCGCTACGTGCGGATCGATTCCCAGGCGCGCCGCGATCGCGAGCGCTCACCGAGCACGCCCGGGCAGCTCGAGCTCGGACGGCTGCTCGTGCGCGAGCTCAAGGAGGCCGGACTCGACGCCGTCGAGCAGGATGAGAATGGCTATGTCACGGCGACGCTGCCGGAGGTAGGGGGCGCGGCAGGAGGCGGGGAGGACGGGCACGACGCCGGCCCCGGCGCGATCGGGCTGATCGCGCATCTCGACACCACGCCCGACACCCCGGCTGCCGGGGCGGAGGCGCTCGTGCACCGCGCGTACGCGGGCGGCGTGATCGACCTGCCTCGCGGCGGAACTCAACTCGATCCGGCCTCGATGCCCGAGCTCGGCGCCAAGGTCGGTCACGACATCGTCACCTCCAGCGGCGACACGTTGCTGGGCGCCGACGACAAGGCGGGCGTGGCGGCGATCATGTCCGCCGTTGCCCACCTCGCGCGCCATCCGGATCTTCCGCGCCCGCGGCTGCGAATCGCCTTCACGCCCGACGAGGAGATCGGCGAAGGCGCAACGCTGTTCGACATTCCGCGCTTTGGCGCTCTATGCGCCTACACGATCGACGGGTCCAAGCTGGGGGAGCTCCAGGACGAGACGTTCAGCGCCGCCGAGGCCATCATCACGATCGACGGCGTTGACGTGCACCCGGGCCAGGCCACCGGCAAGCTCGTGAACGCGCTGCGCCTGGCCTCGCGCGTGGTGGCGGCGTTGCCGGACGACACCTTGACCCCCGAGACGACCGCCGACCGCGAGGGATTCATCCATCCGTACCTCATCGAAGGAACCGCCGCGCGCGCCACCATCCGCGCGATCGTGCGCGACTTCGACGATGAGTTGCTCGAGGCGCACCAGCGCCTCCTCGAGCGCACCGCTCGCGAGGTCGTCGAGCGCGAGCCGCGCGCTCGCCTCGACGTCGCGCTGCGCGAGCAGTACCGGAACATGCGTCGCTACATCGAGCGCGTCCCGGAAGCCATCGCCGCTGCCGAAGCGGCGATCCGCGCGGAGGGAATCGAGCCCGTCCGCGAGCCGATCCGGGGCGGAACCGACGGCTCGCGCCTCAGCGAGATGGGCCTTCCGACTCCGAACATCTTCACCGGCGGCCAAGAGTTCCATTCACTGCGCGAGTGGGCATCGCTGCAGGACATGGCGGCGTCCGCGGCGACGATTATCCGCCTGGCACAGGAGTGGGCGACGCGGCAGTCGCCGCTCGGCGGGCGGGAGGACTCGGGCAGCAGGTTGAAGGACTCGGGCAGCGGGTCGAAGGACTCGGTCGGCCAGCCGGAGGACTCGGGCAGCGGATAGGCTCCGCGCGTGATCCCCAGCCCGATCGTATCGTGAGCGCCCCGGCCACGCTGGCGTCGCTAGACGGAGAGATCATGCCGGCGGCCGAGGCGGTGGTTCCCGCCACGGACGAGGGGCTGCTGCGGGGCGACGGCGTGTTCGAGGTGATCCGCGTCTACGACGGCCGGCCGTTCGCGCTCGAGGAGCACCTGCAGCGTCTCGAGCGCTCGGCCGCGAACCTACGACTGCCGCTCGATCTCGAGGCGGTGCGCGCCGATGCGCACCGGCTGCTCGCGCGAGCGGGAGCGGGGAGCGAGCACGAGGCGCTGCGCATCGTCCTCACCCGAGGGGGGCGACGGATCCTGTTCACCGAGCCGCTGCCCCCGTCGCCCGAGCGGGTACGGCTCGCCTCGATCACCTACGCACCGACTCGAGTTCTCGACGGCGTCAAATCACTGTCCTACGCGGCGAACATGCTGGCCAGCCGGCTCGCGCGCGAGCAGGGGTTCGACGAGGCGCTCCTGGTGACGCCGCACGGGCGGGTCCTGGAGGCGCCGACGAGCTCGATCTTCTGGATCAAGGACGGCGCGATCCTGACGCCTCCCCTCGACGAGCACATCCTGGCCTCGATCACCCGCGCCGCCGTGATCGAGCTCATGGACGCGAGAGAACAGTCGTGCACCCTCAAAGACCTCGGGCAGGCGGACGAGGCGTTTCTCGCCTCTACCACCCGCGAGGTCCAGCCTGTCGCTGCCATTGACGAGCGCAGCTTCGACCACGCTGGACCGAAGACCGCCGAAGCGGCCGCCGCGATGAGCGCGCGGATCCGCTCGGAACTCGGGCTGGGGTGAAGGTTCTCAGCGTCATCGGCAACCGCCCCCAGTTCATCAAGGCCGCTGCGGTGTCGCCACGGCTGCGCGAGGTCGCCGACGAGGTCCTGATCCACACTGGGCAGCACTTCGATGATGAGCTCTCCTCGGTGTTCTTCGCCGAGCTCGGCATCCCGGCGCCCGAGCGCGAGCTCGGCATCGCGCTCGGCACCAACACCTCGCAGACCGCGCGGATGCTCGCGGCCCTTGAGCCGGTGATCGCGTCTGAGCTTCCAGATGTCGTGCTCGTCTACGGCGATACGAATTCCACCCTGGCCGGTGCGCTGGCCGCCGCACAGGCCGGGCGCCCGGTCGCGCACGTGGAAGCCGGAATGCGTTCGTTCGACCGCTCGATGCCCGAGGAGCTCAACCGGATCCTCTCCGACCATGCCAGCTCGCTGTTGCTGTGCTCCTCGCCGGTGGCGGTCGAGAATCTCCAGCGCGAGGCGGTCGGCGGCGCGGTAGAGCTCGTCGGCGACGTGATGGTCGACGTCGCGCTGAGCGTGCAGCCGGCGGCCCGTCCGCGCCTGGACCTCCTCGCCGCGCGGGGCGTCACTCCCGGCGAGTACGTGCTGGCCACGGCTCACCGCGCCGGCAACGTCGACGACCCCGCACGTCTTGCGCGTCTCGTCGAGTTGCTGCTGGCGGTGCCGCTGCCGGTGGTTCTGCCGCTCCACCCCAGGACCGAGGCGCGGCTGCGCGCAGCTGGGCGGCTCGACGAGCTGGCCGCGGCACCCGAGATGATCCTCACTCCGCCGCTCGGTTACATCGAGCTGACGGCGCTGCTATGCAACGCGCGCGCGGCGCTCACCGACTCGGGCGGGCTTCAGAAGGAGGCCTACCTGGCCGGTGTCAAGTGCATCACGCTGCGCCCGAGCACCGAGTGGGTCGAGACCGTCGAGCAGGGCTGGAACACGCTGGTCGACCTCGATCGCGATGCGATGCTGACGGCGCTCAATCGCGATCCGCCGCTCGAGCGCCCGCCGCTCTACGGCGACGGGCGCGCTGGTGAGCGCGTCGTTCAGTCCCTTCGCGACCATGCAGCCGCCCATGCCTGACGTCGCGCCGGGAGCACAAATCTCCGCGACCGCGTCGCTGGCCGAGGACGTCGTGATTGCGCACGGCGCCGTGGTGGCGGATGGGGCCGTCATCGGAGCCGGCTGCCGGATCGGCGCCGGCGCGGTCGTTCACGCGGGAACCGAGATAGCCGCCGGCTGCCTGGTCGAGGATGGCGCGGTCCTCGGCAAGCGTCCGCGGCTGCGCCCCGGGTCGAGTGCCGCCGCCGGCGGCGAGCTCGGAGCGCTCGTCCTGGAAGCTGACGTGACCGTCTGCTGCGGCGCTGTCCTGTACGCCGGAGCGCTCGTCGGCCGCCGCGCGATCATCGGCGACCAGAGCCAGGTCCGCGAGCGTGCCCGAGTCGGCGAGCGCACCGTGGTCGGCCGCGCCTCCTGCGTCGACTTCGGCGCGCAGGTGGGGGATCGGGTGCTGATCCAGACGGGCGTCTACGTGACCGGTGGCTCGATCGTCGAAGACGATGTGTTCCTCGGACCGGGCGTCGTCACCACCAACGACCACGCCATGGGGCGCCATCCCGCCGGCGAGCCGCTGCAGGGGCCGGTCTTCCGCCGCGCCTGCCGCGTCGGCGGGGGCGTCGTGCTGGTCCCGGGCGTGGTCATCGGCGAGGAGGCCTTCGTCGCCGCGGGTGCGCTGGTGACGCGGGACGTCGGTGCTCGCCAGGTCGTGATGGGGGTGCCGGGCCGCGTCGTGCGCCAAGTTGGCGATGAGGATCTGATCGAGCAGTGGAGCTGAGCGCGCGCGACGCTTCGGCGAAAACCTCAAACGGGAAGGACTGAACGCAAAACGCCGGCCGGCGACGCACGTGAGAGGATCCGCAGCGCGACGCGAGCAGCTCTAGGAACCCGAGGAGAACGCGATGGAGACCTGGGACATCACCGCACTGGCGATCGAGCCGCACCAGCCCAAGGTGCTGCGCTCCGACGACGAGACGCGGGCGATCGCGATCCACCTGCCCGCCGGCGAAGAGCTCCAAGAGCACCAGGTCCACGAGCGCACCTACGTTCTCGTCGCCGCAGGCGAGGTCGAAATCTCCGGCGACGGCCGTAGCGAGACAGGGGGCCCGGGCTTCCTGTCTCACTTCGAGCCCAACGAACGCCGGACCGTGCGCGCGATCAGCGACGCCCGTGTGGTGCTCGTGCTGGCGCCGTGGCCAGGAGTGGGCCACCCGTCGCGGGCTGGCACTTAGCGCGGCGCCATACGCGTGCCCGCGCCGGCGGCGCCGCGCCGGCGGTACCGCGCCCGCGGCTATACGCGTGCGGGCGCCGGCGGCACCGCGCCGGCGACCGCGAGGCCTGCCCCGGCCCGCGTCCAGATGACCTCATCGCGCCCCGGGCCGACGCCGACGAGGGCGATCGGGACGCGGACGAAGGCGGCCACGAAGCGCAGATACTCCCGTGCCGCCGGCGGCAGGTCTTCCTCGGTGCGACAGTCGCTCAGGTCCTCCGAGAAGCCTGGGAGCACTTCGTACTCGCCGATGGCGTGGTGGAGGACCGTCTGGTGATAGGGGAAATGATCGAGCTCCGCCCCCTCTTCGCTGCGATATCGCGTGCAGACGTGCAGCTGGGGGAGGCCCGAGAGCACATCGAGCTTGGTCAGCGCCAGCGCCGTCAGAGAGTTGATCCGCGCCGCGTAACGCAGCGCCACCAGGTCCAGCCAGCCGACGCGGCGGGCGCGCCCGGTCGTCGTTCCGTACTCGTGACCGCGATCGCGGATCTCGTCGGCCAGCGGCCCCTCGAGCTCGGTCGGGAACGGCCCCGCGCCCACCCGGGTGCTATAGGCCTTCGCCACCCCCCAGACCTCGTCGATGTCCTTCGGACCCACGCCGGCGCCGATGCAGGCCGCTCCGGCGACCGGGTTCGACGAGGTGACGAACGGATAAGTGCCGTGATCGATGTCGAGCAGGGCGCCCTGTGCCCCCTCGAACACCACCAGCTGGTCGTGGTCGAGGCGGTCCAGCACGAGACGGCTCGTGTCGGCGATGTAAGCCTCGAGCCGGTGGCCGTAAGTCAGGTACTCGTCGGTCATCGCCTGCAGGTCGAGCCGCGGGTCCTTGGCGAACGGCCGCAGCGACAGGCGCTTAGGCTCGAGCGCGGTCACGATCTTCTTTTTCAGGATCTTCTCGTCGAGCAGGTCCTGGACGCGGATGCCGAGGCGCGCTGCCTTGTCGGCGTAACACGGCCCGATTCCTCGCCGGGTGGTGCCGATCTGGAGCTTGCCTAGGCGCGCTTCGCCGGCGTGGTCGAGCATCAGGTGGTAGGGCATGATCAGGTGAGCGTTGGCCGAGATCCGCAGGCCGCTCGTGTCGACCCGGCGCCGCCGGAGCTCCTCGAGTTCGTCGGTCAGCACCTTCGGGTCCACCACGACGCCGTTGCCGATCACGCACAGCGTCCCCTGGTGCAGGATGCCCGACGGCATCAGGTGCAGCTTCCACGTCTGCCCGTCGCGAACGATCGTGTGCCCGGCGTTGTTACCGCCTTGAAAGCGGACGACGACATCGGCCCGCTCGGCGAGCAGATCAGTGACTTTGCCCTTTCCCTCATCGCCCCACTGGGCGCCGACGAGTACTAAACCTGGCATGCAGGGTCAGTGTACGAAGGGGTCAGGGCGAGCGGCTCGCGCTCACGCAATCGCGTCCGCGCTCAGCTCCACCCGCCGAGCTGACTGCCGTCCGCGGGAACGGAGCCCACATCCATCCGCCGGTCGTGACCGAGCAGAGGCAGTTCGTCGCACATCTCGGTCAGACGCGAGACGGTCCGCTCGGTGATCTGCTCGCACAGTGCCTCGCGATCGAGGATGTTGGTCGTGACCACCATCGAGCGCTCGTCCTCATAGCGCGCGTTGACGATCGAGTAGAGCTCCTCCAGCACCCAGTCGGTGGTTCGCTCGGCACCGACATCGTCGACGTGGAGCAGGTCCACCGCGGTCAGGCGGTCGAGCAGCTCGACGTGAGAGCGCTCAGCCCGGTGGGTGTCACGGATCTCGTTGAGCAGGCGGGGCAGCGAGTAGATCGCCACCGAACGTCCGGCCTTCAGCGCCGCCTTGGAGACGAGCATCGCGAGCGTCGTCTTGCCGGTTCCAACCGGCCCCATGAACCAGAGGCCGCGCCCGGACTCGAGCTTCTCGTCGATCCGGTCGACGAAGCGCCGCGCGGCCGCCGCCACCTGCGGGTCGATGTCGGTCACCGGAGGCCGGTCGAACGCGACGTCGCGGTAGCGCTTGGGGATGACCGCGGACAGGCTGCGCGCCTTCGCCAGCACGATCCGCTGCGCCCGGCAGCGGCAGTCATAGGCGGTGTTCGTGTCTTGGTCGTAGAGAAACCCGGAGCCGTCGCATAGCCCGTAGGCGCAGTCCCCCTCAGCGCGGCGCTGCGTCTGGCGAGCGACCTGCGTCTGCCGGGCGATCTGAGCTTCCGGGCTCACGCCGCGAACCGATCGCCGGCGTAGTTCATGAACTTCGGATAGTCCTTCTGGAAGGTCAGGACAACCTCGCCGACGGGACCGTTTCGGTGCTTGGCGAGGATGATGTCAGCCTCTCCAGGCCGCTCGGAGTCGCGGTCGTAGTACTCCTCGCGATAGATGAACATCACGAGGTCGCTGTCCTGCTCGATCTGGCCTGACTCCCTCAGATCGGAGAGGATCGGCTTCTTGTCCCCGCCGCGTTGCTCGACGGCGCGGCTCAGCTGGGAGAGCGCGATGACAGGGACATTCAGCTCGCGCGCGAGGCCCTTGAGGCCGCGGGAGATCTGGCCAACCTGCTCGACCCGGCTCTCAACCCGGCCTTCGTGACGCATCAGCTGCAGGTAATCGATGATGATCAGGCCGAGGCCGCCTTTGACCTGGTGGTGCAGGCGCCGGGCCTTGGCGCGCAGGTCGAGGACGCCGATGTCGCTCGAGTCATCGATGAACAGCGGCGCCTCGGACAGCCGCTGGCATGCCTCGAGGATCTTCGGCCACCGATGCTCGGCGACGCGGCCGCGCCGCAGGTCGTCGCCCTTGATTCGTGCCTGCGAGGCGACGAACCGCTGGGCCAGCTCCGATTCCGACATCTCGAGCGAGAACAGGGCGACCGCGTGGCCGGCGAGGACGGCGTTCTCGGCGATGTTGGCCACCAGCGCCGACTTGCCCATCGAGGGACGCGCCGCGATCACGATCAGGTTTCCGGGCTGGAAGCCTCCGGTTTTCTCGTCGATGTCCTTGAACCCCGACGGCGTCCCGGTCAGGGGCGTCTTCAGCACCGATAGGCGGTGTAGCTTGTCGGTCTCTTCGTGCAGGATGTCCGCGATCGTGCGGATCTTCTTCTGGCGCTCGTCGTGCGCCACTTCGAGCACCGAGCGCTCCGCGCGTTCGACGAGGTCGCGAGCCGGCGCCTCTCGGCCGATCACACTCGACTGGATCTCGTAGGAGGCGTTCAGCAGCGCTCGCATCTGGGCGTTATCGCGGACGATGCGTCCGTACTCGCGCGCATGTCCGGCCGCCGGCACCCATCCTGCCAGCTCGTCGATCGTCTCCGGCCCTCCAACCTCCGCCAGCTTGCCGTGGTGGCGCAACGTCTCGGCGACGGTCAGCTGGTCGATCTTGCGGTCGGACTCGTGCAGCTCGAGCATCGCCGCGAACACCGCCGCGTGCTGCTCACGGTAGAAGTGCTCCGGTCGCAGCTGCTCCTCGACCAGAAGCGAGTACAGATGGCGCTCGTCGAGGAGCACGGCGCCGAGCACCGACTTCTCCGCCTCCAGGTTGTGGGGCGGGACCGCGATGTTGGCTACGGCGCTCATCGGATCCGAGAATAGGTCGGGGAGAGGCGGCGAGATCGAAGCGTTCCCGGTAGATGGTTCATTCCACGAGAGCCATGCCCGCCTGCGCGCGGAGCCGCCGATCCGCCCGTTGCTCCAGCTCGAGTCGGTGGTGTGGGGCGGGTACCCGGCGTCGGGCGAGCCGGTGGCGCGAGCCCGAGCGTCCCCGCGTTAGGCGAGCCGGTGGCGCGAGTCCGAGCGTCCCCGCGTCGGGCGAGCCCGTGGCGCGTTCCCGGCGTCGCCGTCGGGCGATTCGGTGCCGAGGGACGCCGGGCTACGCTGCGACGACCATGGTCTTGATCGTCGCGGTCACGTCGTCCGCGACCTCGACCACGACCATGTAGGTCCCGACGTTGCGAATCGGGTCCGCGAGGTGAACCTTGCGACGATCGACCCTGATACCGCGAGCGTCGCGAATCGCATCGGCAATGTCCTGCGTCGTGACCGAGCCGAACAAGCGACCATCCTCGCCCGCCTGCTGCGGGATCGTCAGCACCGTGCGTCCCAGCAACGCCGCGTTCTCGCGCGAGCGCTCCTCGGCTTCCTGCTTAGCCCGCTCGGCGCTCTCGCGCCGCCGCGCCGCCGCGTCTATCGATCCCTTCGTCGCAGGCTCAGCGAGTTTGCGCGGGAGCAGATAGTTGCGCAGATAACCCGCCGACACCTCGACGACCGTGCCGCGCTCGCCCAGCGTGTCCACGTCTTGGAGCAGGATCGCCTGCGGCACCGCGCGTCGTCTCCTTGCTAGCGCTCGCGCTCGCGGTCGCCTCGCCCGCCGCGCTCGCTGCCGCCTTCGGCGACGTACGGCAGCAGCGCCAGCTCGCGAGCTCGCTTGACCGCGCGCGCGACCTGGCTCTGGTGACGCCGGCAGGCACCGGTGATCCGACGCGAACGGATCTTGCCGCGCTCGGAGATGAAGCGGCGCAGAGCCGAGATGTCCTTGTAGTCGACCTGGTCGATGTGGTCGCGACAGTACGGGCAGGGCTTGCGCCGGCCAGAAGTCGGACCCCCCTTCCTATCGCGCCGGCGGACCGGCCGTCTACGTTGCTTCGCCACAGGGCATCACCTAACTCGTTGCTGCTCGATCTCGATCGGCCTCAGAACGGGATATCGTCGTCGGCCGCTCCGGCTGCCACGGGAGCGCTCTCGAAGTCGCCGGTGTCAATCGGAACATCGCTCTCCGCGGCACGAACGCTGCTGGAGAAACCGTTTCCATTGCCGGCGTCATCGCGCCCGCCGAGAAACTGCACGGAATCAGCGATGATATCGACTGCCTGACGCTTCTGCCCATCGGTCTGAGTCCACTCGCGCCAGCGCAGGCGCCCGTCAACCGCAATCGGCCGGCCCTTCTTCAAGTAGCGCGCGCAGTTCTCACCCTGCTGGCCCCAGACGGTGACGTCGAAGTAGTTCGGCTGGTTCTCCCACTGCCCAGTCTCGCTGTTCTTGCGGCGGCCGTTGCAAGCGACGCGGAGCGTGCAGACCTGCGTGCCGCTCGCAGGCACAGAGCCCAGCTCGGGGTCTCTCGTCAAGTTCCCGGTGATGATCACCCGGTTGATATTTCCAGCCATTGCTGAGGCTCCTTTCCAGCCTGCGTTTGAAAGCTTGGCGGCGAGTCTAGGCGCGGTGGAGGCGGCAACTCCCGGGCTCCGCGGAAAATGGACGGAAACGTTGCGGAGCCGAAACAGTCGCGCCACCAGGCGTCGCGAAGGCGTAACAAAGCTTGGGCAACTCCCAACTCCGGTGCCGCCAGACGCGACGCCGGGAGCATCAACGCAATTAGGCCAGATGCCTAACTCTCGCCGCCGCCGGTCGCTGCCGCCGCTACCGCCGCCACGACAGGCGGAGGATTCTCCGGCGCCGGTGGCGTACCCGGGATGACCTTGATGATCCGGAAGCGCAGGACGCTGTCGGCGATGCCGAGGCTGTGCGACAGGGATTCGAGCAGAGCGGGCGGCCCTGTGAACTGCAGAAGGTGATACTCCGCCTCGGACTGGTGCTCGATCCGATATGTGAGCGGACGCCTGCCCCAGCTCTGGTTGCGCTCAATCGAGCCGCCGGCCGATCCGATCGCGCTCTCCACGTCGGCGAGGATCTTCGTGCGCTCCTCCTCCGGCGCGCTCATCGAAAGCAGGAGCGTCAGGTCGTAGATCGGAGTCTGAGTAGCCATGCGCAAGTCGCCCCTCGGGCGGCGGCCGACTATAGCAACGCCCCCATCGCGTCCCTCGGACACAATCGGGTCGTGCCCGACGAAGTCACCGAAACCAAAGCCGGGCTCCCGGTGCTCGAGCTCGCGGACCAGCAAGCGTGGGAGCGCTGGCTGGAAGCGAACCACGGATCATCGGCCGGCGTCTGGCTCAAGATCGCCAAGAAGCGCGCGACCGAGCAGACGGTGAGCTATCCGGAGGCCGTCGAGGCAGCGCTCTGCTATGGGTGGATCGACGGCCAGAAAGCCTCCTATGACGAGCGCTACTCGCTGCAGCGATTCACCCGTCGAGGCCGGCGCAGCAAGTGGTCGCAGATCAACCGCGAGAAGGCCGAGCGGCTGATCGACGCAGGACGGATGCAAGCGTCCGGCCTCGCAGAGGTGCGGCGAGCCCAGCTGGACGGTCGCTGGGATGCCGCCTACCCCGCCCAGAGTCGAGCCACTGTGCCCGATGACTTTCAGCAGGCGCTCGATGCCAATCCGGACGCGAAGGCGTTCTTCGAAACTCTCACCGGCTCCAACCGCTACGCGTTCCTGTTCCGCCTGCACAACGTCACGCGAGCGGACACGCGAGTTAAACGGATCGCCAGCTACATCGAGCGGCTGAACGCCGGCAAGACGCTCCTTTAGAGGCCGGACGAGCACCAAATCGCATGCATCCGGCGCGCGATGTTGCCCCCTGTCGCGCACCGACAGCGCGGGACGCCCTTACCTACCGCAGCTGGCGGGTGGCCTCCTTGCGGCGGATGTCCTCGAGCTGCTCGTCGATCCAGTCACCGGGGTCGCGTGCCGTGACGATCGACTTCAGCCCCTCGTGGCGGCGCTCGCGCTCGGCACGCGGCATCGTCAGAGCGGCATGGATCGAGTCGGCAAGCTCCTGGATGTCGAACGGGTTGACCGACAGCGCGTACTCGCCGAGCTCCTCGTGAGCACCGGTGTTCTCGGACAGGATCGAGACGCCGGCGTGCTCGTTGACCATCGGTCCTTCCTTGGCGACGAGGTTCATCCCGTCGAACATCGCGTTGACGATCAGGACGTCGTAGTGCTTGTAGGCGGCCACCGCCTCCTCGAGGTCGTCGCGCAGCTTGAGCTGGATAGGCATCCAGTCCGGCGAGCCGTGTCGATGGTTCACGACTGCCACCACCGCCTCGATCCGCTCGAGGTACTCGGCGTACTCCGGCACGTCGGTCCGAGAGGGCATCAGCTGGGCGATGAATGTGATGCGCTCCCGGAACTCCGGATGCTGCTCGAGGAACACGTCGAAGGCGCTGAACCCGCGCAGCACGTTCTTTGACAGGTCGGCGCGATCGACGCGGAGGATCAGGTGATCGCGCCGGTGACGAAGCAATTCGGCCTCGAAGTTCCGGGTCGCTTCGCGCCGGCCGACGGCCTGGACGGCCTCGGAGTCAATCGGCAAGGGGTAGTTGCGCACCCAGACGTCGCGGTCGCCGCAGTGCACCACGCCGGCCTCGTGGTCGACCTCCATGCCCATCAAGTCATCACAGCACTGGAGGAAGCTCCGCCGGTAGGACCGGGTGTGAAACCCGATGATGTCGTTAGCGAGGATTCCGTGGTAGATGTCCTCCCGGATCATCGAAGGCAGCACGCGCCACGAGTCAGACTGACTCCATGGGATGTGCACGAAGTGGTGCAGGAAGACGTCAGGCCGCGCGCGCCGGATCAAGCCGGGGAGCGTGTAGAGGTGGTAGTCATGGACCATCACCACCGGGTGTTCGATGTCCTCGATTTCCTCGAGCACCGCACGGGCCAGGTCCTCGTTGACCGCGTTGTAGCCGAACTCGAACGCCTCGGTCTCGTTGCGACGAATGTCCGGCGCGTTGGACAGGTCCCACAAGTAGTGCTGGATGAACCACAGCATCGGGTTGGCGATGATGTTGTAGAAGCGGTCGTAGGCCTCCTCGTCGGACGCGACCAGCTTCACGCGGTACTCGCGACCCTCCGGCGAGCGCACCGGGAACGACTGGCCGTCGGCGCGCTCCGCCATCGCCACGTCCTCATCGGTCATCGCCGAGGCGATCCAGGTGACGTCGCGATACGAGGCGAGGCCGGTGAGCGCGGTTACCAATCCTCCCGTGCCGCGACGGACCTCACCTCCCGGCTGGAACGTGACGGGTCCGCGGTTGGAGACGAGGACGAGTGGCGATTTCGAGTTCATAGGTTGGAGCCTCGCAACGTCGGTCTTCCGGTATGGCTGACATCTCGCGCTTCGATCACATGTTCACGTCCTGAACCGTCACATACCGATTGTTTCGAACAGCGCGAGCCAATCGCGCAGCAGCCGCGGGGTCAGGAATTTCCGGCGTGCGGTGTCCTTGCCGGCTAGCCCGAGGCGCTTGCCGAGGCCGGGATCGGACAGGATCTCGAGGCACCGCTGCGCGCATTCCTCGACGCTTCCGACGAGAAAGCCCGAGACGCCATTGGTGATCTGGAGTGGAATCCCGCCCACATCACCGCCTATGAACGGCCGGGCCTTCCAGATCGCCTCGGTGACGGTCAAACCGAAACCTTCCCGAGTCGACTTTTGAAGCACGATGTCGCAGTGCGACTGAAACGCGTTGACTTCGATCGCGCCCACGTTGTTCAGGTTGTTGAGGATGTGGATGTCGGGATCGCCGTCGGCGTGGGCGACGGTGGCGTTGAAGAAATCCCATCCTTCGGGATCGTCGGTGGCCATCGATCCCACGAGCGCCAGCTGCACGTCCGGCATCTCCTGCTTGACCATGCGGTAGGCGTCGATCACCCCAAGCGGATCCTTCCACGGATCGAAGCGCGAGATCTGGCACAGCAACGGGCGGTCGACGTCGATCCCGAACTGATCGCAGATGTAGACGGCGTCCTCGGGCGAGAAGGCCATGTTCTTCGGCGCCAGCGGGTCGATCGCCGGCGCGACGATGTGCGCCCGCCCGTCCAGCCCATTGGGGACGTACGCGGGCATGTGGTAGACCGAGGTCGAGTAGTGCTCGA
The DNA here is from genome assembly GCA_019239445.1 of Solirubrobacterales bacterium. Taxonomy (GTDB): domain Bacteria; phylum Actinomycetota; class Thermoleophilia; order Solirubrobacterales; family Solirubrobacteraceae; genus Palsa-465. Next base: position 26,950 of record JAFAZV010000068.1, read on the forward strand.
GGTAGGGGAGCAACCGCGCGAGCGTGGCCTCGTTCGGGGTTGAGAGGTCGATGTGGCAGCGCCAGACCCAGTTGCGCGACTTCTCGGGAACGATCGAGGCGATCGCCGCCGGCTGCGGGTCGTGGACGATGCAGAGGTCCCAGTCGCCGCCGAGCTGCTCGGCGTTGATCTCGTTGTACCGGCGCCAGGTCTCCCACTCCTCTTCGGTGAGGTCCTGAGGGTTGCCCTGCAGAGCGTTGTGCATCACCTTGGTGGCGTTGAAGAACTCCTCGCGACCGTAGATCACTTGCCATTCGCAGTCGAGCCCGACGTCGACCATCAGCGGGACGAGCGTGTAGAGAATCTCGGCCACGCCGCCGCCGAAGGCGGTGGCCGAGACATGGACGATGCGCTTGCCCGCCAGTGCAGCCGCCCGCTCTCGGATCTCCTCGACGAGCGTGCGGCCGACGATGCTCTGATAGTCCGAGATGTGCTTGTGCGGAACTGTGACGGTCTGGAGCATCGAGCGCACCCGCGCCAAATGGCGGCGCGGCGGCACGATAGCGACTCACGAACGCATCGCTCGTAGCCGCGACACTCCATCGTCCACGGCCCGAACCAGGTGGGCGTGCAGTTCGCGGTTGGCGGCCGAAATCGACGACATCTGAAACTCGTGGCCGGAGCCGAGCAGGCGATGGCGATCGAGCGGCGTGCCCCAGCCGTCGGTGACGATTCCGCCCGCCTCGAGCAGGCACAGCCACGGCGCGGCGAGGTCATACGGCGAGTTGTTGAGGACCTGGCCGCCGCCCACCTTCAAGAACTCAGCCTGCATCCCCGGAACCTCGTCGACGAGGCGCGAGCCGACCTCGATCACCGCGTCGAGCTGGCCGGTGACGACACGAGTCATCGAAAACGCTTGCGACCCGAGCTCAAACGTCCCGCCACCGACCGACGAGACGTCGATCAGGTCGCCCAGCACCTCTACCGTCGCGCGGGCGGGACGCCCCCGGAAGCCGTACGCCCAGAACATCGCCCCTACATCACGGTTCGGGCTGAGCGCGATCGCTCGGCTCGAGCGCACGCCAGCGCCGCGGCGAGCCAGATACCAGTCGCCCGCCTTGATCTCGACTACACAACCGATCTCGACGTCGGCCATAGTCGGCTCGCCACCGAGGAGCGGCGCCATCGCCACCGCGACGCACGCCGACTCCAGCCCCGCCATCGCAGGACGGGTACCGTCGATTGGGTCGACCACGAGCACGTGCGTAGCCCCGGGGGACGCCACCAGCCCTCGGTCTTCGGAGTAGAACGCCAGGTGCGGGGCTTCTTGCGCGATGAACTCGGCGAGCGCGCTCTCCGCCACCTCGTCCACGGCGAAGGTCACGTCCCCACCGGCGCCGCCGCCCTGTTGGCGCCGGCCGGCGTGCGACCCGAGCTCGGGAAGCACGCGCGCGCGCAGGCGCGTCGCCAGCTCGAGCACGAGCCGCTCGTCCCGATCGCTGTGCACGTGGGCATTGTGAAGTGAGACCGTCGCTCCATGACGAGAGCCAACGCTCACGAGGCCAATTTCGAATATGACGACGAGGATCCACCGGGCTTCAAGTGCGGCGCGGCGAAGCTGCGAACACCGGCTGGCGAGGAGGAGCGTCTCGATCGCGGCGACGTCGTCCGCTTCCCTCGGGACCGTCAGCCGGGTATCTCGAGCGTGAACACCGTCTCGCCCGGTCCCGAGCGCGCCGTCAGCCGCCCCGCCATGCGCTCCGCCAGCTCGCTCGCGATGGCCAGCCCGAGGCCGCTGCCCTGGGCGTCATCGGCAGTGTAGAACGGCTCGAAGATTCGTTGCATCGCCTCCGCTTCGATGCCGTAACCGTCGTCGCGCACGGCCATGCGCAGGTGGCCGTTGTGGCGCGCGGCGGTGACGACGATGCGCGTGCCCGGGGGCGTGTGGGTGAGTGCGTTGTCAATCAGGATGCGCATGATCTGCGCCACGCGGACTGGGTCGCACTGAGCGTCGATCCGCCGGGCCAGACGCAGCTCGAGATGCGCATCGTGCTGCGCCAGCGTCGGCTCGAACTCGCCCGACACCGAGCGCGTGAGCTCACCGAGATCGACCTGCTCGGGTCGCAGCTCGAGTGAACCGGCCTCGAGCCTCGACAGGTCGAGCAGGTCGACCGACAGCTTGCGCAGGCGCTCGACCTGTTCGCGTACCTGATCGAGGAACCGACGTCGTGTATCGGCGTCGAGCTCCTCATCCTCGAGCAGCTCGACGAACCCGCCGAGGGAAAAGATCGGCGTGCGCAGCTCGTGTGAGGCCGTGGCGATGAACTTCTTACGTGTCAGATCGAGCTGCGCCAGCTGCCGCTGCATCTGGTTGAACGCGGACGCCAGCTGGCCGAGCTCATCGGTCGAGTCAACCGGGATCGGATCCTCGAACTCGCCCGCGGCGACACGCTCGGCGGCCAGCTCGAGGCGCTTGACCCGGTGCGCCAGCGCGCGAGCCACCAGATACCCGCCGATCAGCGCCAGCACGAGCGCGATCCCGCCTGCAACGAGGATCTCATGGCGGACGATCGCGACGTTGCGCACCACGTCGGAGACCGGGTCCGAGTAGACGATCACCCGGGCCACGCGACCCTGATAGGAGACGGGATACGCCGCCTCCGCGACGGTTCCGGACGCCGCCGATTCGGTGCCCGTGCGCGATTTTCCCGACTGCGCGGCGAGCTCCGCTACGGGGAAGCTCAAGGTCTCGGCCGAGTTGGGGTTGCTGGAATCGGCCAGCGGCGAGAGCTGGGGCCCCACCGGTGCCAGCGCCACCGACACCGACAGCAGCGTCACGCGCGAGCCCGAGCCGAGCGCGGCATTGTTCACCAGGTTTCTGATCTCGCGCGACGTGTCGGAGGATCCGACCGTCTCGGCGATCGGCCCAGAATGCTTTTGCGCCGCGGCCGCGAGCTGATCGAGCTTCTCGTCGACCAGTCGCTGCTGAAGGCCCGGCGCCACGTACAGGTACAACACGCCGATCGCGGCCACCGTGATCGCGGCAAACAGCAGCGCGAGCTTGTTGCTCAGAGAGATCCGCATGAGACGCCGCTGCCGGCTATCCCTCCGTGTCACGGAAGCGGTATCCGACGCCGCGCACCGTGAACAAGTACTCCGGATCCTTTGGATCGAGCTCTAGCTTCTCGCGCAGGTGGCGGATGTGCACGTCGATCGTCCGCGGGTCGCGGTACGCCGAGTCGCCCCAGATGCGGGCCAGCAGCATGTCGCGCGTGAACACCCGCCCGGGTGCGCGCGCCAGCGCGGCCAGAATCTCGAACTCGACGAACGTCAGCTGGGCCTCGCGCCCGCGCACGCGGACCGTGCGCTTGGGAAAGTCGATCCGTACGTCGCGCACGAGCAGGGGTGCCTCATCGGGAGCCGTTTCGGCGGGTCGCGTCATCTCCGCTCGCCGGAGTGCCGCCTTGATCCGGCTCGAGAACTCCCGCAGCGAGAAGGGCTTGGTGATGTAGTCGTCGGCGCCGAGCTCGAGTCCCACGACCTTGTCGATTTCTTCGGACTTCGCGGTCAGCATGATGATCGGGACCGAGCTGCGACCCCGCAGGCGCCGGCAGACCTCGAGTCCGTCGACCTTGGGCAGCATCAGGTCGAGCACGACGAGGTCAAACGCCTGCTCCTCGAAGCGTTCGAGCGCCTGTCGCCCATCGGTGGCCTGAACCACGTCGTACCCCTCCTTGCGCAACGGGTAGGAAAGGAGCGTCTGGATCGACTGCTCATCGTCCACGAGCAGGATGCGCGCTGAGCGATCGGCCACGAGCCTCCTAGTGTGCCAACCGGTGCACTGGTTTCTGCGCCAAAGCTTAGACCCCGCACTTTGGCCGCTCACGCTCCGGTTCACCGACCATCGAGCCCCGCCCCGTGGCTAACCTGCGAGCGATGCTGGATCCGCGGATCTACCGGACGGGCTTCGTCGCGGTCGCACTGGCCGTGATCGTCTTCGCTTTCTCGCTGCAGGATCAGCAAGGTCCGCTTGCGCCCACGCTGGCGCCGGATGCGTTCAACGGGCAGAACGTCGAGGCGCTGATGAACGCCTGGGCAGGGGCGTACCCCGAGCGACGCCCGGGCTCGGAGGCAGACGACGCGCTGGCGGGCGAGATCGCCCGGCGGCTGCGCCGGATCCAGGCCGGATACGCGGTCTCCACCTCGGTGTTCAAGGCGCGCAGTGCGGACGGTGTCCGCCCGCTCGAGACGGTGACTGCCGTACGGGCCGGCGAGTTGCCCGGAAGCATCGTCGTGGTCGCTCACCGGGATTCGTTGAGCGCTCCGGCCACGGCCGACCTATCGGGTTCTGCGGTCCTGATCGAGCTGGCCCGCGTGCTCGCCGGCCAGACGCAGCAGCGAACCATCGTGCTCGCCTCGACCAGCGGCTCAGCCGGCGCCGCCGGCGCGCTGCAGCTGGCTCAGACGCTCCCTGCTCCCGTCGACGCCGTGATCGCGGTTGGAGATTTGGCCGGTGCGCGGGTGCATCAGCCGGTGGTCGTCCCCTGGTCGGACGGCAACACGCTGTCGCCGCCGCTGCTGCGCAGCACCGCCGCCTCGGTCACCGCGGCTCAAGCGGCACTCCGCGTCGAGATGCCGTCCTTGGGCTCGCAATTCGCCCACCTCGCATTTCCGTTCACGCTGTCCGAGCAAGGCCCGTTCGGCGCCCGCCGCATTCCCGCGGTCGCGGTCTCGGCGTCAGGCGACGCTGCCCCGGCCGCCGATGAGCCGACCAGCCCGGACCAGATCCGCGGGCTCGGCCGCAGCGTCCTCGCGACGATGAACGCGCTCGACACCGGACCGATGATCCCGCGAGCGTCGGCCTACCTCGTGCTCGCCGGCAAGATCATCCCGACGTGGGCGATCAGGCTGCTCGTGCTGGCCTTGATGCTGCCCGTGCTGGCCGCGGCGGTCGACGGAGCGGCTCGCGCGCACCGGCGGGGCTACCCGATGGCGAGGTCGGTGATGTGGGTGTTGACCGCCGCGGTGCCGTTCGCACTCGCGGCGCTAACCGCCGTGGGCCTGCGTGTGCTCGGAGTACTCGACGCTGTGCCACCCGAGCCGGTCGGGCGCGGCGCGGTCCCAATGCATGGCGCCGGCGCGGCGGCGCTGGGGATCATCGCGGCGGTGATCGTCATCGGCTTCTTCGTCGCCCGGCCAGTGGTGATCCATCTCGCCGGTGCCCGGCGCGTGCTCGGCAAGCGGCCCGGTGAATGGCAGGGCGCCGGCGCGGCAACCCTGCTCGTGCTGTGCGCGACGGCCATCGCGATCTGGGCCACCAATCCCTTCGCCGCGGCGCTGACGCTGCCGGCGCTGCACCTGTGGATGTGGATCCTCGACGCCAAGATCCGGCTCCACCGGGTGACCACACTCGCACTCGTGCTCGCCGGCCTGGCGGCGCCGGCGCTGGTGATCATCTTCTACGCGCATGCGCTTGCGCTCGGACCGGTCGAATTGCTGTGGAACGTTCTGCTGTTGATCGCCGGCGGACACGTTGCGCCGGCTGTCGTTCTCGAGTACAGCGTGCTGCTCGGCTGCCTGGCCAGCTTGCTGGC
>JAFAZV010000159.1 GCA_019239445.1 Solirubrobacterales bacterium
CTCGGACTGGTGCGGATGATCCGCGTCGTGGGATAGCGCGAGTGGAGCGCTGAACGCTGCGTCGCGCTGTGCGGGCGCGCCGCAGCATGACGTTGCCTCAGGCCGTCGCCACCGCGGCCGCCTCGCGCAGCCCGAGCTCCTCGATCGCCGTCTCGCGCATCTTGAACTTCTGCACCTTGCCGGTGACGGTCATCGGGAACGCCTCGACGACCTTGACGTAGCGCGGGATCTTGAAACGCGCGATCTTCCCCCGGCAGAACTCGCGCACCTCGTCCTCGGTGAGCGACGTGCCCGGGCGCAGCACGACCCAGGCCATCAGCTCCTCGCCGTAGCGCTCGTCGGGCACGCCGATCACCTGCACGTCGGCGACGGCGGGATGCGTGTAGAGGAACTCCTCGACCTCGCGCGGATAGACGTTCTCGCCGCCGCGGATGATCATGTCCTTGGCTCGCCCGACGATGCGCACGTAGCCTGCCTCGTCCATCGTGGCCAAATCGCCGGTGTGCATCCAGCCTGCCGAGTCGATCGCCTCGGCCGTGCGTTCGGGTTCGTTCCAGTAGCCGCGCATCATCATGTAGCCGCGGGCGAGGAACTCGCCCGGTTCGCCGCGGGGCTGGATCCGGCCGCTGAGCGGATCGATGATCTTGATCTCGGCGTGCGGCATGACCTGGCCGACGGTCGCGCAGCGGTTCTCGAGCGTGTCGTCGATCCGCACCTGGGTGGTGACCGGCGAGGTCTCGGTCATGCCAAACGCGATCGCCATCTGCCGGATCCCCATGTCGCTCGAAACCCGCTTCATCACCTCGACCGGGCAGGGCGAACCGGCCATGATCCCGGTACGCAGCGAGCTCAGGTCGAACTGCTCGAAGTCGGGGTGCCCGAGCTGAGCGATGAACATCGTTGGCACGCCGAACAGGCTCGTACAGCGCTCCTCCGCGCATGCGGCCAACGTGGCACGCGGGTCGAAGGTCTCGGCCGGATACACCATCGCGGCGCCGTAGTTCGTCGCGCCCAGATTGCCCATCACCATCCCGAAGCAGTGATACAGCGGCACCGGGATGCACACCCGGTCGGCGTCGGTGTACTCGAGCAGCCCGGCGACGAAGAGGGCGTTGTTGAGGATGTTGTGGTGGGTGAGGGTGGCGCCCTTGGGAAAGCCGGTGGTTCCGCTCGTGTACTGGATGTTGATCGGGTCATCGAAATCAAGCTCCGCGTCGCGCCGCGCGAGGCCGCCGGCGTCAATGGCGCACCCGCACAGCGCGTCCCACTCGTCGCTGCCGAAGAACACCGCGCGCTCGAGCCCGGGCAGGTTCGGACGAACCTCGCTGACCATCGAGACGAAGTCAGAATCCTTCAGCGCCGGCGCCGCCAGCAGCCAGCGGCAGCCGGACTGGCCGAGCGCGTACTCGAGCTCGCTCAGACGGTAGGCGGGGTTGATGTTGACCAGGATCACGCCGACCTTCGCGGTGGCGTACTGCGCCAGCGCCCACTCGTAGCGATTCGGGCTCCAGACCCCGACGCGATCGCCCTTCGCCAGCCCGGCCGCGAGCATGCCGCTGGCCAGCCGGTCGACCGCCTCGCCGAACTCGGCGTAGGTGAAGCGTCGATCCTGGTGGCACGAGATCAACGCCGCCGCGTCGGGAACCCGCGCCACCGTGCGCTCGAGGTTCCTCGAGATCGTCTCCCCGAGCAGCGGCCGCTCGAACGTGCCGTGAGCGTAGGAGTCCATCGGCTCGAGCGATGCTACTCGTAGAACCCGCTCAATTGGGGGAATAGCTCGCCATCGTGGCTCGGGATCACGAGTGCGTCCGGCGTCTGTGCGCGGTAGCGCGCGATCTCTTGCAGCGAACGCCGGCGCAGATGCTCGTCCTGCACGACGAGCGGCCTCGCGCGGCCGCCCAGTTCGGCTTGCGTGTAGGCGGCGTCGCCGAGCACGAGCACCTCGCCGTGCCGCGTGCGCAGGATCACGGACTGATGACCGACTGTGTGGCCGCGGGTGGAGACGACGCGCACCGAGCCGTCGCCTAACAAGTCGAGCGAGCGGGCGAAGCCCGAGAACGAGCGCACGTTCTCGCCCTCGAAGTCGAGCGTGCGCCAGTCGAAGGCGTGGTCGAACTGCTGCGCGTGGTAGCCGCGGCGCAGGCCGCCGTTGCTCGCCGCCGCCCACTCGTGGCGATCCACGACGAACGTCGCGCCGGGGAACTCAGACACCGCGCTCGCGTGGTCGAAGTGCAGGTGCGTCATCACGACGAGGCGAACGTCTCTCAGCTCGACGCCGCGCGCCGGCAACTGCGTGCGCAGGGCCTGCTCGGGCTCCATCCTGAGCTGGTACAGGAGCCTGCCGGCGCGGCCCAGGTTGGCGCCGGCGTCGATCGCGCACGTGGGGTGAAAGCCGGTGTCGATCAGCACCGCGCCGGCCTGCGGATGCTCGACCAGGAACGCCGGCACGGGCAGCCAGTTCCAGTTGCCGCGCGAGCTCAGCAACTGCGCCGCGACGCGCGCCCCGGCGAGGCGGCCTGACGGCCGATCCGTGTGGGCGGGCGGGGCGTGGATCTCGCCGGTCAGGATCGGGTGCACGCGCACAGCGGCGTCGAGGAGGCCGCCGCGCAGCGGCAGCACCGCGGGCTTGGGCACCGTCCCTACCGGCATCTAGTGGGCTCCGCCGGAACGTCTTGACGGAAAGGGCGAGGTCCGGGGGCCGTCAGGCGAGGACGCAGGCGCCGACGTGCAGCAGCGCTGCACGAGGCGGCGAGGACAAAGCAGCTGGACGATGCGTGCGGGGCCCGGCCGTTGGCGAGGCTGGATGCCGAGCGGGCCCCGCACGCGGGTCATCCGGAGCCGCCATTTACGGTGAGACGTTGCGGCGGGGTCCACTTGTGATGTCAGCGTATAGCTTGCGCCGAGTGGCGATCCTGCGCGACGGACTGCTGGCCGGGCAGGCGGTGGCGCTCGGCGCCGGCGTCAGCGCCCCGGTGCGAGACCTCCTGCTCTCACTCGGCGCCACCGTGCACGAGCCGCAGGCGGTGGCGGCGGATGTTCGCGCGCTCGTCCACGACGCCGGCACAAGCTTCGGCCCGGGCGGCGAGAAGGCGCTGCTCGACGCGCTCGAGCAGGCATGGAACGACGTGGCGGCGGTCGCGAACGAGGCGCTGATCGGCGCAGGTCAAGGCGGGAAGATCGTGTTGATCGCACCGCGCGCGGGCGCGGGTGATCATGCGGATGCCGCGCGCGATGGGCTCGAGAACCTCGCCCGCACGCTGTCGGTCGAGTGGGCGCGCTTCGGCATCACGACAACGGCGATCGTGCCGGCGGCCGCGGCGCGCGAGCAAGACGTGGCGTTGCTGGTGGCGTTTCTGCTCTCACCCGCCGGCGACTACTTCAGCGGCTGCCGGCTCGAGATCGGCGCGGCCGGCTAGACACCAGCCTTCGTCACTCCTCGGCCCAGGGAACCGTAACGGCGTCCTCGTGCGGCGAGTCGCGCGCGACCACGTACTCGGCCGGCTCGGCGTCAGAGACGTTCTCGAGGATGTGCGTCTCACGCGGGGGTACGTAAACGAGATCGCGCGGCTCGAGCACAACCTCTTGCTCGAGGTGGTCGCCCCACTTCACTCGCAGCCGCCCGGAGAGCATGAACACAGCGCTCTCGCAGCCTTCGTGGTAGTGCGGGTGCGAGCGCGCGCCCGGCGGCACCCGAAACACCGCCATGTAGATGTTCTGCGCGCCGGCGCTGGTCTGTGAGATCTCCGAACCGCCCACCACCCCGCGTGGGATGTCACGATCGGGACCGGGCTTGACCACCTTCATGGCGCGAGTCTAATGACGTGCTCACCTCGATCTGAAGCGGTGGCTGCGCGGCGGCTTCGTGGTCGACCTGGAGCGTCGTGTGCTGCACGCCGAAGCGCTCCTCGAGCAGCCGCTGGAGATCGCGCCGGCGGCGGTGACAGTCGTCGCCGGCCCGCACGACAACATGCGCCGACAGGGCAGGAAAGCCCGAGGTGACCTCCCATACGTGGAGGTCGTGCACCTCGACCACGCCGCCTTGCGAGGCGAGGACGCGTCCGATCTCGTCCGGGTCGAGACCAGTCGGCGCTGCCTCCATGAAGATGCGCCCGGACGCCTTGAGCAGGCCGTAGGCGGCCTGGAGCATCAGCGCCGCGATCAGCAGCGACGCGATCGAGTCCGCGCGCGCGAACCCGGTGAGCAGCACGATCGCGCCGGCCACGGCGGTGGCGATGAAGCCATAAAGGTCGGTGAGGATGTGCCGGTAGGACCCCTCCACGTTGAGGCTGCGCTGACCGCTCCCGGCGAGCACACGCGTCGCAACCAGGTTGACCGCGACGCCGGCCAGCGCCACCACGATCATCGTGGCGCCGCCGACGTGACCGGGGGAGACGAGCCTGCGGATCGCGTCGTAGACGATCAGCAGGGCGAGCACGAGCAGCGTGATGCCGTTCGCCTGCGCGCTCAAGATCTCGGCTCGACCGAGGCCGAAGGTCATCGCGCCGCCGGCCGGGCGCAGGGCCAGCCGCGACGCGGCCAGCGACAAGCCGAGCGCAGCGGCGTCGGTGAGCATGTGGGCTGCGTCAGAGAGCAGCGCGAGCGAGGAGGCGAGGATGCCGGCCACGACTTCGACGACCATGAAGGTCAGGATCAGCGCCAACGCCGTCCGCAGCGCTCCCTGCTCGGCGGCGCGACCGTGGGCGTGTGCGTGATCGTGCGCGATGCGCGTGATCGTACGACGCCTCCGGCGTGGCGTCAGTTGACCGACGGATCCGGCGGCATGCGAGCGATCAGCGCATAGCTCCCGCCCTTGCGCGTCAGCACCTCGATCCACAGCGCTCGCGGCTCGCTCGAGAAGGCGTCCTGGAGCCGGGCGTCCTCGAGGATCCAGTCGCCGCGCTCGAGCTCTGAGTCGAGCTGGGCCGGACCCCAGCCGGCGTGGCCGACGAAGGCGCGGCCACGGCGTACGCGCGGCCCGGCCTGCTCGATCGAGGTCCCGGAGCTGAGCACGCCAACGTCGTCGAACGCGATCAACGCCGCCTCCGAGGGATCTTCGAACTCGGCCAGGATGATCACCGACGACGGCTGCACCGGGCCGCCGATGAACAGTTGCTCGTCGGAGCTGACGAGCACCTCGAGCTGCGGCACCGCCTCGCCGACCGTGGTCTCCGACGGCCGGTTGAGCACGAGGCCGAGCGCACCGTCGTCCGTGTGCTCGACGATCAGGACGACGGTGCGCCAGAAGTTCGGGTCGAGTAGCGAGGGCCCTGCGATGAGCAGCTGGCCGCGGAGTGATTCCATCGCGGCGGAGATTAACTTCCCGGGCCGCTCCTCTGGCTCGAGCGTGGTTGCGCCTCCGGCGCCGCACCGCCGCCGTACGTTCCGCCGTCTCTCCCGGTGAGTCGTCGCTGCGCCCGCTCGGCCAGCCCCATCGCCTCGTTCGCCTGCTCGCGATCGTCGAGGTCGAGCCCAGCGAGCTCGGCGAGGACCTCGAACAGGTCGACCGCCAGGCAGATCTGCGGCTCCAGGGCGTGCTTGGCCGGACGTGCACAGAACGACTCCCCCTCGCGCCAGACCAGGATCCTCACCCCGGTGCTCGCAGTCAGGGTTACCTTCATCTCCGTTCCGTCCCCCCTTTGCCTCCTCCAGAGGCATTGGCAGCATTTATGCGAAAAGGAGTTTACGCCGCCCTCATAGCCCCAGCGAGCGGCCAACGATCTCCTTCATGATCTCGTCCGTGCCGCCGCCGATGGGGCCGAGGCGCGCATCGCGGGCGGCGCGCTCGATCTCGAACTCCGTCGTATAGCCGGCGCCGCCGTGGATCTGCAGGCAGGTGTCCATCACCTCGCAGGCGGCGCGCTGAGTGGCGAGTTTGGCGATCGTCACCTCGCGGACGGCATCCTCGCCAGCCAGGTAGCGACGCAGTGCCGCGTAGGTGACCGCGCGGCCGGCTTCGATCGTCAGCGCGACCTCGGCCAGCTTGTGGCGGATGACCTGGTGCTTACCGATCGCGCGGCCGAAGGCGCGGCGCTCGCCGGCGTAGCGCAGCGTGGTCTCGAACGCGACCTGCATCGCGCCGATCGCCCCCAGCGCCATCAGCAGGCGCTCCCACTGGAAGTTGGCCATGATCAGGTAGAAGCCGGCGTTCTCCTGCCCGAGCCGATTCTCCTCGGGCACGAACACGTCATCGAAGGTGATGTGCGCGGTGTCGGAGGCGTGCCAGCCGAGCTTCTCGAGCGGGCTCGAGCTGACGCCGGGGCCGCGCTCGATGATCAGGAACGACAGCCCGTGGTGACCGCCGTCCGCGGTCGTCTTGACCGCGGTGACGAGGATGTCGGCGCGCACGCCGCCGGTGATGAACGTCTTCGCCCCGTTCACCACGTAGCCCCCGTCGGCGCGGCGCGCGTGCGTGCGGATCGCGGCCACGTCCGATCCGGCGTCGGGTTCGGTGATCGCGAGCGCGGCGATCCTCTCGCCCCGGATCCCGGGCACCAGGTAGCGCTGCTTCTGCTCCTCGGTGCCGAAGCGCCAGATCGGCGGCAGCGCGATCCCGCCGTGGGCGCCGATGCCGGCGGCGAGCCCGCCCGACCCGCACCGGGCGAGCTCCTCGACGAACACGGCGTCGGCCACCGGGTCGGCGTCGCCGCCGTACTCGGGCGGGAACTTCAGACCGATGTAGCCGTGCTCGGCCAGGCGCTTGAAGACGTCGTTGGGGAACCAGCGCGCGTCCTCCCACTCCCGCGCGTGGGGGCGCAGCTCGGCCGTGACGAAACGCCGGACGACCTGGCGAAACTCCTCGTGCTCGGGCGTGAATGGTGGTACGGGGGCGCGCATGCGC
>JAFAZV010000081.1 GCA_019239445.1 Solirubrobacterales bacterium
TTTCTCCGCGATCGGGACGTTCGTGCTGCTCAAGTTCGTCGGGCTGTTCGTGCCCTTGCGGATGTCCGAGCAGAACATGGAGATCGGCGACACGGCCGAGCACGGGCACGAGGTGTACCCGTCCGACGTGCCGTCGCTCGGGTTCCCGGGCGGTGTGCCGGGTCTGGCCGCCGGGACCGCCGAGCCGGCGCCGAGCACCGCCTGAGGCATGCGCTCGGGGGCGGCCCGATGCCGCCCCCGAGCAGCCTCAGGTGGAGGTAGTCTCGCGGCTATCGACAAGTGAGCGAAGGAGAGAACAGGGTGGCCACGACAGAGAGAGCACAGACCGCATCGGACGCCGGTGCCCAGACCGCGGCCGAGGTGATCGAGTTCGCCACCGAGCGTGGCGTCGAGATGGTCGATCTCAAGTTCGTCGATCTCCCCGGGACCTGGCAACACATGACGCTGCCGCTGAGCGCGCTCGACGCCGGCGACTTCGACTCCGGGCTCGGTTTCGACGGCTCCTCGATCCGCGGCTTTCAGGAGATCCACGAATCGGACATGCTTCTGATCCCGGATCCGACGACTGCCTTCATCGATCCCTACTACCGGCGCACGACGCTTTCGCTGATCTGCTCGATCGCGGATCCGGTGCTCGGGGAGCCCTACGCGCGCGACCCGCGCTTCGTCGCCCAGAAGGCGGAGCGCCACCTGATCCACAGCGGGATCGCCGACGTGGCCTACTTCGGCCCCGAGGCCGAGTTCTTCGTCTTCGACCACATCGCCTACGAGCAGGTCGAGCACCGCGCCTTCTACGAGATCGACTCGAGCGAAGGGTTCTGGAACACCGGCCGTCCCGCGGGCACCGATGCCAACCTGGCTTACAAGCTGCGCCAGAAGGAGGGCTACTTCCCCGTGCCCCCCGCGGACTCGCTGGCCAACCTGCGCAGCGAGATGGTCGCGGCGATGGAGTCGCTCGGGATCCGGTGCGAGTTCCACCACCACGAGGTCTCCTCAGGCGGGCAGGGCGAGATCGACATGCGCTTCCAGCCCCTGCTGAAGATGGCCGACCAGATGATGATCTACAAGTACGTGGTCAAGAACGAGGCCTCGCGCGCCGGTAAGACCGCGACCTTCATGCCCAAGCCGATCTTCGAGGAGAACGGCTCCGGGATGCACGTGCACCAGTCGCTGTGGAAGGACCACGAGCCGCTGATGTACGCGCAGGGCGGCTATGCGCACCTGAGCGACCTGGCCAGGCACTACATCGCCGGGCTGCTCACGCACGCGCCGGCGCTGCTCGCGTTCTGCGCGCCGACGACCAACTCCTACCGCCGGCTCGTGCCCGGCTACGAGGCCCCGGTCAATCTCGTCTACTCGGCGCGCAACCGCTCGGCGTGCGTGCGCGTGCCGATGTACCACGAGGCGCCGAAGACCAAGCGCGTGGAGTTCCGCTCGCCCGACCCGACGGCGAACCCGTACCTCGCGTTCAGCGCCCTGATGCTGGCCGGGCTCGACGGGATCCGGCGCGAGCTCGATCCGGGCGAGCCGCTCGATGCCGACATCTACGAGCTGCCCGAGGAGACGCTCTCGCGCATCGGCACCGTGCCCTCGTCGCTCGAGGCGTCGCTCGACGCGCTCGAGGCCGACAACGCGTTCCTGTGCGAGGGCGACGTGTTCACGAGCGGGCTGATCGAGGCCTACATCCGTTACAAGCGGGAGTCCGAGGTCGACGCGATCCGGATGCGGCCGCATCCGTGGGAGTTCGCGCTCTACCACGACGCGTGAGATCTGGAAGGCCGGGGCACATGTGCCCCGGCCCCGGCGGCGCATGCGCCGCCGGCGGTCGCGCGCATGCGCGCGACCGAACTACCCCAACACCAATTCCGCCGCCGTGCGCAGGGTCTGCGGGTCGCCACCGATCAGCAGCGTGGTGACGATCGACTCGCGCCAGGCCTCGAGGTCGTGGCGAATCTTGTCCTTGGAGCCGATCAACGTGAGCTGCTCGATCAGCTTCGTCGGGACGGCAGCGGCGGCCTCTTCCTTGTGGCCGCCCAGGTAGAGCTCTTGGATCTTCGCCACCTCGGCCTCGTAGCCCATGCGGATCGGGACGTTGGCGTGGAAGTTCGTCCCCCGTGCGCCCATGCCGCCGAAGTAGAGCGCGTACATCGGCCGCACGGCGTCGGCGGCGTGCTCGACGTCGTCGGTGACGATCAGCGGCACAGTGGCCGCCACCTCGAACTTCTCCGGTGTCGTGCGGGCGCCGGAGCGGCTCAGGCCCTCGTTCAGCGCCTCGCGGTAGAAGTCATCGTGGTGCGGCGAGTAGAAGATCGCCAGCCATCCGTCGCACAGCTCCCCCGCCAGGGCGATGTTCTTGGGTCCCTCGGCGGCGAGGTAGATCGGGATCTCCTCGCGCAGCGGGCGAATCGAGGACTTGAGCGGCTTGCCGAGGCCGGTCCCATCAGGTAGCGGCAACGGATAGTGGGGGCCATCGCTCGTCACCGGGCCCTGCCGAGCCCAAATCTCGCGCAAGATGCCGATGTACTCGCGCATGCGCGCCAGCGGCTTGGCGAATGACTGCCCGTACCAGCCTTCGACGACCTGCGGGCCGGAGACGCCGAGGCCGAGGATGAGCCGCCCGTTCGACAGATGATCGAGCGTCATCGCCGCCATCGCCGTGGCCGCCGGGGTGCGCGCCGAAATCTGCACAATCGCGGTCCCGAGCTTGATCCGCTCGGTGCCGGCGCCCCACCAGGCGAGCGGCATGAGCGCGTCCGATCCGTAGGCCTCGGCCGTCCAGATCGAGTCGAACCCGAGTCGCTCCGCCTCGCGCACCAAGTCGGCGGCGCCTGGTGGCGGACCGCCCGCCCAGTAGCCGACATTCAGTCCGAGTGCGAGCTTGCCCGCCATGGTCGTGGCGAACCCTATCCGGATGGCGACTTTAGACGCGCTGTGACGCGCCGCCACAGGCTCGGTGGACGCGGCTGCGTCTGCAGCCATTCCGCCCGCGTGGGCAGCTTCCCGGCGCGTCGGGCGGCGAGGACGCAATCGCTGTGGGCGTGGCGCCGGCGACCCGAGTCGCCCTCGGGGACGATCAGCATGTGCTCGCTCAGGGCCGGGAGCCGGCGGCCGCAGAACGGGCAACGATATGTCGCCGGCTTGAGGTTCTGAGCGCGGCGGATCGCGAACCAGCGCGCATCGGGCATTGCCGCAAGCATGACACCGGGAGCTATCCTTCCGGCATGGCGACGCATCCGGTAGAGGAGCTCGACGGCCTCAGCCGCAGCGAGGTGCTGAAGGCCTCGCCGCGGATGTTCGAGTCGGACCTGCTCGACAAGCTCTCGCGCGTGCACCCGGCGGTGCCGCCGCTGCTGTTCGGGCCGGCGATCGTGTTCATGATCGTCGAGGGCGTCATTCACGGCGCGGGCTGGGCGACTCCGGCGTGGCTGCTCGGCGGCTACCTGTTCTGGACCCTGACCGAGTATTGGCTGCATCGGATCGTGTTCCACTTCGAACCCGAGCGCGGGATCGGCGCGCGGCTTCACTGGATCATCCATGGCGTCCACCACGACCACCCGAACGACCCGATGCGGCTCGTGATGCCGCCATCGGTGAGCATCCCGCTCGCCGCGCTGTTTGTGTGGGCGTTCTACGCCGTGGTCGGTAGTCCGGCCTTCCTGCCTTTCGGAGCCGGGTTCCTCAGCGGCTACCTGTTCTACGACATGCT
>JAFAZV010000110.1 GCA_019239445.1 Solirubrobacterales bacterium
CCCCGGAGCACCGCCGCGCTCCTGCGCGGCGGCGCGCAGCGTCCTTCACGAGAGTCACATTCCGCCGACCAAACTGAGCGCGTCACGATCCACTACCCGTGGCATCCACTGTTCGGGCAATCGATCGAGGTGCTGCCTCGTGGCCGCCGAAGCGGAACGCAGTTGCTCTCGTGCGTCGGCGTCGAGGCGATCAGCGCCGTCCCGGCGTGGATGACAGACGCCGCAAGCTGCGTCGGCATGATCGCCGGCCCGGCGCAGATCTCCATCGAGGCGCTCATCGAGCTGCGCACTCTCATCGACTCGTTGGGGAGACTCGGGCATGGACCGAGTCGTCCCACCGAGGAGGAGAACGATGAGGCGCAGGAGCAAGAATCAGCTTCCGCTGCAGCTGGTGCCCGGGAGCGCGTCGATCTCGCGCGTCGCGGTCTCACCGGACGACCGAGAGCTCGTGGAGGCTCTCGCCGAGCTGCTGCTGGACGCGTCGCAAGCACGTCTCGGAAGTGAAAGGAGGGCAGGCGATGAGCGCGAAGATCACGGCTGACCACCTCGGCCGCCAGGCCATCGTGTACGTGCGTCAGTCGACCCCCGGACAAGTCAAAGACCATCTCGAGAGCCGCCGTCGCCAGTACGCGCTCGCGGAGCATGCTCGGTCCCTCGGCTTCGTCGACGTCCAAGTGATCGACGACGACATGGGCCGGTCTGGCACTGGCTTCGCTGATCGCCCGGGCTTTCGTCGATTGTTGGGGGCTGTATGCTCGGGGGCGGTCGGTGCGGTTCTAGCGCTCGAAGCCTCGCGCCTCGCGCGCAACGATCGTGACTGGTCGCACCTCGTCGAGGTAGGGGCGATCTCGCACAGCCTCTTGATTGACCATGATGGCGTGTATGATCCACGCATCGTCAACGATCGCCTGCTGCTCGGCCTCAAGGGCATCATGAGCGAGTTCGAGATGGCGACACTACGGCAGCGCGCCCTCGAGGCGGTGCGTGGCAAGGCGGCACGCGGCGACCTGCGGCTGCCGTTGCCCGCTGGGCTCGTCTACGGGCCTACTGGCGTCATCGAGCTCGTCGCGGACAAGCGCATCCAGCACGTCATTCGCCTTCTACTTGGCAGGTTCCACGAGCTCGGCAGCGTGCGCCAGGCCCTGCTGTGGTTTCGGCGCGAAGGGCTTCAGCTCCCGGTCGTCCGCCTCGCCAAGGACAGCGGCCGCGAGATCGAATGGACCGCCGCGACGTACGACCGGATTCACGCCGTCATCACCAACCCGTTCTACGCGGGCGCATACGCCTATGGCCGATCCGGAAGCAAGACCCAGATCGTCGACGGCGCCATTCGGCGTTCCTACCATCACGCAAAGCCGATGCAGTCCTGGCAGGTCTTGCTCCGCGATCATCACGCCGGGTACATCAGTTGGGACGACTTCCTGCGAAACATGACGATGCTCGAAGAGAACACCTTCATGAAGCCAGCGACCGGCAGAAAGTCCGCACGTGGCGGGCGCAGTCTGCTCTCTGGGCTGCTCCGATGTCGCCGCTGCGGACACGTCCTCGAGGTCAACTACGGACGGACCGGCGTCCATTCGATCGGCTTTCGCTGTCGACGCTCGCATCTCGCTGGGGGCGCCGATTGGTGCATCTCGTTTCAGGGCAACCACGTCGAGCAAGCGATCGCCGCGCAGGTCCTTCGCGCTGTTGAGGGGCCAGCCACTGATGCCGCGATCGAAGCGGCGAAGCGCTCCGCCGACAAGCGACTCGAGCAACGCAAGGCACTCTCACTCGAGCTCGAGCAGGCTCGCTTCGAAGCACAGCTCGCCGGCCGTCGGCACGAGAAGGTCGACCCCGATCAGCGTCTCGTCGCCGCGGAGCTCGAGGTCCGGTGGAACGCCGCCCTCGAGCGCGTTGCTGCGATCGAGACGCGCCTGCGCGAATTCGATGCCGGTGGCCACGTCTCGATCCAAGTCGATGAGGGCCGATTGCGTGCCCTCGCCGCGCATCTGCCGGCCGTCTGGAACGACGACACGACCGACATGAGGCTGAAGCAGCGTATCGTTCGGATCCTGATCCGCGAGATCATCGCGGACGTCGATGACGTACACAACGAGATCGTCCTCACGGTTCACTGGCAGGGCGGGCGCCACACTGAGCTGCGCATCCCGAAGGCCGCGAGCGGTCGTACCCGCCGCTGCACCGACGACGACTCGATCGCCATCGTGCGTCGCATGGCTGGACGGTGGAGCGATCACGCGATCGCATCGACACTCAACCGCGTCGGCTCTCGGACGGGCACTGGCAAGACGTGGAACCAAGCGCACGTGCGGACCCTCCGCAGCCGGCTGCGCCTGCCGGCATGCGACCCAGAGCGGCGTGACGACACCGCCCTCACCTGCGATGAAGCTGCCAAGAGGCTGGGCATCAGCGCGCAGTACCTCGGGCAGCTCCTTGCCAAGGGCCTCATCCCGGGGACGCAAGTGACCCGGGGCGCGCCGTGGATCCTCGACGCCAAGGAGCTCGATTCGCCCCAAGTGCGAGCAACGCTCCGTGCCCTGAGGCAGCGACGGCTACCAAAGCGACGCGACAACGATCGAACCCCGAGAATTCCCGGCCTGTAGCAAGGGAGAGCATAATGTCGCCTCGTCCTTTACCGCGGCGAGCACGGCGCCAGAATCGACGACCCGAGCGAGCGACTATCCCGCCTTTCGTCGAAGACAGAATTCCTGCTCGCTCTTTGAGGCTCTCGTGACACTCGCGCGGCTCAGGGACGAGTCGAAGTGGATCCCGCGTCACGGCGGGCGGTTTCGGCTCGAGCCATGACACCATGCGCTCCGGCTCCGTCGATGGCTCGCCCGCCACGACGCCCATCTGCTCGCGCTCTCTCGATGGCTCACTCGCCCACGACGCCGTCTGCTCGAGCTCTCTCGTTCGTTCGCCCGCCCACCACCCCATCCGCTCGCGCTCTCTCGATGGCCCGCCCGCCCACGACCCCATCCGCTCGCGCTTCCTCGATGGCCCGGCCGCCCACGACCCCATCCGCTCGCGCTCTCTCGATGGCCCGGCCGCCCACGACCCCATCCGCTCGCGCTCTC
>JAFAZV010000402.1 GCA_019239445.1 Solirubrobacterales bacterium
GGCGCAGGAGCGCGCGGAGGAGGTGTCCGAGCGGCTGGTCGCCTTCGCCTCCGCGCTGACGCCCGGTGATCCCCAGCTCCGGGAGACACGCCTCGGTCCGCTGATCGCCGAGCCGCACCTCGATGGAGTCCTCGAGCGGGTGCGGCGTGCGGCGGAGCGAGAATCGGTGCGGCTGCTCGTCGGGGGCGAGCGGACGGCTCCCGTGCCCGGCGGCTACTACATGCGGCCGACCGTGGTGCAGGCCGAGGACCCGGCCGACGAGATCGTCCAGGAGGAGGTGTTCGGTCCGGTTCTGGCGATCCAGCCGGCGCGTGACCTCGACCACGCCGTCGCCCTGGCGAATGGCACGCCATACGGCCTCGCCGCCGCCGTCTGGAGCTCCGACGTCACCCGTGCCCATCGGCTGGCCGCGGCGCTCCGCGCGGGAACCGTGTGGGTCAACACGTTCGATGCGAGCTCACTCGCCACGCCGTTCGGCGGCGTTCGCGCCTCGGGCCATGGCCGGGATCGCTCGCTGCATGCCCTCGAGACGTACACCTACCTGAAGACGACGTGGATCGGGCTGTGACGGCGTCGCAGCGTTCAGCCGGGCCCATCCGGCGCGTCGGCTTCGTCGGGCTCGGGCATATGGGGGGCCCGATGTGCGCACACCTGGTCCGAGCCGGCTTCGAGGTCATGGCATACGATCTCGATCGCGTCGCGGTGCAGCGCGCGCACCAACTCGGGGCCACACCCGCCGCATCCGTGAGCGAGTGCGCCACGAACGCGCAGGCGCTGATCACCATGCTCCCGGGTCCGCCGCAAGTCGAAGCGGTGCTGCTGGGCGAGAGTCGAGGCGTCGAGGCCCTCGTGCCGGGAGCGCTCCTGATCGACATGAGCACGAGCTCGCGGGCCCTCGGCCTTCGGATCCTCGACGCGGCTGCCAGCCGGGATGTCGCCTTTCTCGACGCGCCCGTCGCCGGACAGGCAATCGGCGCTCGCGCGGGAACGCTTGCGATCTACGTCGGCGGCGAGCGCGATGACCTCGAACGGGCGCGGCCGCTGTTCGAGACCGTGGGCGACCCGGGCCGGATCAAGCACGTCGGCAGCCATGGAGCCGGCTACACCGTGAAGCTGCTGCTCAACCTGCTGTGGTTCATTCAGTCTGTGGCGACAGGCGAAGTGCTCGGCACCGGCCTACGAGCCGGGCTCAAGCTCGAGTCACTGCACGAGGCACTCGTCTCCTCGCCCGCGAACAGCAACTTCCTCGCCCGCGACGTACTGCCAGTGCTGAGCGACGGGGACTACGACGACGCCTTCCCGATGAGGATGGTGAGCAAGGATCTCGCCCTCGCCGTCGATCTGGCGCGGGACGTGGGCATGCCGGTCGAGCTGAGTGCGCTCGTGGAGCAGGTGCATCGCCGTGCCCGGGCGCGCTTCGGCGACGACGCCGGCGAGATCAGCGCGGTCCGGCTCTACGAGGAGCTGGCGGGCACCCTCTTCCGATTTCGTTCCTGAGCCGGGCACGAACGCGAGGTGAAGCGGCCCGCCGCGGCTCAGCCGCGGGCGAGAACGCGGACCTGGGCCGGAAGGGCCGTGAGCCCCACGAGCTCGTCCTGGACAGGGCGCGGCTGCCCGTTGGAGCCCGCCGGGACGTGGACGGTCAAACGGGTGAGCCGGACGACGAGCGTGCCGCGGTCCTGGCGGACGCTGATCACGCGGTCAGTGACCGAACCTGCGCGTGGGTCGGTCAGCTCCAACGCCCACGGCTGCACGGAGAGCGACACCGCGCCGCTGGCCGGCGCGTCGCTGCGCAGCTCGCCGCCCCCGTCGAGCCGGATCGTCGAACCGGTCGCGGAAGGAGTTGCGGTACCGCGGAGGACGTTCGCGCCCGTCAGCGCCGCCACCAGCGCGCTGACCGGGTTTCGCTGGAGCTCGTCGGCGCCTGCGAGCTGCACGAGCCGCCCGTCATCGAGCACGCCTACGCGGTCTCCGAGCGCGGCTGCGTCTTCGAAGGCGTGGGTGACGAGGAGAGCCGGGAGCCGCAAGCCGGCGAGCAGGTCGGCAAGCTCGGCGCGAACGTGCTGACGAGTGACGGTGTCGAGGGCGCCGAACGGCTCATCGAGCAGCAACACCTGCGGCTCACGGGCGAGCGCACGGGCCAGCGCCGCGCGTTGACGTTCGCCGCCGGAGAGCTGCGCGGGCCGGACGCGGCTCAGGTGCGAGATGTGCAGCCGCTCGAGCAGGTCGGGGCGTCCGCGCCTGGCCGCGAAACGAACGTTCCCCGCCACCGTGAGATGCGGGAACAGCCCGTAGTCCTGGGGCAGGTAGCCGACGCGCCGGCGCTCCGGGCTCACGTGGACGCCGCGCGCGGTATCGAGCCACGCCCGCGCGCCGAGCGCGATCCGCCCCTGGGCTCGGGTCTCGAGCCCCGCGATCGCCCGCAGCAGCGACGTCTTGCCGGCGCCAGATCGACCGACGAGCGCGATCGTCTCGGCGCCGATTGTCAGCTCGGCGCGAAGCTCGAACGATCGCCGCGGGAGGGTGATGTCGATCGCGAGGAGGTCCATGTATGCACCAGCAGCTTCGAGCCGAGGAGGATCGCGGCGCTGAGGATTATCAACAGCACACCGATGGCTATGGCCTGGTCGAGGTTCGCCTCGAACAGCGAGTAGACCGCCAGCGGGAGGGTTTGGGTCGTGCCCTGGAAGCTTCCCGCGAACAGAATCGTGGCGCCGAATTCTCCGACGCCCCGGGCAAACGCCACGGCGGCAGCGGCGCCGAGGCCGGCTCCTGCCAGCGGGATGGCGACGGCGAGCATCCGCCGCAGGCGGCCCGCGCCGAGCGTCCCGGCAACGTCGAGAAGGGTCGGGTCAACCCCTTCGAACGCGGCCAGCGCGCCGCGGAGATAGAACGGGCTGGCGACGAACAGGATCGCCAGCACGACGGCGGCTTGGCTGAAGGCGAGGTCGATGCCGAGCCCCCTCAGGGTGTGCCCGAGCAGGCCAAGGCGGCCGAACGCGACCAGCAGCGCGAGGCCGGCCACAGCGGGCGGCATCACCAGCGGCAGCTCGACGACGGTGATGAGCACACTGCGCCCGGGGAACCGCCGGCGGGCGACTAGGTAGGCAAACGGAGTTCCGAGCCCGATCATCAGCGCGAAAGCGATCGCGTTCGTCTTGAGCGAGACGAGGATTGCGTCAGTCGCGACCTTGGTCCCGAAGCCGTGGATCAGCTCATCGATCGGCTGGTAGGTGATCAGCGCGACAATCGGCAGGAGGAGAAACCCGAGCACGACCGCGGCCAACAGCGTCGCGGCCAGCGCCAGGAGCATCCGGCCGAGCCACGCCGGCGCCGAACGTGGTCGGTCACGCCCTTCTGGCGCTCGCTCCGCGAGGGCACCGCTCACGGCTTGCCGAAGCCCGCCGCCCTCAGCTTCTCCTGTCCGCTGGGCGAGAGCACGGACGCGACGTAGGCTTTCGCCGCCGACTGGTTCTTGCTCGCCTTGACGACGGCGATGTAGTCCTTCGCCCCCGGCTTGGCCTTTTCAGGCAGGCGCACAACCTCGACCTTGCCGCTCGCGGCTTTCGCGTCGGTGATGTAGACAAAGCCGGCGTCGGCCTGGCCAAGCGCCACCTGTGCCAGGGTCTGGCTGACATCGGCGGTTTGACTGACGACGTTCTTCATGGCCGCCTCGGTGATCCCGAGGTTCTTGAACACGCCGCGCGCGTAGTCGCCGCAAGGAACGTTCGCGCTGCAGATCACGAGCTTGACCCCGGGCTTTGTGACGTCGTCTACGTTCGTGATGTGCGCCGGGTTGTCCTTGGGGACGACCAGCACCAGCGTGTTGGTGGCGAACCTGACCGGCTTGCTCACCAGACCCTTGGCATACAACGCCGCCGGCTGCTTAGCACTGGCGGCGGCGAAGACGTCGGCCGGCGCGCCCTGCTCGATGTCGGTCGCGAGCGCGCCCGAGCCGCCAAACGTGTACTTCGGGCTCGGGTCGATCTGCGGGAGCACCTTCTTCAGCGATGCCGCCGCGAGCACCGTCAGCTGAGTGCCGGCGCCGCCCCCGCTCGAGCTCGACGTCGAAGCCGAGGCCTGAGTGCTGCTCGAAGACGAGTTGCTGCTGCCACAGCCGGCCAGGGCTCCGCTCGCGGCGATCGCCATGAGCGCGGCTGCACCGAACCTCCGGACCATGCTCGACACGCAGACCTCCCTTTCGCTTGCCAGAATGCTGGCAGCATAACCAGAATCATGGCATCCGATCGCACCCCCTCGCGCTTACGCGAGCGCCGTCTCCAAGCTGGTCTGACCCAAACCGAGCTCGCCGCCCGGGCCGGCGTCAGCCGCCAGCTCGTCGCCGCGGTCGAATCCGGCCGCAACGTTCCCGCCGTCGGAGCTGCGCTCCGCCTGGCTCGCGCGCTGACGACCAGTGCTGAGGATCTGTTCTCGCCGCTCGCGGCGGCTGTTGTGCCCGCGCTCGGCAAGCCTCTCCCTGATGGCGCGGTCGTCCGCGTCGCTCGCGTCGACGATCAGCTCGTGGCGGCCGAGCTGGCCGACCACGGCGCGGCTGGCGCCGCGTGGGCGAGTGCGGACGGCGTGGTCGAGAACGGCAAGCTTCGCCTGTTCCCGGGTGCGATCCCCGCCGGGCTCGTCCTCGCCGGCTGCGATCCCGCGCTCGGCATTGCCGAAGCCGCTCTACAGGCGCGAGGTCCTTCCAGGCTGCTCGCCCTCTCCGCCTCGACCGGAGCCGCCCTCGCGGCACTTGCGCGCGGAACCCTGCACGGATGCGTCGTCCACGGCCCCGAGGACGCCTTCCCGAGGCCGCCGCTCCCAGTCATCCGCCTTCACCTTGCTCGCTGGCAGGTTGGCCTTGCCACGCCGCGCACGCACCCCCCGTCGTCGCTCGAGGCGCTCCTGGAGGGCGAGATCGTGCAGCGCGAGTCCGGCGCCGCCAGCCAGCAGGCGCTCGAGCGGGCCGCGGCCCGGGCCGGGTTGAGAATGCGTCCCGGCCAACGAGCGGACGGTCACCTCGATGCCGCGCGCAGCGCGGCGCTGCTGGGTTGCGCGGCCCTGACCACCGAAAGTGCCGCTCGCGCGTTCGACCTGCGCTTCGACCCGCTCGAAGAGCACCGGGTCGAGGTCTGGTTAGACCGGCGCTGGAGCCAGTACCCCGCCACCGAGGCGCTCGCCAACCTCCTGGCCAGCCGCGCCTTCACGACTCGCGTCGCCGGCTTCGGCGGCTACGACCTCGCCGAATGCGGGACGCGCGTGGGGACCGCGCGAGCCGGATCCTTGAACGCGTAGCCTCCGCGCCGATGCCTCACGAGCTCTCCGTGCGTCGCGCCACCGCGGCTGATCTGCCATGGCTGGAACAGCTGGCGCGTGAGCCCAGTACGGCCGACGCGTTGCGGCCCGACACTGCGGAGCGTCTGGCGGCCGAGCTCGCCGCGGATGAGTTCGTGGTTTTCGTGCTCCGCAACGGCGAGCGAGTCGGCGCCGCTCGCCTGAGCGTCCGCAACCCCCGCAGCCGTATAGGCGAGGTGCATTCGCTGATGCTTCATCCCGACTTCCGCGGACGCGCGCTCGGCACAGCCGCCGCGCACGCCGCCGCGCGCGAGCTGATCGAGCGCGAGGGCATGTTTCGCGTCGAGGCTGAGGTCTATGGCTTCAACGCCCCCGCGCTGCGGACGTTCGGCGCGGCCGGCTTCACCCGCGAGGGCGTCCGCCGTCAGGCCTACGAACGCCACGGCGGCCGTCAGGACGGAGTCTTGTTCGGGCTTCTGGCGCCTGAGCTGTCCACGCCGTAGGCCAGCGCCGCCACGAGCGCCGCAGCGTCGGGAAGCGCCTCGACGTTCATGGGCGGCCGGCGCCCTTGGATGAGTGCGCGCGCGATGGCGGCGTTCAGCGCCGAGCGCTCCGGCGCCCACTCGGCCAGGTCCATGTCGCGCAGCGCGCGAGCGTGGGCGCGGACATGGGCGATGCCGCGGCCGTAGTTGATCAGCGAACAGCCGACCGCGCGCGCTTCGAGCGCGGTTGTGCCGCCGGTCGTGTGGAAGCCGCGTACGGACAGCTTCGTTGCGTCCGGCGAGACATGGTTCGCTGAGCGGCTCGGCGACGGAGTGAGCGCTGGAAGAACAGGCGGTAGGCGAGCTCGTAGGTCCAGCGGCCCTCCTCGAGATGGATCTGAAACCCGCGCGTCATGAACTCGCCGAA
>JAFAZV010000455.1 GCA_019239445.1 Solirubrobacterales bacterium
CGCGGCGCTCGACCGACCTCGGCGATGTGCTGATGGAGGCGGCCGGGGAGCTGGGCCCGGTGGCCGAGGAGCACGACCTCGCCGTCGATGCCGAGCCGGCCGTCGTCTCGGGCGTGCGCGACGACCTCCACCGAATGACGCTCAACCTGCTCGAGAACGCGCTCCGGCACACGCCTCCGGGTACGCGGGTGCGTGCGCGTACGGTCGCCGAGGGCGGCACGGCGATCATGACCGTCGAGGATGACGGGCCAGGGATCCCGCCCGAGCTCAGGCAGCGCATCTTCGAGCGCTTTGTCCGCGGCGGGCGCGACGGCGCACGGGGGTCGGGGCTGGGCTTGGCGATCGTGCGGGCGGTGGCCGAGGCGCACGGCGGCACCGTCAGGCTCGATCAGCGGCGGGGTGGCGGCACGCGCTTCGTGGTCCGGCTGCCGCTGGAGCGGGCGCCCGCGGCCGTCGATGGGGAGGCTCAGACCTCGACCACGACCGGAAGCACCATCGGGCGCCGGCGCAGCCGGTCGTAGACGAACGCCGCGAGATCGTCGTGCAGCTCCTGCTGGAGCAGGTCGATCTCGC
The DNA here is from genome assembly GCA_019239445.1 of Solirubrobacterales bacterium. Lineage (GTDB taxonomy): Bacteria > Actinomycetota > Thermoleophilia > Solirubrobacterales > Solirubrobacteraceae > Palsa-465. The sequence goes on from JAFAZV010000455.1 coordinate 574, forward strand.
GGATGCCGTCCACGGCCGAGCGCTCGAGTGACCGCTCGACCTCCGCGCGAATGTCCGCCACGAGCCCGTCTGCCTGCTCGACGAACGGCACGCCGCGGAAGATCACCTCGGTGTCAGCGACCGGGCGTCCACTCTGCTCGGAGATCGTCGCCACGACGATGAAGATGCCGTCCGCGGAAAGCATCCTGCGGTCGCGCAGCGCGACGTCGCTCGGATCGCCGATGTCGACGCCGTCGACGAAGATCATGCCCGACTGCTCTCGCTCCCCGAGCCGTGCTCCGCGCTCGTCGATCTCGAGTGGCAGCCCGTTCTCGCACTGAAACACGCAATCCGGATCGATCCCCACGGCGTCCGCGAGCTCGGCGTGGAGATGCAGCCGCTTGAAGTCCCCGTGAACCGGCATCACGAAACGTGGTTTGACCAGGTTCAGCATCAGCTTGAGCTCCTCCACGTAACCGTGTCCCGAGGCGTGGATCGGGGCGTCGCGCGGCGTGATCACGTTGCATCCGATGTGGTACAGACGGTCGACCGTCTCGTTCACCGCCCGCTCGTTGCCGGGGATCGGCGTGGCCGAGAAGACCACCGTGTCTCCCTCGTGCAGCTTGATCATGCGGTGGTCGTTGTGGGCCATGCGCCGGAGCGCCGACAGCGGCTCACCCTGCGAGCCGGTCGAGATCACGATCACCTTGTGATCGGGCCAGTCCTCGACCTCTTGCGGCTGGATCAACAGTCCCTCCGGCACCTCGATATGCCCGAGCGAGCGCCCGATGTTGACGTTCTTGCGCATCGAGCGCCCGACTAGCGAGACCTTGCGCCCGAGTGCCGCAGCCGCGTCGATGACCTGCTGGACGCGGTGGATGTTCGACGCGAAGCTGGTCACGACGATCCGGCCCGGCGCCCGGGCGAAGACTTCCTCCAGGTGCGGCCCGATCGTCCGCTCCGAGGGCGAGAAGCCCGGCCGGTCGGCGTTGGTCGAGTCGCCGCAGAGCAGTAGCAGCCGCTCGCGCCCGAGCTCGGCGAGCCGCGAGACGTCCGCTGGCGGGCCATCGACGGGGGTCTGATCGAACTTGTAATCGCCGGTCACCAGCACCGTCCCGAGCTCCGTGGTCAGAGCCACAGCGACTGCGTCGGGAATCGAATGGGTCATGTGGATGAGTTCGAGATTGAATGGGCCGATCGTCCACGGTTGTCCGGGAGCGACGTCCTCGAGCGCACAATCGCGGAGGTTGTGCTCATCCAGCTTCGAGCGCGCCATGGCTACCGTGAGCCGGCCGCTGTAGACGACCGGCGCCTGGGCGCCGCCGAGCTCGCGCAGTACCCAGGGCAGCGCCCCCAGATGATCCTCGTGACCGTGGGTGATCACGATCGCTTCGATATCGGCCGCCCGCTGGCGCAGATAGGTGAAGTCGGGCAGCACGAGGTCGATCCCGAGCATGTCCGTGGTCGGGAAGCGCAGGCCGGTGTCGACGACGACGATGCGCCCGTCGTATTCGACGACCGTCATGTTCTTGCCGATCTCGCCGAGGCCGCCCAGCGGCAGGACCCGGAGGGTGCCGCTCACGCCTGCGCGGCTTGCAACACCCCGTGCCGCTCGAGCATCGCGCGGATCGTCTGCGTCTCCTGCTCGTCAAGCTCGACGTACGGCAGCCGCGGCGCGCCGACGTTCAGGCCGAGCAGGTTGAGCGCGGCTTTGACGCTGCACGCGAGCGGAGCGATGGCCAGATCATCGAACGCGTCGAGCAGGCCGCCGCTGATCTCCCGGCGGCGATCGGGCTCGTCCACCATGCGCCGCATCTCGGGCCCGAAGATGTGGCTGGCGACGAGGATCCCACCCGGCTCGCCGAGGTCGAGCACGTCGGCCAGCAGATCATCGTTTCCCGCGTAGATCCGAAGGCCCTCGACCTTGGCCAGGTTCGCCGGATTGGCCTGCTTCACCCCGACGATGTTCTCGATCTGAGCTAGCTCGGCGAGTAGGTCGTTCGGCAGGTCAGCGCCCGTCCGCTGCGGGATGTTGTAAAGCAGGATCGGCAGATCGGTGGCGCGCGCGACTTCCTCGTAGTGGCGTACGATCCCGCGCCGGCTCGGACGGTTGTAGTACGGGTTGACCGAGAGCAGCGCGTCGGGGCCGAGCGCGGTGGCCCGTTCGGTCAACCAGACGGCGTGGCGAGTGTCGTTCGAGCCGACGCCGGCGACGATCGTGCCCCGCCCGCGCATCTCGCTCACCGCCAGCTCGATCATCCTCAGGTGCTCGTCGTCGGCGAGCATCGCCGCCTCGCCGGTCGTGCCGCAGACGACGAGACCGTCGGACCCGTGCTCCACGAGATGGTGCATGAGGCGGACGGCCGCTTCCTCATCCAGCTTCCCGTCCGCGCCAAAGGGCGTGACCATCGCGGTCAGGATCGCGCCTAGGTTCGCCTCCATCCGCGTTGATTATCGCATCGGGCGCGGTCGGCCGAGGCGCCGGGACTCAATCTTTGACCGCGCCCCAGCCCAGCACGGACAGCGGCCCGAGACCGGCGGCGGCGTCGTCGTGGGGCGGCGGCGGCTCGCTTCGATGCGCCGGCCGTGGCGGCTGGGAGACGACGTGTGTGACCGGGGCATCGGTCAGCTTCGCGATCCGCTCCGGCAACCCGGCGTGCAGCCACTTCGAGAACTTCATCGGCAACGTCGAGACGATGATCTCGTCGTAGCGCTTCGGATCCCACGCCTCCGTGACCGCGCACACGGGATCCGGATCGCAGACGCTGCCCTGGACGTTCAGACCGGCCGCCCGTAGTTGCTCCAGCGCGCTGTTCAGCTTCTCGCTCGCCGCCTGGCGTCCCCCGCCGACGGGAGTCGCCGGCACGACGAGGGTGAACTGCGTTGGCTCGCGTTCGGCCTGTGCGTGAAGCGTCTCCAGCAGCTCCGGCGAGGTGGAAGTCACGTTGGCGACAACGAGCACGCTCTTGGTCCACATCATCACGACCTCCCGGGCCGGTCCGGAGCTGTTAACGCTCACAAGATACCGCGCGCGGGGGCCGATCCCTCCCGGCGGCCCCCGTCGTGTTCGGTAGCAACAGGGGCCGACCGCCCGGCCCGCGGCCACGCCTGACCCGCCACCGACCAAATCGCATGACTACGCCGGCGTCGCTTCGCGCTGTCTCATGTTCGGTCGAAATATTGACCAGATCGCGAGCAAGCGCCGGCCGGCGCGTTCGCAGCCTTGCGTTTTGGTCGCCGGGACTCCGCGCTCATAGACGGGCGCGGGTCGCGAGGGCTCGCGCCCGCGGACGGGCGAGTTACGAGGACTCGCGAGCGCCTAGAGCAGCCGCTCGAGCCCCACCACGGGCGAGTCCTCGAGCGTGGCGACCCGCCGCACGGCGAGGAGCACGCCCGGCATGAACGATTCGCGGTCGATCGAGTCGTGGCGGATCGTAAGGGTCTGGCCGACGTCGCCGAGGATCACCTCCTGGTGAGCGACGAGGCCCGGCAGGCGCACGGAGTGGACCGGCACTTCGCCGCCCATCAGCTCGGCGGTGCGGGCCGCGGTGCCGCTCGGCTTATCGAGCTTGCGGTCGTGGTGCAGCTCGATGATTTCCGCGCTCCTCATGTGCTTGGCCGCTTCGGCGGCGAACCGCATCATCAGCACCGCGCCGATGGCGAAGTTCGGAGCGATGAAGATGTTGGCACCGGTAGCGCCTTCGAGCTCGCGAGGATCGAATCCGGTTGTCCCGATCACGACGTGCACGCCGCCCGCCACCGCTGCCCGTGCGTTCTCGAGCGCCGACTCGGCCACGGTGAAGTCGACCAGCACCTCGCTGGCTTCGAGCACGTCCGAGACGCTCGTGCCGAGCGCCGGATCGGCACGCCCCGTCAGCTCCATGTCACTCGCCCGCTCGACTGCGCTGCAGACGGTTTGCCCCATGCGCCCGGCGGCGCCCGCAACTGCGACCTTGATCAACCCACCGCCTCGGCCGCCAGTCCCGGGTCGACCGCGGTCAGCGCCTCGTCGAACTTCGCCTCCTCGGGCCCGATGCCCGCGGCGGACAGGCGCTCCGAGCCCCACAGCTCCGCCACGAGTCCCTGCAGGTCCTCGAGCGTGACGGCGTCAATTCGCTCCACGACCTCGTCCAGCGACAGCAGCGGGGCCCCGGCGAGGATCTCCGAGCCGAGGCGGTTCATCCTCGCGCCCGTCGACTCGAGCGCCAGCACCACCCGCCCTTTCAGGTTCTCTTTCGCCCGCGTCAGCTCATCCTCCGTCGCCGGCTGGTCCCGCAACCGGCTCAGCTCGGTGCCGACTACGCTCATCGCCTCGGCCAGGTTGTCCGTGCGCGTCCCGACGTAGAGGCCGACCTGGCCCGTGTCCTGGTAGGCGCTGGTGAACGAGTACACGGCGTACGCAAGGCCCCGGCGCTCGCGCACCTCCTGGAAGAGGCGCGACGAGGAGGTGCCGCCGAAGATCGTGTCGAGCACGCGGAGCGCGAAGCGTCGATCATCGTGGCGCGACAGGCCCGAGCCGCCGACGCACACGTGGTACTGCTCGGTGTCCTTGCGCTCGAACCGGCGCTGACGCGCCGCCGTGGCCGGCGCCGGGTCCGGCCGCGCCACCGACGGCGTCAGATTCGGCTCCACGCGATCGGCCACGAGCGCCGCAAAGGAG
>JAFAZV010000201.1 GCA_019239445.1 Solirubrobacterales bacterium
TCGCATGCAAGCGGCGGCCATCCGGCGCGCTTTCATGCGTTCGGGCGACAAATCGACCAGAACGCTTGCAAGCGGCTCGATCGGCCGGCGAATGCATGCGTTCTGGTCATGGCGAAGCCGCGGTTGGGCGCCGGCGAACGCGTTCGAGCGCCGGCTGGCACCCCCAAACCCCTCCCAGATCGCCGTAGCGTTCGATTACGCCGGTGTAGCTCGGCGCTGACGAACACCACGTCGGAGAAATCGCTCCAGCGTTCGTGAGCGCCGGGATTTGCCGGCGCCTTCGAACGGTACGGCGATCTGCGAACGCGTTCGCCGGCGCCCAACCGCGGCTCGCCATGACCAGAACGCATGCATTCGCCGGCCGATCGAGCCGCTTGCAAGCGTTCTGGTCGATTTGTCGCCCGAACGCATGAAAGCGCGCCGGATGGCCGCCGCTTGCATGCGATTTGGTCGCCTGGCGCCCGGCAAAAGCCAGAGACCGAGCCGGGCCGCCGCCCGCCTTCTGACGCCCGCCGGCTACTCGCCCGCCACCAGGAACACGGGCACCTTCGCCCGCCGGCGCACCCGCTGCGGCTCCTGGGTCCACATCATGTCGGCGACCAGCCGGTTGCGGTCTGGGTCGGCCGTCATCACGATCGCGTCGCAGCCCTCCTTGCGCGCCTCGTCGCAGATCCGTTTCGTCGCCTTGCGCGTGCCGAGCACGTGGCCTTCGGCCTCGATCCCCCTACGTCGCAGTCGCGCCACCGCCTTGCGCACGATCTCCCGTTGCTCCTGCCACTCGCGCTTGGTGGGCAAGAGGCCAGGGTTCGGGAAGCCCAACCCGGTACCGTGCACGCGCGCGATCGAGAACACGTGCACGCTCGCGCGACCGGCTCGCGCGAGCTCGAGCGCGCGTTCGATCGCCGCGTCCGAGAACGGGCGTCCTTCGGAGGCGAGCAGGATGCGCGTGAACGGTCCGTCGATGGCGGTCTCCTCGCCGGCCGGGGAGCTGCCGCCGCGGAGTGCCAAGGTCACGGACTGGCGCCGGTGGGCGTCATCGCGGCGCTGGCCTCGGCCGGCGCGTGTCGCTTGTCCTCGACGTACTTGCGGTACGCCCACAGCACGACGTAGGACAGCAGCACGGCGATGCCGATGAAGTAGTACGGCAGCGTCTTGCGGCCGGCGGCATTACAGGCGCAGGAGGCGTAGGTCGGACCGCCCCAGAAGTAGATCACCAGGTACATCCCCGCTATCCCGAGCGCGACCCATTTCATGAACTCGGGCAGCTTGAAGGGCCGGCGCAGGTTGGGCCGGTACTTGCGCAGCAGGAAATAGCCGATCAGCACCGGGATGAAGGAGGCGAGGTAGCCGACGTTGGAGAAGGTGTAGATCTCGACCGCGCCGCCCATGAACACGACGGCGATCGAGCAGACGATGTTGAAGTACATCGACCGATTCGGGACGCCGTGCTTGTTGACGTGCTGGAAGAAGCGCGGGAACTGGCCGTCAGTCGACATCTGGTGAAGCGAGCGGGCGGTGCCGGTGATGGCGTTCAGGGCGGAGAGGATGAGCGCGAGGATCAGCATGATCGCGATCAGCCACTCGAGCAGGCTGCTGCCGGCGCCCGTGCCGAATACCTTGGAGCTGAACGTCACGAAGATCGTCTTCGGATCGGTGAGCGCCGCGTTGCCGAGCCCTTTCAGCCCGATCACGATGATGAACGCGACCGGGATCATCGTGTAGATGAACAGGCCGTAGAGACCCTCGAGGTTCATCGCGATCTTGGCGTCGCGATCGGGGTCGCGCGTCTCGCCGATGTAGCACGCGGCTGCCTCCATCGCGATCACGTTCCATGTCAACAGGAACGAGAAGGCGATGGACAAGGTGAGCCAACCGTGGCCGAACAGCGGACTGAAGAAGCTGCTCCCATCCGTGTGGCGGAAATGCCAGAGCTGACCGAAGTCGACGACCGAGGGATGGAAAATCCACGAGATGGCGAGGAACGTCAGCGGGATCATCGACAGCAGCGCCAGCGCCGTGGCGAACACAGTGCCGAAGCGCAGCCCGCGGATAGCGGGAATGCCCAGCAGGATGATCCCGCCGATCGAGATGCCGAGCGTCCACCAGGCGATCTTGGTGTGGATCGGCGTGAACCCGGCCTGGCTCAGGTTGAACCGATCGACGATGTAGTACGAGGCCAAGATCATGTTCAGCGGCGCCACCGGGAACCAGCCGAGCCAGTAGGCCCAAGCGGTGAAGCCGTTGACGTGCTCGGCGAACCGTGGCCAGCGGTCCTTGTAGGCCGGATAGGCGTAGGAGGGCAGCCCGCCGGCGCGATCGGGCATCATCGCCGAGAGTTCGGCCAGCAGCAGGCAGACGATGTAGCCGCTGATCGTGATGACGACGATCACGGGTACGGAGGCGGCGCCGAGTGAGGTCACCATCACCGGCGCGATACCGGTGACGAGGATCGTCCCCGCCAGCCCGATTACGAACGCGCCCCACCAGTTCGTCGTCTTGGGTAGACCGGCCGACTGGTAGACAAGTTCGTCGTGTTCCGGCGCTGGCGCGTCTGCCATCTGCTCTCCCTCCTCTGTTGAGCTGCAGAATTAGGCTCCCACGTCGCTCGGACGAGTCACAGGCGCGTAGCGAACACAATTGCGGGGCTCGACATGGAGCACTTAAACACATTCCTGGCCCGGCAGCCGCCGTTCGATGAGCTGACGCCGGAGGAGCTCCGCGCGCTCGTGCAAAGCGCCGAGGAGCAGACGTTTGAACCCGGCGAACCGGTGCTCGTCGAGGACGGTCCTCCCGCGCCCGGGGTCTGGGTGATCCTGACCGGCTCGATGGACCTGCTGCACGAGGGGGAGGTGATCCAGATCCTCGAGCCGGGTGAGACGTTCGGCCACCCCTCGCTCCTCACGGGCATGGCGCCGGCGTTCACCGTCCGCGCACGCGAGCGCTCGTCCTGCGCGTTCGTCGGCGCTGCGCCGGCTCGGCGCAGCCTCGGCACCCAGGCCGGCGCAGCGTACGTGGCCCAGACGATGCGCCAGCGGCTGACCGGCGCAGGCGAAACCGTCCACGGGCTACTCGACGTCGGGACCACGCCGGTGGCGGCGATCATGCGTCCGCCGGCGTTCTGCGAGCCCGGCCGGACGGTGCGCGAAGCGGCGGCCCAGCTCAGCGCCGACGGCGTCTCGGCGCTGCTCGTGCAGCTCTCCGCTCAGGAGGTCGGCATCGTCACCGACGCCGAGGTGCGGGACGCCGTCGCGGACACGGCAACGAGCCTGGACGGGCCAGTGCGCGAGATCGTCCGCCACCCGCTCGTCTCCGTCCCGGCCTCGCAGCTGGCGGTCGAGGCGACGATCGACATGCTGGCCAGCGGCGGTGAGCACCTGGCCGTGCTCGACGGCGGCCGCGTGTGCGGCGTGCTCTCGGCGTCCGATCTGCTCGGCCTCGACGCCCGTAGCCCGATCGCGCTGCGCCACCTGATCCTCGGAGCCGCAGACGAGGACGAGCTGGTGCACGCCGTCGGACAGCTGCCGAAAGTGTTCATGCTCCTGCTGCGCGCCGGCGTGCCCGCGCGTGACCTGGGGCGCGTGCTGAGCCTCCAGCACGACGCGGTCGTCGCGCGGCTGATCGACTTCTCGATCTGGCGCCATGGCGAGGCGCCGGTCGCCTGGGCATGGCTCGACCTCGGGAGCGCCGCGCGAAGGGAATTCACGCTCGCCTCGGACCAGGACAACGCGCTCGCCTACGCCGACCCCGAGCCGGGTGAGGAGGCGCATGTCGACGCCTACTTCGAGCGCCTGGGCAGCGACGTCAACGACGGGCTGGCTCGGTGTGGCATCGGGATCGACAACAACGGCGTGATGGCGCGCAAGCGGTTGTGGCGCATGTCCAAGGGCGACTGGCTGCGGACCTTCGATGAGTGCCTGCGCATCCCCGACGAGTCGCACCTGATCCGGGCCAGTGTGGCCTTCGACTTCCGGCCGGCGGCGGGCGGGCTGACAATCGCGCCGCAGCTGACCGAGCACATGCGGGCCGCCCGTGCTCGCCCGGACTTCATGCGCTTGATGGCTCGCACCGCGAGTGGCTTCCCGGTCGCCGTCGGCTTCCGCGGTCAGCTCGTCACGGGCCGAAACGGGGATCCGCCGGAGCGCGTCGATCTCAAACGGGGCGCGATCATCCCGCTCGTCAACCTCGTGCGCTTCCACGCGCTCGCGCACAGCGTGACGGTCTCCGCCACGCTCGAGCGGCTCGAAGCGGTCGCGAGCACGGGAGGTATCGATCGTCGCCTGGCCGAAGCGCTCGCCGAGGCGTTCGACGTGATCACGCGAGTCCGGTTCGAGCATCACGCCGACCGGATCTCCGCCGGCGCGGCGCCGGACAACCTCATCAACCCTGACCAGCTTGCACCAATCGCTCACGCTGACCTCCGTGAAGCGCTGCACGTGGTCAAGCGTGCGCAGAAGCAGCTGGGGGTCTGGACGCCGGCGGGGAAGTAGAGCCAGCCACCACATTTGCGGGTGAAACTGTGCCTCCGGGCGCCATTGGAGCGCTGACACGCAGTGTCTACGCTGAACACCATGTGTGGAATTGCCGGTCTCTACATGAAGACCGACGCGCTGCAGGAAGAACTTGGTCTGATGTTGGCGCGGATGCTCGAGCAGCTGTCCGACCGAGGTCCGGACAGCGCCGGCGTGGCCTTCTACCGCGATCCCGCGCCTGACGGCTGGTGCAAGGTCTCGCTCCACTCGCCGGCCGAGCAACCGGATTGGAAGCGCCTCGCGATCCAGCTTGCGCAGGGATTCGGTGGCGCCTCGCCGCCGCAGGTCCGGGCCTCGCACGCGACAGTGACGATCGCCGCTGACGCCGAAGAGGCGGAGCGTTGGCTCTCCGAGATGCATCCCGAGCTGACGCTGATGAGCACCGGGAGCTCGATCGAGATCTACAAAGAAGCCGGTCAGCCGCGCGACTTCGTCCAGCGATTCGCGTTGCACGAGCTTGGCGGCAGCCATGCCCTCGGCCACACCCGGATGGCGACCGAAAGCCGCGTGACGACGGATCACTCGCATCCGTTTTCCACCGGTCTCGACCTCTGCCTGGTGCACAACGGCTCGTTGTCTAACCACAACCGCCTGCGCCGCGAGCTGCGCCGCCCCGGGATCCGCTTCCGCACCGACTCGGACACCGAGGTGGCAGCCGGCTATCTGACCTGGCGCCTGCACGAGGGCGCCACGCTCGAGCAGGCGCTCGAAGGCTGTCTCGAGGATTTGGACGGCTTCTACACGTTCGCCGTCGGCACGGCCGACGGCTTTGCGGTCCTGCGCGACCCGATCGCCTGCAAGCCGGCCGTAATGGCGGAGACCGAGGACTGGGTTGCGATCGCCTCCGAGTACCGCGCCATCGCCACGCTCCCCGGAGCCGAGGAGGCGGTGAACTGGGAGCCCGAGCCCGGCCACGTCTACAGCTGGGGCCGGACGCTGGTGGCCTGATGGCCGCCCCGGATGCCACGCGGGAGGCGGCTCCCGACGCCGCCGCGAACGAGCTGCTGACCATCGATCTGGCGCGCGAGAGCGTGCGCGAGCTGAACCAGCGCCTGCACGATGGCGAGGCATCGCGCGTGCGCGTGGTGAACCCAGGCGGCAAGCACGCGATCGTGGCCGGCCTCGACGCTGCCTACGAGGTCGCGATCGATGGGCATGTCGGGTACTACTGCGCCGGCATGAACAAGCGCGCCACCGTGCGCATCCGCGGAAACTGCGGCGTCGGAGTGGCCGAGAACATGATGTCGGGCAACGTGATCGTCGAGGGCAGCGCGTCCCAGTCGGCCGGGGCAACCGCCCACGGCGGCCTGCTGGCCATCCACGGCGACGCCTCGGCACGCTGCGGCATCTCGCTCAAAGGCGCGGACATCGTCGTGCGCGGGTCCGTCGGCCACATGAGCGGCTTCATGGCCCAGCGCGGGACGCTCGTCGTGTGCGGCGACGCCGGCGATGCGCTCGGAGATTCGCTGTATGAGGCGCGGATCTACGTGCGCGGCGAGGTCGCGGGACTGGGCGCCGACTGCGTCGAGAAGGAGCTACGCGAGGAGCACCGGACGCAGGTGGCGCAGCTGCTGGCGCAAGCCGGCCTGAACGACCTCGACCCCGACGCGTTCCGCCGCTACGGCTCCGCTCGACGGCTTTACAACTTCCACATCGACAACCTCGGGAGCTATTAGTGGGCCTCGTTGAGACGTTGTGCCTGAAATGGCGAGGTCCGGGGGCCGTCAGGCAAGGACGCAGGAGCCAGCCGGATGACTCGGGGGCGGCCCGGCGATTGGCGAGGCTGGATGCCGAGCGGGCTGCCCCCGAGGCAGCAGCGCTGCGCGAGGCCGGCGCCGCCGGCGAAGCCGGTGGCGGGACGCAGCAGCCGGACGACTCGTGCGGGGCCCGGCCGTCGGCGAGGCGGGATGCCGAGCGGGCCCCGCACGAGGGTCATCCGGGGCCGCCATTTCGGGTGCGATGTTTTGAGGAGGTCCACTAGTTGGCCATCAGCGAAGACGGTCGCCACGCCACCGGGCGCGTGGGCCCGGCGCTCCGCGAGTCGGCGACCTTCGATCGCACCACGATCGCCGAGATCCAGCGCGCCGCCCGCGAGGGCATCTACTCGATCAAGGGCTTCGGCGCCAAGCGCCAGGTTCCGCACTTCGATGACCTCCTGTTCCTGGGCGCCAGCGTCTCCCGGTATCCGCTGGAGGGCTATCGCGAGCGCTGCGCGACCGACGTCGTGATCGGTACTCGTTTCGCGCGGGAGCCGATCAAGCTCGACATCCCGGTCACGATCGCGGGCATGAGCTTCGGCGCGCTGTCGGGACCGGCCAAGGAGGCGCTTGGGCGCGGCGCGAGCGAGATGGGCACGAGCACGACCACCGGCGACGGCGGGATGACGCCCGAGGAGCGCGAGCATTCGCGCATGCTCGTCTATCAGCTCCTGCCCTCGCGCTACGGCATGAACCCCGACGACCTTCGACGCGCGGACGCGATCGAGGTTGTCGTCGGGCAGGGCGCCAAGCCGGGCGGGGGCGGCATGCTGCTTGGCCACAAGATCTCCGACCGCGTGGCCGATATGCGCGACCTGCCGGTCGGCATCGACCAGCGCAGCGCGTGCCGGCACCCGGACTGGACCGGCCCCGACGACCTCGAGATCAAGATCGAGGAGCTGCGCGAGATCACCGACTGGCGAATCCCGATCTACGTCAAGATCGGCGCGACGCGCACCTACTATGACGTCGCGCTGGCGGTCAAGGCGGGCGCCGATGCGATCGTGCTCGACGGGATGCAGGGCGGCACCGCGGCCACGCAGTCGGTGTTCATCGAGCACGTCGGCATCCCGATCCTGGCCGCGATCCCCCAGGCGGTGGAGTCGCTGCGCGAGCTCGGCATGCACCGCGAGGTGCAGCTGATCGTCTCGGGCGGGATCCGCACCGGCGCCGACGTCGCCAAGGCGCTCGCCCTCGGGGCGGACGCGGTCTCGATCGGGGTGGCGGCGATGATCGCGCTCGGCGACAACGCCCCCGAGCACGACCAGGAGTACCAGCGACTCGGCTCCGCCGCCGGCTATTACGACGACTGGCAGGCCGGACGCGATCCAGCCGGGATCTCAACCCAGGAGGAGGAGCTGGCGGCGCGCTTTGACCCGGTGGAGGGCGGCCGCCGCCTGGCCAATTACCTGCGCACGCTGGTGCTGGAGGCGCAGACGCTGGCGCGCGCCTGCGGCAAGTCGCATCTGCTGAATCTCGAGCCCGAAGACCTGGTGGCGCTGACGATCGAGTCCGCGGCGATGGCTCGGGTGCCCTTAGCGGGCACGAACTGGATCCCCGGGGCGACGACCGGCGTCACCTAGACGATCCCGTTCCGCCGACCGCGCGCGTCAGCTCTCCCGCCTGTTCGAGCAGCACTCCGAGCAGCCGCGCGGGATCCTCGAGCCGGCTCGCCGGCGCCTGGATCCCGAGGATCGCGGCGAGCGCCGCGTCGCGGTCGAACACGGGGGCCGCGATCGCGTTGACGTCGGCGTCGCGCTCGCCGAACACCGTGCCGTAGCCGCGCTCACGCACCGCCGCGACCTCGGCGGCGAGCCGCGTCCGGTCGGTGATCGTCCGATTCGTCAGCGCGATCAGGTCGCGCTGCGGCGGGAGCGGACCGCCGCCGAAGGCGAGCATCACCTTGCCTACCGCAGTCGCGTGGGCGACGCTCGGCTGACCGAGCCTGGCCATGCTGACCACGCTCGAGCGCGACGGCGCCGAGTCGACGGTGATCGCTTCCCGCGCGCTCGGCAGCGACAGGGTGGAGGTCTCGCCGGTGCGCTCCATCAGCTCCACCAGCACCGGTCGTGCAAGTGCCTGCAGGTCGAGGCGGGCGAGCACCCGGTTGGCGAGGGTGACGAGCGTCAGGCCGAGGCGATAAGGCACCTGAGCGCCATCGCGCTGTACGAGGCCGGCCGATTCGAGCGTGGCCAGCAGCCGCGAGGCGGTGCTCGGATTGACGTCAATGCGTCGCGCCAGCTCGTTTACACCGAGCCCGTGCTCGCTGTCGCGCAACTCGTCGAGCAGGGTCAGCGCGCGACCCACCGACGCCACCGGGCCATATTGCATCATGCGCAATAGTATTGCGCTCCGCGCGGTAGTTGTCTACGATGCGGGATGGATGTCGTTCGTCCTCACCTGTCCGTACTGCGGGGTACGCGAGGTGGCTGACTTCGCCTTCGGCGGCGAGGTCTCACTACGCCCGAGCGGGGACCCCTCGCTGCGCGAGCTCTCGAGGTACAACTACTTCCGCCGCAACGTGGCCGGCGTGCAGCGCGAGTGGTGGTATCACCGCTCCGGCTGTCGCACCTGGTTCCAGGCCGACCGCGACACGCGCACGAACGAGGTGCTGCGCGTGGGGCTGCCGGGAGAACTGCAGGCATGACCCGCCTCCCGCCGCAGCCCGCCGAGCAGATCGACCGCAAGCAGCCGATCACCTTCTTCTTCGACGGCAAGCGGGTGAACGCGCTGGCCGGCGACACGATCGGCTCGGCGCTCTACGCCGCGGGGCAGCGGACGTTCTCGCGCAGCTTCAAGTATCACCGTCGCCGGGGGCTGATGTGCTGCGCCGGCCACTGTCCCAACTGCCTCGTCGCGGTCGACGGGGCGCCGGGCGTACGCGCCTGTACCGAACCGGCGCGCGAGGGCGCGCGGGTCGAGCACCTGAATGCGCGTCCGGGGCTCGACCTCGACGTGATGTCAGTGACGGACTCGCTCGGCGGACCGTTCACCCCGCCTGGCTTCTACTACAAGACTTTCATCCGCCCGCGGCGGCTGTGGCCCACCTTCGAGCGCATCCTGCGCAATGCCGCCGGCCTTGGGCGTCTGCCTCAAGAGCAGGCCGAGCGCAAGTGGCGGACCGAATATCGCCGGCGCCACGCCGACATCCTCGTCGTCGGAGGCGGCGCCGCGGGATTGGCCGCCGCCGCCGCGGCCGCGCAGCAGGGCGCCGACGTGGTGCTGGTCGATGACGGCCCCCGCCCTGGCGGCCGGCTGCTGTGGGAGGGTGGCCAGGAGCACGCGCGCACGTTGACCGAGCGCGCCCGCAAGGCCGGGGTCGAGATCCTCTCGAACGCGGCAGCGCTGGGGCACTTCGACGGTCTGGTCGCGGT
>JAFAZV010000218.1 GCA_019239445.1 Solirubrobacterales bacterium
CGCGATCACGCCCGGACCGTTCAAGGACGCGGTCAGCGGCACCTGGCTCGGGCATGCCGTGCACCCGATGCTGACCGACGTCGTGATCGGCTCGTTCCTCGGCGCGACGCTGCTCGACGTGTTCGGCGGCGATCGCCGCGGCCGGGCCAGCCAGCGGTTGATCGTGGTCGGCATCCTCGCCTATCCGCCGACCGCGCTGACCGGAATAAACGACTGGGCCGATACCGAGATCGCCTACGAGGACGTGCGTCGAACCGGCCTCGTCCACGCGGCCACGAACGCGCTTGCTCTGACCCTGTACGGGGCCTCGCTCGGCGCCCGACGCCGCGGCGCCCACGGCGCCGGGGCCGCGCTCGGCGCGCTGGGCGCGGCGACGCTGATGGCGGGCGGCTACCTCGGCGGTCACCTGACGCTGAACCAGGGCGTGGGCCCTGACCGCACCGTCTTCGACCCCGGCCCGCCGGATTGGACGCCGGCGGCGGATGGCTCCCAACTCCCGGAGGGCCGGCCAACGCGCGTCGTGGTCGGTGACACCCCGGTGCTCCTCCTGCGCGAGGGCGAGCTGGTGTTCGCGATCCATGACCGCTGCTCGCATCGCGGCTGCTCGCTCAGCGACGGCAGCGTCGAGGGCGACGAGATCGTCTGCGCCTGCCACGGATCGCGCTTCGATCGTCGCACCGGAGCGCTCAAGCGCGGCCCCGCAACCGAGGCGCAACCCGCCTTCCAGGTCCGCCGCCGCGACGACATGATTGAGGTCCGGCTTCTCTCGCCGGACTGAGCTGCGCCTCAGACCCTATTCGAACGACCCATGCCGGCCCGCGCCGGCGCGGAAGCGCTCGAGCCCTGCCTGCACCTCCTGCAGCGAGCGCAGCCCGTGGCCGAACTCGTTGGCCAGCGCGGCCTCCTCGGCGAGACCTTCCTGTCCGAGCAGCGATAACCGGTCCTCGCGCAGGCACGTCTGCGGAAACCGAGCCAGCTCGCGCGCGAGCTCCTCGGCGGCGGCGCGACCGGCGCCCGGCGCCACGACCCGGTTCACCAGTCCGCTGGCCAGCGCCTCAGACGCGTCGACGGCCCGGCCGGTGAGGATCATGTCCATCGCCCGGCTCGTTCCGATCAGGCGCGGCAGCCGCACCGTTCCGCCGTCGATCAGCGGCACCCCCCAGCGACGGCAGAAGACGCCGAAGACGGCGTTCTCCTCCGCCACGCGCAGGTCGCACCAGAGGGCGAGCTCGAGCCCCCCGGCGACCGCGTAACCGGCGACTGCGGCGATCACCGGCTTGGACAGCCGCATCCGTGTCGGCCCCATCGGCCCGTCGCCGTCGGGGGCGACGCGATTGCCCTCTGGCGTGCCCACAGCGCGGAGATCCGCGCCGGCGCAGAACACGCCGCCTTCGCCGTGCAGCACGGCCACCGTGGCGTCGGCATCGCCATCGAAGGCGCGAAACGCGTTGGCCAGCGCCGCCGCCGTGGCCCCGTCGACGGCGTTGCGGCGCTCGGGACGGGAGAGCAGGACCGTGCAGACCGGCCCATCGCGCTCGACGCGGACGCCGTGGCTCAAGACGCTCCCACCGCGCGACGGACGAACAGGCGCAGCGCCGAGACGATCTCTGCGGTCGACGGCGTCGCGCCGGCCAGCGGCGAGAGCGGCCCAACCAGCGCCTCCCCGCAGCCGCCCACGAGCGCCGCCGCCACCAGCTCGACGTTCTGCTCGGGAAGCTCGCCGGCGTCGATCGCAGCGCGCAGCGTCTGCGCGCACAGCGCGCTGTAGCGCTCGCGGTAAGCCAGCCGTTCGGCGTCGACCAGCGGGTCGACGGGCTCGGCCAGGAGCGCCCAGGCCAGGCGGGGCCGGCGGAGCGCCCGCTGGGCGAACGTCGCCATCACCGTCTCGAGGCGGTCGACGTACGGGCTCGCCGGTGCCATCGCCTCTGCAGCCGCGCGCATCGCCTCCACCTCGCGGTCACAGACGACGCGGAACAGGTCGACGAACAGCTCCTCCTTGGAGCTGAAGTGCCGGTAGAGCGTCCCCGCGGCGACGCCCGCACGCTCAGCGATGGCGATCACCGAGGCGGCCCCGTAGCCACCTTCGTCGATCAGCTCCTGAGCTGCGCGCAACAGCCGCTGACGCGTCGGGGCCAGCGCTGTCATCGGCCGTGATCCCCGAACGGCTGATCGCGCTGTCTCACTGCGTCTCGGAACCCGGCTCGCGATGCGAGTGCCCGGAACGCATAGCCCTCGGGCGTGTGACGCGCGATGCCGTCGAACAGCGTGCCGAGGAGCTGGGTGCCGTGGAGCCCCTGAGAGTAGAGCGACTGGTTGACCAGGAGCTTCATCATCTGCAGCTGGTTGATCGGCATGAGCGCGATCCGCGCGAGCAGGGCCTCGGTGCGGGCGTCGAGCTCCTCCGGCGCGGGCGCCTCGATTGCCAGCCCCCATTCGAGCGCCTCGGAGCCTGAGAGCGAATCGCCGGTGAACAGCAGTCGCTTGGCACGCTGGGCGCCCAGACGGTAGCTCCACATCGCGGTCGTGGGTGAGCCCCAGACGCGCGCGGGCGGGTAGCCGATCTTGGCGTCGGCGGCGACGAGGAGCAGATCCGCGCACAGCGCCATGTCGGTTCCTCCCGCCACGCAGAAGCCGTGGACCTTGCACACCACCGGCTTTGAGCAGTGAAACAGCGTCATGAACGCGCGGACGTTGCGGCTCATCATCGCGTGGTCGAGCATCGGGTCCCATGGGTGCGCCGGATCGTGACCGGGCAGCTCGCCCTCGGCGTACTCGACGAGGTCATAGCCGCCGCAGAAGCCCTTGCCGGCGCCGGACAGCGCCAGCACGTGGACCTCGGGATCGAGGTCGGCCCGCTCCACCCCCTGCTCGAGCTCGTCGAGCAGCTCGCGCGTGATGCCGTTGCCGCGCCTGGGGCGGTTCAAGGTCAGCCGCGCGACCCGGCCGGCGACCTCGTACTCGAGGGCGCTCATCTCATACGGGCAGCGCGCGAGCGATGATCGCGCCGGCGTCGACGCCCGGCGGGAGCGTCCCGTAGACCCGGCCGCCCTCGCCGTTCAAGCGCGCGGCGCAGAACGCGTCGGCGACCGGCGGCGGGGCGTGGCGCACGAGCAGCGAGGCCTGAAGCGCCACCGCCAGGTCCTCGACGATCCGCCGGGCCTCGAACTGGGGATCGCGGCCGGCCGCGAACACCGCGCGCGCGGACTCGCGCACCCGGGCGAGATGCCGATCGA
>JAFAZV010000279.1 GCA_019239445.1 Solirubrobacterales bacterium
AGATCAGCCGCTCGGATGCGGGCACCTTCGGCACCTCGGAGGCGATCCGCTGCATCAGGGCATAGAAGCGCGCCAGCTCGGGGTAGACGATCGCCTTGCCGCTGTTGATCAGCCCGCCCGAGATCCCGCGCTCGGGATCGGCCCAGCCCATGATGTTGATGAACCCGAGATGGCCGAACGCGAGGTCGGTATCGCGGCCGTACGGGCTGAGCACCTTGGCCCCGAGCATCAGCCCATAGCTGAAGCGGGTCGGGAAACCCAGGGAAAGGTCGAACTCGAGCCGCGACTGCTCGGTCAGGGCGCGGCGGATCGTCGCCGGCTGCATGATCCGCACGCCGTCGAGCTCGCCGCCGGCGCGGAAGATCTCGAAGAACCGCCCGAGCTCGTTAGCGGTGGTGACGACGTTCCCCGAGGGGACTATCGCGGTCAGAAAGCCCGGCTGGTTGGAGAGCTCGACCACCTCATCGACCGGGCGGCTCAGAACCCGCGTGGCGAGGTTCGAGAACGGCGGCCGCAGCTTCACGCCGGTGGCGTAGTTCAGACCCACCTGCGGAACGTCTTCGGGCGCGACGCCGTAGTTGCACCACCGAAAGCGCAGGGGATCGAGAATCTCCTGGGCCAGCACGTCGCGGATCGACTTGCCGCTCACGCGCTGGACGATCTCGCCGAGGATGACGCCGCCCGAGATGGCGTGATAGGCGAGCAGCTTTCCGGGCTTGAGCTGCGGCTTGGCCTCGCAGATGACCCGGCAGACGAGGTCACGGTCAGCCAGCTTGTCGACCTCGAGCAGCTCGCGCGGCAGCGCCGGCACACCCGCACGGTGGGCGAGGACGTGACCGATCGTCGTGTCGCCCTTGCCGTGCCGGGCATAGCCCGGGATGTGCTCGGCGACCCGGTCGGAGATGTCCAGCGCGCCCCGCTCGTGCAGGAGGTGGATGACCATCGCGGTCATCGCCTTCGAGGTCGAGAAAACGCAGTACGGCGTCTGCGGCTTGACCGGCAGCTTCGCTGTCTCCGGCGGGTCGAGCGGGCCGTTTCCGCGCGCGTGACCGATAGCGCGGTCGAGCACCACGTGGCCGTTCCGGCGCAGGCAGAGCTGGAGCGCCGGGTGAACGCCGCTGCGGTACAGCTCCTGCGCCGCCGCCCAGATGCGCTCCAGCGTCGGCCGGCTGAGGCCGTACGGCTCCGGGTCCTCCTCTGGTCCGCGGCTCGTCACCGCCTCGAGGTCGTCCGGGACGTCGATCCGCCGCAACGCGCCGCGGACCGACGTCAAGCGCTGGATGCTCGCCACGTCCTGCTACCTCATGCCCCGCCCGCCAGCATGACGCTCGTCGCGAACACCCACACCAAGCTCAGAATCGCCGCCACCAGCAGCACCCCATAGAAGAACGAGCTGTTGCTCATCGGCCCGAGCAGTATCCCCGCCGAGAGCACGCAGGCGGCCACGGCCCCGGTGCCGAGCCACCCGAGCCAGGCCGGCAGCAGCCCGCGCCGGAACGCGGTCACGCTGCCCGCCATCACAGGCAGGGCCAGCGGAACGGCGATCCCCGGACCGCCGGCCAGATAGGACGCCACGAGCAGCGCGTGGTTCAAGGCCGGGTCGACGGCTACGGCTGGCTCGGCGAGCACGCGGTAGAGCAGCGCCGAGAGCAGCAGGAACACCGCGGCGGTGACCCCGCCGGCGAGCGCCACCGGCGCCAGCCGCGCCGAGCGCTGATCGAGCCGGCGAAGCCACATCTGCAGGTAGGTGATGAAGCCCAGCAGCGCGAGCCCCGAGAGGACGTGGAAGAAGGCGAGCGCGCGGACGTCATGGGGATTGCGCAGGAAGTACTCGCGCACGTCGGCCGGCGGGGCGTCGAGGCGAGGGTAGTTCGTCGAGGCGATCAGATCGCCGAACAGCAGGCCGGCGGCAAACAGCGCGATCGCCAAAGCGCCGGTCGAGGCCCACAGCCGTTGCGCGCTGAGACGATTCATGCTGAACGGTCGAGCCTAACCGTTACCATCCGAAGCTCGCTCTCCGCCAGGGCAAGGCGGGGGAGCGCGGGCCGCCGCTGCGGCTCGACCGTCTCGACACAGGAGCAACAGCAAGGTCATGTGCGGCATCGTCGGCTACGTCGGACCCCGTGCGGCTCGTCCGCTTCTGTTCGCGGGGCTTCAGAAGCTCGAGTACCGCGGGTACGACAGCGCGGGCATATCGGTGCTCGAAGAGGGCCGGATCGACTCCGTGCGCGCCGTCGGCAACCTCAGCGCGCTTCGTGCCGCGCTCGAGGCCCGCGTCGAAGCCAACGGTGGCCTGGCCGAGGCCGCGCCCGGGCGCGCGGCGGCGCCGGTGCTGGCGCAGGCGCCGGTGGCGCTGGCCGAGGCGCCGGTCGCCAACACCGGCATCGGCCACACCCGTTGGGCCACCCACGGCCGCGTGACCGAGGAGAACGCTCACCCCCACTACGACAACACCGACCGCGTGCACATCGTCGTCAACGGCATCGTCGAGAACTACGTCGCGCTCAAGGACCGTCTGCTCGCGGAGGGCGCGAGGTTCACCTCGGAAACCGATGCCGAGGTGATCGCGCACCTGGTCGCCCACTTCAATACGGACGGTCTCGTTGACGCCGTGCGCAAGGCGTA
Organism: Solirubrobacterales bacterium; assembly: GCA_019239445.1. Classification (GTDB taxonomy): domain Bacteria; phylum Actinomycetota; class Thermoleophilia; order Solirubrobacterales; family Solirubrobacteraceae; genus Palsa-465. The sequence goes on from JAFAZV010000279.1 coordinate 2,626, forward strand.
CGCCGAGCTGCGCGGCCACTACGCGTTCGTGGCCATGAGCGCGGAGGAGCCGGGACTGCTCGTCGGTGCACGCAAGGAGTGCCCGCTCATCATCGGGCGCGGCGAAGGTGAGCAGTACATCGCCTCGGCGATCCCGGCCTTCCTGCGCGAAACGCGCCACGTGCAGTACATCGGCGATGACGAGATCGTCGTGCTGCGGCCCGACGAAGTCGAGTTCCAGACCGCCGCCGGCGAAGTGCTCGCGCGCGACGTGGTCGAGATCGACTGGGACGCTGACACGGCCGAGAAGCAGGGCTACGAGACGTTCATGCTCAAGGAGATCCACGAGCAGGCGGACGCCGTGGCGGAGACCATCGGCGAGCGCGCCGCGCACGAGGACTCGATCGACCTCGGCGATCTGGAGGCGATCGACGATGAGCTGCTGCGCACGGCTCGGCGTATCGTCGTCGTCGCCTGTGGCACGTCGTACCACGCCGGGCTCATCGGCCGCTACTCGATCGAGGAGTGGGCGCGGATGCCGGTCGAGGTCGACATCGCGTCCGAGTATCGCTATCGCAACCCGGTCATCGGTCCAGGTGACCTCGTGGTCGGCATCTCGCAGTCGGGCGAGACCGCCGACACGCTGGCCGCGATGCGTACGGCCCGCTCGCGCGGCGCGTCGGTGCTGGCGATCACGAACATCATGGGCTCGCAGATCACCCGCGAGTCCGACGGGGTGCTCTATACGCGCGCCGGGCTCGAGATCGGCGTCGCGGCGACGAAGACGTTCGTCAGCCAAGTCGCCGTCATGTACCTGCTCGCGCTCCGGCTCGCCGAGCTGCGCGGGCACCTCGAACCGGGCAGCCTTGCCCGCGCGATCACCGAGGTCAAGCGCCTGCCCCACCTGATCGCCGAGATGCTCGAGCACGGCCTCGCCGGCTTGTCGGACATCGCCGACGCGCACGCCGGGGCGGAGTTCTTTCTCTACATCGGGCGCCACGTCGGGCTGCCGGTGGCGCTCGAGGGTGCGCTGAAGCTCAAGGAGATCTCCTACATCGCCACCGACGCCTACGCTGCCGGGGAGATGAAGCACGGACCGATCGCGTTGCTCGACGACTCGACGCCGGTCGTCGTGGTCGCCACGCAATCACCCGTGCTCGAGAAGGTGATCTCGAACATCCAGGAGGTGAGGGCGCGCGGCGCGCGCGTGATCGCCGTCGCCAGCGAGGGCGACGAGCAGATCGCGCAGCACGCCGATGAGGTCATTCGCGTGCCCCGCACGGAGTGGATGCTGGCGCCGCTGCTTGCCGTGATCCCGCTGCAGCTGCTCGCCTACCACATCGCGGACATCGACGGCAAAGACGTCGACCAGCCGAGGAACCTGGCCAAAACCGTCACGGTGGAGTAGCGCCGCT
>JAFAZV010000331.1 GCA_019239445.1 Solirubrobacterales bacterium
TCCGCGAGCGCCGGCATGCGCTCAAGCCGGCCGCGCCTGACCGCTGTACTCGGAGTTCGGGAGCATGTTCGTCGCCATCGCCATCCGGTTGGTGAAGTTGTACATCGCGCTGACCTCCGCGACGTCCCATGCCTCCTCGAGGCTGAGGCCGGCGTCGAGCAGCGTCTGGAGATCGGTGCGCGTGACCTCGCGCGGGCGCAGCGTCAGTTTCTCCGCGTAGGCGCAGATCGCGGCCCGCCGCGGGTCGAGCTCGGCGCGTCGCCAGTCGTAGGAGATGCGCTCGCCCAACACGGGGTCGTCGAGCTCCTCACGCAGCACGGCGCCGTGAGCGACGAGGCAGTAGAGGCAGCCGTTGGCGGCGCTCACGACGACCGCGATCATCTCCCGATCGGCCGCGCTCAGCCGCTCGGTGGGTTCGTGAAGCTGGCGGTAGTGCGCAAACCACGCGCTCAGGCGCTGCGGGCGGTACGCGTAGACGCGGAAGACGTTGGGCACGAAGCCGAGCCGCTCCCGCGCTCTGGCAAACAGGCGGCGCAGGTCCGGCGGCAAACGAGCCTCGTCCGGAACCGGAAACCACGAACCGGTGTCGGTGGGGGTCTGTGGCTTCTCGACGGCGCGGGACACGAGCTGGCCAGGATTGTCGCGCGAATCAGCCGACGAGCAGCCCGGGCAGGTCGGTGACCGGACTCAGGCGTTGCGTCTGATCGACAACCATGGCTGGCTCACGCTACCTTGCGACGTGCATGAGCGCTATGCACGTCCACCGCGTGGTCGTCATCGGGGGCGGCTTCGGCGGCCTGCAGGCGGTGCACAAGTTGCGTCACGAGCTGGTCGACGTGACCCTGGTCGATCGGCAGAACTTCCATCTCTTCCAGCCGCTGACCTATCAGGTCGCAACCGGCGCGTTGTCGCCCGGTGAGATCGCTTATCCGCTGCGCACGATCTTCAAGCGCGCGCACAACGTGCGCGTCCTGCTCGCCGAGGTGGCCGACTTCGACCTCGACCACCGCGAGCTGCAGCTGCACCCCGTGGCATCGATCCCGGCCCCTGAATCGATCGCCTACGACACGCTGATCATCGCCGGCGGCTCGCACTACTCGTACTTCGGGCACGACGAGTGGAGCGAAGCTGCCCCCGAGGTCAAGTCGCTGGAAAGCGCTCTCGGCGTGCGCAGCCGCATCCTCAGCGCCTTCGAAGCCGCCGAGGCGGAGCCCGATCCGGAGCGACGTGCGGCCTGGCTGACGTTCGCAGTCGTCGGCGGCGGCCCCACCGGAGTGGAGATGGCCGGCCAGATCGCCGAGCTCGCGCGCGACACGCTCCCGCACGAGTTCCGCACGATCGACTCGCGCATGGGCCGGATCCTGCTCATCGAGGCCGTCGATCGCCTGCTCACCAGCTTCCCCCCCTCGCTCTCCGAGAAGGCGCTCGAATCTCTGCAGGGGCTGGGGGTGACGCCGATGCTCCGCTCGACGGTCGTCGATGTCGACGAACACGGCGTGACGGTCGAGCCCGCCGGCGGCCCGAGCGAGCGCATTCCCGCTCGCACGATCATCTGGGCGGCCGGCGTCGAGGCGTCGAACATGGCGGCGCGGCTCGGAGAGCTGACGGGCGCCGAGGTCGACCGCGCAGGGCGCGTGAGCGTCGAGCCCGACCTCACGCTCCCGGGACACCCCGAGGTGTTCGCGCTCGGCGACATGGTCCGTGTCCGCCGGCCGGATGGTTCGGTGTTGACCCTGCCCGGAGTGGCGCCCGTGGCGATGCAGCAGGGGCGCTATGCCGCCGAGGTCGTTCGCGCGCGCCTCCGGGGCGCTCCGAGCCGCCCGTTTCACTACTTGGACAAAGGCAACCTGGCCACGATCGGTCGCGGTTCGGCGGTGGCCGACATCAAGCGCCTGGAGCTGAGCGGCGTGATCGCCTGGCTCACTTGGCTGCTCGTCCACCTGTGGTACCTGGTCGGCTTCCAGAACCGCATCCTCGTGTTCATCCGCTGGTCGTTCAGCTTCGCCACCCACGGTCGCGGCGCGCGGTTGATCACCGATCCGGCGGCCGAGGCCGCGGCCCGCGAGCCCGCGGCGCGGTAGGTGCACAGCCGGCCGAGGCTCAAGCGAGTCCTGCGAAGCGAGTCGTCGGGCCAAGCGCTCGAGAGGGCGAAGCGGCAACTGGACGCGTTGCGCCTGTACCCGGCCGCGGTCCGGATCGACCGGGTGAGAATCCTCTCGGCGCCCTGGCTCTTCCGTCTCCCGTGGTTCCGGCGCTTCGACGGCTACACGATGTGGAACCTGATCCTGCTGCGCGCTCGTGAGCTCGAGGCGAACCACGCCTTGATCTGCCACGAGCTATGCCACGTGTGGCAGATGCAGCACCACCCGCTGCGGATGCCACTGTCTTATCTGCGCTTCGGCTACGCCCACAACCCCTACGAGGCGGAAGCCCGGAGGGCCGCGGTGTCGCCGCCGGTGACGAGCAGTTGACCGCTCGCGCCGGTCTCAGCCGACGAAGATCTCGCCACCGCGGTGCGGGACCACAACGAGCATGCTCCTGCGCGCCCGTTCGCTCTCCGGGCGCATGGGACGGATGCTGAGCTCGGCTGCCGCGCGCAGCACCTCGCGCATCTCCATCTCGGCAAACGGGGCGCCGGCGCAGCGGCGAACGCCGCCCCCGAAAGGGATCCACGACATCGAGTCGTGGGAAGAGCCGT
>JAFAZV010000451.1 GCA_019239445.1 Solirubrobacterales bacterium
AACTCGCTTGCTTCACTTGAACAGCTGGCCGAGACCTTGGAGGAAATGTGAGAGACGTACTTCCGGAAATCACCAGATGGCACGAGCGGGGCGATCGCGTCGCGCTCGCCACCGTCGTGGGGGTTCAGCGCTCGGCGCCGAGGCCGCCGGGGGCGAAGATGGCCGTGAACGACCGCGGCGAAGTGGTCGGCGCGGTGTCGGGCGGATGCGTCGAGGGCGCGGTCGTCGTCGTGGCGGAGCAGGTGCTGGCGGGCGATGACCCGCATCTCCTGCATTTCGGCATCGCCGACGCTGACGCCTGGGACGTGGGATTGCCATGCGGCGGCGAGATCGACGTCTGGGTGCAGGCGTACGAGCCGGGTCGCTTCGAAGAGATCGCGCGGACAGGTGGGCGCGCGGCTGAGGTGACAGTGCTCGAAGGCGCTCGTCCCGGAGCCAAGCTGCTCGTCGAGGCCGACGGCGTAAGGGATGGTTCGCTGGGAGCGCCGGAGCTCGACGACGAGGCGGCACGCGCGGCGGGCGAGCTGTTGTGGGTCGAGAAATCCGAGCGGCGCGACTCCGTGTTCGTCGACGTCGTGTACCCGGCGCCGCGCTTGATCCTGTTCGGGGCAGTCGACGTCGCGGCCTCGCTGTGCAAGCTTGCCCGAGCCGCCGGCTGGCGTCCGTACGTGGTCGATCCACGGGCTCGTTTCGCCACGCCGGACCGCTTCCCGGAAGCCGAGCAGGTGATCGTGGCCTGGCCTGAGGAGGCGTTCGCAACGCTTGGCGGGATCGACCGGGCCACCTCGATCGCGGTGCTGACGCACGACCCGAAGCTCGACGATGCGGCGCTGGAGATCGCTCTGCGCTCGCAGGCACGCTTTGTGGGCGCGATGGGATCACGCCGCGCCCAGGCCACGCGCCGGGAGCGGCTCCTGGCGGCCGGGATGTCAGACGAGGAGCTGGGACGGCTGGCGGCTCCGCTGGGCCTCGATCTCGGCGCGGTGAGCGGCGAGGAGACGGCCCTGTCGATCCTGGCTGAGGTCGTGGCGGCGCGCCACGGCCGCGACGGCGGCCGTCTCGCCCACGCGCGCGGGCGCATTCACGAGGTCGCTGCGTGATCGCAGGCATCGTGCTGGCGGCGGGCGCGGGGACGCGGTTCGGCCCCGAGGCGAAGCTGCTGGCCGAGTTCCGGGGACGGCCGCTGGTCGAGCACGCGATCGCTGCGCAATGTGCGGTGGCCGAGCTCGAGCGGGTGGTGGTCGTGCTCGGCTCGCGCGCCGAGCAGATTCTCGGCTCGGTGGCGTTCGGTCGGGCCGAGCCGGTCGTCTGTCGCGACTGGGAGGCGGGACAGGCCTCGTCGCTGCGTTGCGGCGTCAACGCGGTGACCGAGGCCGAGCGTGTGATCGTTACGCTCGGCGATGAGCCGCTGCTGACGCCGGCCGTGATCGGTCGCTTTCTCGAGCAGCCGGGAGGCGCCCGAGCCGTCTACCGCGGTCGTCCGGGACATCCGGTGGTGCTTGGTCAAGGCCAGCTCGACGCGGTTCGGGAGCTCCGCGGCGATCAGGGGGCACGCGGGCTGTTACGTGGAGGCCCCCAGGTCGAATGCTCAGATCTGTCTGCGGGCAGCGATGTCGACACCGAGGCTGACCTGGAGGAGATTCGAAGTGAAGCTAGAGCAATCGTTTGACGTCGCCGCTCCGCTCGACCAAGTCTGGAATGCGCTCATCGACGTCGAGCGCGTGGCGCCGTGTCTGCCGGGGGCAAGTGTCACTGGACGCAACGATGACGGGAGCTTCGCCGGCACCCTGACGATCAAGATCGGACCGACGACCGCCGCCTACGCGGGCCGCCTCGAGATGGAGCGGATCGACGAGGGCGCCCACATCTCGACCATAAAGGCGCAGGGAACCGATCGACGCGGCCAGGGCGGCGCCAAGGCGACGATCACCTCGACCCTCGCCGAGACGCCCGACGGGACGCGAGTCGACGTCAACACCGACTATTCGATCACCGGGCGCCTGGCGCGGTTCGGGCGGGGGGGAATGATCGAGGACATCTCGAAGCGCCTCCTGCGCGACTTCGCGGCCTGCCTGCAGCAGTCGCTGACGGCTCAGCCGGCGACCGCGACTGAGCCTGCGCCCGCGACTGAGCCTGCGACCGCGGCTGAGCCCGGGGTTGCGGGCGCTGGCGTCGAAGCGGCTCTCACGGAGCCGAGCCCAGCGGCTGAAGCCGCGACGGCGTCGGCGGGCGCGGCGGCGGCGCAAGCCGATACCGCCGCAGCGCCGCCGAGCGACGCGACGGTCGAGCCGACAACCACTCCACCCTCGACGCCGCCAATTCCGGCGGCGCCCCCGCCGCCCTTGGCGGCACCGCCTCCGACCCAGAGCAACGCGATCGAGGGGCTTCCGCTCCTCACCTCCATCTTCTGGGAACGCTTGCGGCGAAACCCAGTCTCGGCGGCGGCCGTGCTCGGGTTCCTGCTCGCGCTCGTCACCCTCAGGCGCCGGCGCAGCTGAGCTTGGGCACCGTCGTCGCGGTCGAGGAGATCGGGCGCGGCGCCCCGCTCGTCCTGATCCACGGCCTGGCCACCACGCGCCGGATCTGGGCGACGGTGGCGCCCGAGCTGGCGAGGACGCGGCGAGTGGTGATGCTCGACGTTCCGGGCTTTGGCGAATCGCCGCCGGCGGGCGCGGGGTTCGAGCTCGAGGCGGTTGCGGCGCGCATTGCCGGCGTCCTGGGCGATCAAGCGCCGTTCGACCTCGTCGGGCACTCGCTCGGAGGCGGGCTCGCGCTGACGCTGGCCGCGCGGCACCCGGAGTCGGTCGAACGACTGGTGCTGGTGGCGCCAGCCGGCCTGACCGCGCTTCCGAGTGCGGCATCCACGCTCCTGGCTGCCATCTCGGAGCCGCTGCTCGCGGCGCGCCGGCGCCTGGTCGGCCTGAGCCAATCGCCGCGGGGGCGGCGGCTGCTGCTCGGTCTCGCCGTCGCCGATGCGGCGGAGCTCTCGCCGGCGCAGGCACGGCTGATCATCGAGGCCTCAGCCACGGCCCGCCGCGCATCGGCGGCACTTGCAACGATCACCCGCGCCGAGCTGCGCCCGCTGTTGGCCGACGTGCGCGCGCCGCTCGGGCTGATCTGGGGCACAGCAGATCGTACGGTTCCAGCCCGCAGCGCTGAACTGGTACGCGCGGCCCGCCCCGACGTCGAGCTCGTGCTCGTGCCGCAAGCCGGCCATCTGCCGATGATCGAGCGCCCTGAAGTGTTCAGGGATGCCGTGGAGGACCTGCTTCGTCGGCTCCCGACGTAGGCTTACGACGATGAGCGGCCAGGCTGAAAAGGCGGAACGCTTCCTCGCCCGCCACCGCCCGGGCGACCCGTTGCTGCTTCCGAACGCATGGGACGCCGGATCGGCCAAGTTGCTCGCGGCGGTGGGCTTCGAGGCGCTCGCGACGACGAGCAGCGGCCACGCGGCGACGCTGGGCCAGCTCGACGGAACCGTGACTCGCGAGCAGGCGCTCGCCCACGCCGAGCAGATCGTCCGAGCGACGGACCTGCCGGTCTCCGCCGATCTCGAGAATTGTTATGCCGACGACCCCGACGGAGTGGCGGAGACCGTACGCGGCGCGCTCGCCACCGGGCTCGCCGGCTGCTCGATCGAAGACTTCACGGGCGAGCTCGACGATCCGATCTACCCGCGCGAGCTGGCGCACGAGCGGGTCGCGTCCGCGGTGGCCGCGGCGCACGGAGGCGAGGTCCAGTTCGTCATCACGGCCCGATGCGAGAACTACCTCCGCGGCCGCACCGATATCGAGGACACGCTGTCCCGCCTGCTCGCCTACCAGGAGGCGGGAGCGGACGTGCTCTATGCCCCGGGCGTCCGCAGCAGCGAGGACATCGGCCGCCTGACCTCGGCGCTGGAGCGACCGCTGAACGTGCTGACCGTGCCCGGCGCGCCGGCGGTGGCGGAGCTGAGCGAGCTCGGCGTGGCGCGCATCTCGGTCGGCGGCGCGTTTGCATTCAACGCGCTCGGCGCCCTCGTCGAGGCCGCCCAGGAGCTGCGGGAGCGCGGGACCTACGGGTTCTTGGAGCGCTCGGCCGGCGGCATTCGCGCCGCTCGCGACGCCTTCGGCTGACCCCGCGCCGATAATCTGCCGGCGTTCCCGCGAAGCTCAGGTCTGGCGCACGCGGTTGTACGGCTGCTTCGCCGATCGGTCGTCCGACAGCGAGCCACGTGAGCGCGCAACCAGGATCTCGATCGCGTCGGCCACGTGCACCGGCTCGATGTTGTAGTCCTCGCGCTCGACGCGGATCCTGTGGGCCTCGAGCAGCACCTCGGCGTGGGTGAAGCCGGCCGGCGGCTCGAACCGGTAGGACGCGAGCTCGATCAGCAGGCCGAGCGGATCCTCGAAATAGATCGAATCCATGAAGCCGCGGTCCTTGACGCCGCTGTGCCTGATCCCACGCTCGTCGAGCCGCTCGACCGTCTGCCGGAACGTCGCTTGCGAGAGCGCGAACGCGAGGTGGTGCACGCATCCGGGATCGGTCGGGGTGCGCTCGGGGTCGGCTCCGCGCTCCTCGTTCGTGAACACGGTGATCAGCCGGCCATCGCCGGGGTCGAAGTACAGGTGGCTCTCGGCCGGGCGGTCGAGGTTCGGCTGCTCGAACACGAACGGCATTCCGAGCACGCCTTCCCAGAAGTCGATCGACGTCTGGCGATCAGCGCCCACCAAGGTGATGTGGTGGACGCCCTGGCTCTGGAGCTTGCGCAGGCGGGGCTCTTGCACTTCGCTCGGCAGTGTGGAGGCCGCGCGGCTTCGGCGCAAGGGGGACGGTCAGGCAGCGGAGGGCAGCGTAGCCAGCGGTGGCCGCTCGAAGGAGCTGCTCGTCGAGGCTTGCAGCCCATTCTCGCCGCGAGCCAGAAACGTCTCTGGCAACGGCCCACGTAGCCGCCCATCGCGCTCGACGCGGCTCGCCACCGCGTGCAGCACGGCGAACGCCATCGGGCCAAGGTCGTGCAACGGCTGGTGGGCGTTCTGGCGGAGATCGAGATCGACCTGCGCGAGGCCGCGGATCCCAACCGCGCCGTAGGCATCGAGCAGCAGCGCGATGTCGACTCCGTAGCCGCTCACAAAGGGCAACCGGACGAGCAACGAGCGGCGCGCGGCGATCTCGCCCGCGAGCGGCTGCTCCACGGCGGCGAGCTCCGGATAGAACAGGTTGAGCAGGGGTCGCGCGGTGAGCTCGGTGACGCGGCCGCCGCCGTGCGGGAACGTCACGTCGCCGAGCCGGAACGGACGGCGGTAGAAGCCCTTGACGAACGAGATCGCCGGGTCGCACACCAGCGGCCCGAGCAGCCCGATCAGGAAGTGAGCGCCGAAGTGGCCCGAGTCAGCGTCGAGAAAGCAGACGAGCTCGCCGGTCAGCACGCTCAGGGCCCGCCACATGGCATCGCCCTTACCAATAGCGGGCCCGAGCTCAGGCAAGAGCTCGTCCTGATCGTGCACCTGCGCGCCGACCGAGCGGGCAACGTCGGCGGTGCCGTCGCTCGAGCCGTCGACGACGACGATCTGGTCGATCAGCCCACGCTCGGCAAGCAGCACCAGCTGCTCGAGGATAGGGCCGATCGTCGCGGCTTCGTTGCGGGCCGGCAGGCAAACCGAGATCGTCGGCCGGGGCTCACGGGCGAGGGTCTCGAGCGAGAACTGGCGGTGGCTGAAGCTGTTGGTGGCGGGCCAGGAGCGGACCGCGTTGAACATGAGCCACAGCATGGCAGGGCGGAGAGCTCGGCCGAGGCGCAGCCGCTCCGGTCGTGCCCTCGCCCGGTCGACGCAATAGCATCGCCTGGCGTGCAGGTGCGAGGCGAGTCGCTGATGCTGCGCTACGCGACTGCTGCCGACGCGCCGGCGCTGTTCGAGCTGGGCACTGACGCGGAGGTGACTCGGTTCTTCTCCTGGGGCCCTTACACCTCGGTCGACGAGCCCGCAGCCTACATCGCACGCCTCGCCGGCGAGCGCGAGCGCGGCGAGCGACTCGAGTTCCTGATCGTCGATCGCGCTGGGCGCGCGCTCGGGGTCACCGGCCTGTCGGAGTTCAGCCGGCGCGATCGCCGCGCCGTAATCGGTACCTGGTTGGGCCGCCCGTTCTGGGGGACGGGCGTCAACCGCGCCGCGAAGACGTTGGTGGCGGGACTGGCGTTCCGCGTGCTCGGACTCGAGCGGCTGGGCGCGTACACCGACCTCGACAATCCGCGCTCGCAGACGGCGCTGGAGCGGATCGGCTTCTCGCGCGAGGGGGTGCTGCGTGACTGGCACCGCCACGGCGACCAGGTTCATGACGTGATCGTTCTGTCCTGGCTGAAGCGCGAGTGGGAGCGCTCCCCGCTAGCCCATGAGCCGATCGACGTCGTGGGCGAGCCGCCGGCGGCGTTCCGGTGTTGAGCGCGCCCATTACGACAGCGCTCGCGCGCGCCCTAACGAATTCGTAGCATTGTCGGCGGTGGCGTCAGCCCGCGCAGAGCGTCCGAATCCCGCCCGGGATCGCGACCGTCCACGGCACTGAGCTGCGGTCGGGTGGAATCGAGAGCTTGTACAGCCGCGCTCGCCGTAGCGTCCCGACGCTCAGGGTCGGCGCGGCAAAGCGACCGAGGAGCACGGGACCGCCGGCGGCCGCGCGCAGCGTCGCTCCGGGCGCTGTCAGCCTCGCGCGGGTTAGCTGCCGGCGACCCGCCGGCACCCGCCGACAGTGCGCGGCGCCGTTGACGCGGTCGACTGGTTGCGGGCGGATCCGCAACGCGGCGGCGACCGTCGAATCAGTCAGATGTCGAGCGGAGAGCGATTGCCGTCGCAGTTCGGGGACCGTGAAAGCGAACGACCCGTGGCGGTGTACGGCTTGAAGGTACGCATCGACGCCGCCCGCCCAGAGGATCATGAGCGACGGGTAGCCGGCCGGCGGCAGGAAACTCGGCGCCACGCGATCGCGCGCCAGGTCGATACCGGCGAGCACGGACCGGACCTCTCGGCCCTGGGCCCGTACGATCGATCCGTCGACGCGCAGTTGCGCGACGTTCCCGAGCACAGCGGCGACGCCAGCCACCAGCAGCGAGACCAGCGCCGGAGCGGCCAGGCGCACCCGCCGGAGCGCCTCGGTGGCGAGGAGCAGGAGGGCCACGGCACCGCCGTAGACGTAGCGGTCTGAGTTCGGATAGCGGTTGGGCTGGATCGTCATTGCGATCGACAGCCAGAACACCAGCGGGATAGCCAGGTAGGCCCAGAACCAGCGTTCGACGCTGCCGCGCCGCACGCGCCAGGCAAGCCCCGCTGCGGCTACGAGCGCCAGCGGGATCGCCCAGGAATAGTTGGTCAGCACGGTCGACGGCCTGGAGAGGCTGAAGTCGTAGCTGAGGCCGCTCACCCCCGCGATCGTGCTCGCCGCAGACTGCGCGACGAAGCTCGGAACTAAGAAGATGTTGCTGGCCCTGACGTTTGTGGCGCCGAGATAGCCCGGGCCGCTGTACTTGGGCGCGGCGACGAGCCAGAGCAGGTAGACGCCGATCGGGATGGCGAAGATCCACGCCCGGCGCACCCGGTCCGCCCGCAGCAGCACGGAGACGGCGACAGCGGCGATGAACGCGAACGCGATCGAGAAGGTCGCCACCGCGAGGGTCAGCAGCAAGCACGCAAGCACGTCGGCGGCGCGGCCCCCACGCTCCAGCGCCAGCAACGCGCCGAGGCACAGGATCACGCTCAG
>JAFAZV010000452.1 GCA_019239445.1 Solirubrobacterales bacterium
GAGGCCTGCATCCCGACCTTGTGCTGGATCGCGCCTGAGATCCCGGCCGCCAGGTAGAGCTTGGGCGAAACGGTCTTCCCCGTCTGGCCGATCTGCGCCGCGTACGGGTACCAGCCGGCGTCGACCACGGCGCGCGTTGCTGCCACCGCGGTGTTCGCGCCGAACGCCTGGGCCAGCGCCTCGGCGAGCTGGAAGCCCTCCGCCTTGCCCAGCCCTCGCCCGCCGGCGACGAGAATGTCCGCGCCCTCGATGTCGACGTCGGCGCCGCGCTGCTCGCCGCGGTTGACCATCGTCGCGCGGCTCGACCACGGCGAGTACTCGACATCGACGTCGACCACTTCGGCCGAGGCGCCGTTGCTCGGCCGGACCTCGAACGCGTTGATCCGGCCGATGATGATCCCGAGATCGCCCCGATAGCGCGAGACCGAGATCTTCGAGTCCTGCAGAATCGGGCGCTCGGCAACGAGCTTGCCGTCCTCGGCGCGCACGGCGGTGACCTCCATGGTCACGCCGGCTTGCTTGCGCGCGGCCAGACCGGCGCCGATCTCGAACCCGAGCAGCCCGCCGCCGAACAGCGCGTAGCCGTGGCCGTTCTCGTCGATCACCTTGGCCATCACGTCAACGACCGGCTGGGCAAGCCCTTCCGGGCCGCGGGCGCGGTACACCTTGGTGGCGCCGTAGGCGCCCACCGACTGGCACAGCTCGTCGGTCAGATCCTCGCCGCCGACCACGACGGCGTGACACTCGCCGCCTATCTCCTTCGCTCGCACCGAGCCCTCGCTGACCGCGCCGAGCGAATTCTTGTTCAGCTCGCCCTGGTAGTGCAGAACGTATGTGAGGACGTTTGCCATCGTTACACCAGCTTCCTTTCCTCGAGCCAGGCGATGATCTTCTCGACCGTCTCGGCCGTGTCCTCATCCTCGATGATCTGACCCGCAGCCTTAGCCGGTGGGTCGTGGAAGTCTCTGCATTGCACGCGCGAGCCCTGCTCGCCGACGAGCGAGGCGTCGATCCCAACCTCGCCGGCGGCGACGGTGGCGAGCGGCTTCTTCTTCGCGCCCATGATCGCCTTCAGCGACGGGTAGCGCGGCTCGTTGATCGCGTCGCCGACCGAGATGACCGCGGGCAGATCGACCTGCACGGTGTCGTAGCCGTACTCGGCCTGGCGCTCACAGCGCAGCCCGCCATTCTCGACGTCCATCTTGATTACCTGCGTGAGCGACGGCATCTTCAGATGGTCGGCCACGACCGCCCCGATCGTGTAGCACTCGCCGTCATCGGACTGCTGCCCGAGGAGCACGAGATCGGGCTGCTCGGACTCGAGCGCCTTGGCCAGCGCGTAGCCGGTAGCGGCCACGTCAGACCCGGCCAAGCCGTCATCGCTCAGGTGCATCGAACGGTCGGCGCCGAGCGAAACCGCCTTGTGCAGCGCGCGCACGGCCGAGTCGGGACCCATCGTCACGGCCACGATCTCGTCCACCTGCACCGCCCCGCCCTCGCGAATCTGCATCGCGGCTTCGATCGCGTGCGTGTCGTATGGGTTCAGGTTCTTCTCACCTGATCGGTCCATTCGTCCGGTCGAGGGGTCGATGCGCTTCTCGACCGCGGCGTCCGGAACCTCTTTGACCAGGACGCAAATCTTCAACTTGAACGGCCTCCTAATCGAGTGTGGCGAGCAATGTTACAGCGTTGACTGACGAGTCAATCGGCCACGTGGTCGAGCGGCCGGCGCCGCCGTGCAGCGGCGCTCGGCTGATTGTCGCGCGGTCCGCTAGGCGCGGACGGCGCCGCGGATGAAATCGATCGCCTGCTGCGTCGAAGCACCTGGGGTGAACACCTCGGCCACGCCGAGCGCCTTGAGCTCCTCGATGTCATCGGAGGGGATCGTGCCGCCGAGGGTGACGACGACGTCATCGACCCCCTGCTCCTTGAGCAGGTCCATGATCCGCGGCACGAGGGTCATGTGCGCGCCGGACAGGATCGACAAGCCGACGGCGTCCGCGTCCTCCTGGATCACCGTCTCGACGATCTGCTCGGGCGTCTGGTGAAGGCCGGTGTAGATCACCTCCATGCCGGCGTCGCGCAAGGCGCGAGCGATGATCTTGGCCCCACGGTCATGGCCGTCGAGTCCGGGCTTGGCCACGACGACGCGAATCTTCTTCTCGGGCGCGGCGGACATCTCGGGGTGGGCAGTGTAGATGGGCAGGCCGCATGCGGCCTGCCCCCGGCGGCGCATGCGCCGCCGGTGGAGCAGGATGACGCGGGCGCCGCGCGATCAAGCGAGGCGGGATGCCGAGCGCGCGGCGAGCCCGCGGCGCATGCGCGCCCCCCTGAAAAGCAGTGGCGCGACGACAAAGAAGTCGACCACTGCAACGCCGGCGCGCCGGTGGTCGCGAAATCTGCGCCCAGAGGACCACGATTGCGACCACTGAGCGACGGGGCTCGCAGTGTGGTCTTTTTTGGTCGTCCGGAGCCCGATGACCCGACGCCTAAAAGGCCGGGGCCTCGCGATAGGTGCCGAAGACCGACTGCAGCGCCTGCACGATCTCGCCTTCGGTGGCCTCGGCGCGGGCGGCTTCGAGCAGGTGCGGCATCAGGTTCTCGTCGGGCTCGCGGGCGGCGGCTTCAAGCGCGTCGAGCGCCCGCGCGAGCGCGTCGGCGTCGCGCCGGCGGCGCACCTCGCGTACACGCTCGACCTGACGGGCCTCGAACTGGGGGTCGATGCGCAGGATCGGGGTCTCGTGGTCGTCGCCCTCGGTGTAGGCATTGACGCCCACCACCTTGCGTCGTCCGGACTCGACCTCCCGCTGGTAGCGGAACGCAGCGTCGGCGATCTCCCGCTGCGGGAAGCCCAGCTTGACCGCCTCGACCATCCCGCCCAGTTCGTCGATCTTGCCGAAGTACTCGAGGCAGCGCTGCTCGAGCTGATCGGTCAGCGCCTCGACGAAGTAGGAGCCGGCGAGCGGGTCGATCGTGTTCGCCACCCCGGTCTCTTCGGCCAAGATCTGCTGGGTGCGAAGGGCCAGGCGCACCGCCTGCTCGGTCGGCAGTGCCAGCGCCTCGTCGAACGAGTTCGTGTGTAGGGACTGGGTGCCGCCGAGCACGCCGGCGAGCGCTTCGATCGCGGTGCGCACGATGTTGTTGAGCGGCTGCTGGGCGGTTAGTGACACGCCGGCTGTCTGGGTGTGAAAGCGCATCAGCAGCGAGCGCTCGTCCCGGGCGCCGAACGTGTCCCGTAGCTCCCGCGCCCAGATACGCCGCGCCGCCCGGTACTTGGCGATCTCCTCGAAGAAGTCGATGTGGGCGTTGAAGAAGAACGATAGGCGCGGCGCGAACGCGTCGACATCGAGCCCGCGCGCAACCGCCTTCTCGACGTACGTCAGCCCGTCCTTCAGTGTGAACGCCAGCTCTTGAGCCGCCGTCGAGCCGGCCTCGCGGATGTGGTAGCCCGAGATCGAGATCGGATGCCAGCGCGGCATGTGCCCCGCGCACCACTCGATCATGTCGGTCACCAGCCGCATCGCCGGATCGACCGGAAAGCACCATTCCTTCTGGGCGATGTACTCCTTGAGGATGTCGGTCTGGATCGTCCCCGACAGCCGCTCGGATCCGATCCCGCGCCGTTCCGCGGCAACGACGTAGAACGCGAGCATGATCGGCGCCGGCGCGTTGATCGTCATCGAGACCGAGACCTGATCGAGCGGGATGCCGGAGAACAGCGTCTCCATGTCCGCCAGCGTGTCGATCGCCACCCCCTCGCGCCCGACCTCGCCCAGCGACCGCGGATGGTCGGAATCGTGGCCCATCAACGAGGGCATATCGAACGCCGTCGAGAGGCCGGTCTGGCCGTGGTCGAGCAGGTAGCGGAAGCGCTTGTTCGTCTCCTCGGCGGTGCCGAAGCCCGCGAATTGGCGCATCGTCCACAGCCGGCCGCGGTACATCGACCCGTAGACCCCGCGCGTGTACGGGAACTCGCCAGGCCGGCCGATCGCCGCCTCGGGGTCGGCGGGAAGATCGTCCTCGGTGTACAGCGGCCGTATCGGCTCGCCCGAGATGGTGGAGAACGGAGCGTCGCGCTCGGGCGCGCGGGCGAACGTCTCACGCTCCCAGCGTTCGAGCTCCGTCATCCGCGGACGCGTGGCCACAGACGAAGTCTATGTGCTCCCCACCGTAAATACGGCCACATTCGAGCCGCGCCCAGCGGCGCCTGCCTTCGTCCTCGGAGGCTCGCGCAGCGCTGCTGCCTCGGGACGGCCCGCTCGGCCTCCAGCCTCGCAAACGGCCGGGCCGTCCCCGAGTCGTCCAGCTGCCTCCTGCGTCCTAGGCATGCATCCGCCAGTCGCGCCTCTCGGTGCGGCCGTATTTACGGCGAGAAGCACTAAGGTAGCCTGATCCGGGGCCATGAAGCGCTTGCTCGCGTTCGCCGTGGTGGCCGGGTTGGTGTTCGCAGCACCGGCTCGTGCCGCGATCACGTCTTCGAGCATCTCCACGCCCGGCAACGGCGCTGAGCTCTTCTACGACGGCGACAACGACGCCGGCAGCGTCACCGTGCGCGGAACCGTCGCCGGGGCCAGTCTCGGCGCCAGGGGCGATCTCGTCTGCTACACGGTCAGCGACACCCAGCTCACGCGGGTGGTGACGGGTGTTGACGTCTCGTCGGGCAGCTTCGCGATCAATGCCCCGCTGTCGCCGATCGCGGGCTTCGCCTGCCGCCTGGCGATGATCCCGTCCGGCTCGACGCGAACCGGAGCTGCGGCGGCCGCGTTCGCGGGGCCGGCGGTCAGCGTCAGCGATCAGTTCTCGCATACGGCGTCGGGCAGCCTGTACGGCTACTACATCCTTTCGGGAACGCTGCCGTGGTCGTTCGCGCTGCAGTCACTCGGCGAGTGCTCGGTGACCGGCTCCTACGCCACCGACACCTCGACGCTGGGCAGCTTCGCGCTGTTCGCCGGCAACGGCTGCCTGCCGGAGTCGAGCGGCACCGGAGCGGGACGCTCGGCACTTCAGATCGACGGCCAGAACGCGTACGTGCCGGGCGCGATCCCGAGCCTCGCGACCCAAGCCGGCTTCGAGCCGCTGAGCTACAGCGCGATCTTCAACCCCGCGCACGACGTGGTCGGGATAGGTGAGACCGACCCGGCGATGGGTTGCGATCCGCCGGCTACGTTCCCGCCGACGAGCGACAGCTGCCCGGCGCTCCACGACGCCGGCATCCAGGTGCAGCAGACGACGCGCCTGCTGCCCGGCGGACAGGTGGCGAGGGTGACCGACCGCTTCACCAGCGTCGACGGCCACAGCCATGCTCTCGACATCCTGTTCGGGCAATCGGTGCAGGCCGCCGCCTCCGGCAAATCGCCTGGGTTCGCCTTCCCGGGTCAAACGTCGCTCGCCGCTCACGGAAACCCCGACACCTTCGCGTCCTTCCCGAGCAGCCCGAGCTCGATCATCGTGATCGGCGACGCCTCCGGGTTCCAGCCCGCGACGTCGAACCCGATCGGCGCCATCACCGTCAACCGCCCGCCGGGCAGCGCGACGTTCACCTCCGCGCGCGGCGCGCAGATGGCGACGTTCCTGATGCACTACGCCAACACGGTTCCCCCCGGCGGTTCGGTCGTCTACGACTGGTCCTACTCGCAGGCGAGCACCCTGGGCGCCCTCGCCAACCTCGAGCCGGTCGAACGTGACCGCTTCGGGCTGCCGAGCGTGGTCATCTCGAAACCGCGTGACAGCAGCACCGTCAACGCCTCGCGCGTGCGCGTCGCGGGCCGAGCGCGAGACGCCGTGGGGGTCGCATCGCTCAGCGTCTCCGGGCGCGGCGTCACGGTCCGCGCCGGGGGCGCGTTCGCCGCCACGGTGTCGCTGCGACGGGGTAAGAACACGATCCGCGCCGTCGCCACCAACGTCGCAGGGAACTCGAGCGGGACCGCGGTCAGCCTGACCTACAAGCCGCTCCCGCCTTGCAAGGTGCCGCGGCTGCGCGGCAAGACGCTATCGGCGGCCAAGCGGGCGCTGCGGCACGCGGGTTGCGGTCTCGGGCGGGTGAAGAGCGCGCGCTCGCGCAGCGTGGCTAAGGGACGCGTGATCTCGAGCCGGCCAGGGGCGCGTGCGCGGCGTGCGCACGGCACCAAGGTGGCGCTGCTGCTCAGCCGCGGCCGATAGCCGCGAGCCAGCGCTGAGGACGCGACGGCGGCCTGAGCCGCGGGCGCCAGCGACGGCGCCGCGGGGCCGGCGTCAAGATGCCCCGGCGCGCAATCGCGGCGCTGCCGAGCCCGCCGGCGGCAGCGGCGCCGCTCAGCGCGACCGCGACCCTCACCCGGCGGCCGAGGCGCTCGAAGCGCAGCACCTGCCACCCCCGTTCGCCCGCCCGCTGAGCCAGCTCCCGATCGGGATTCACGGCCACCGGATGACCGACGGTCTCGAGCATCGGGAGATCTGAGACCGAGTCCGAGTAGGCGTAGGAGGCGCTGAGGTCGATGCCGTCGTGCTCGGCCAGCTGGATCATCGCCAGCGCCTTCTGGCGGCCGTAGATGAACAGCCCGGCGGGGCGCCCGGTGTAGACGCCATCTCTGACCTCGGAAAACTGGGAGCCGATCGCACCGTCGAGCGCCAGCACACGCGCGAGCGTCTCAGCCAGCTCCCGCGCGGCGGCGGTGACGATGTAAACCCGCCGCCCCTCGTCCTGGTGTTCGTGCGCGAGCGCGAGCATCTGCGGATAGATCCGCGGCAGGACGCCGGCGAGCACATCGGCGCCGAGACGCTCGAGATCGCGCACGCGAGTGCCTTCGAGCGAACGCGAGATCCGCTCGCGAAGCGCGTGGGTGTCGGCGTCGGTCGAACCCCGCAGCCGGAAGCGGACGTTCGCCCAAGCGTCGCTGAGCAGCTGCCGGCGGCCGATCAGCCCGGCGCGAAAAGCGGCACGACCGAACTGGAAGGCCGACGAGCCTTCCATCAGCGTGCGGTCGAGGTCGAAGAAGGCGGCGGCGCGAGTATGCCGCCCGCCTCCTACGTCAGCCGCCATTCACCTCCACGATCACCGCGTCACCCTGGCCGCCGCCCGAACAGATTGCCGCGCAGCCGAGGCCGCCCCCGCGCCGAGCGAGCTCGGTCACGAGCGCGCCGAGGATCCGCGCTCCGGAGGCGCCGATCGGGTGCCCGAGAGCCACCGCGCCGCCGTTGACGTTGACTTTGTCCTCATCGATCCCGAGCATCCGGATCGAGTTCAGCGTGACCGACGCGAACGCCTCGTTGATCTCCCACAGGTCGATGTCCTCGGCTTTGAGGCCGGCCTTCTCGAGCGCGAGCTTGGAGGCCTTCGCCGGCGTCCGCGCGAGGTAGGGAAAGTCGTCCGCGACCGCGGCCTGGGCGATGATCGTGGCGAGCGGGCGCTTGTGGTTGCGCTTGGCCCATTCTTCGCTGGCGAGGACCAACGCGCCGCCGCCGTCATTGACGCCGGGCGAGTTGCCGGCGGTGTGGGAGCCATCCTTGAGGAAGATCGGGGGCAGCTTGGCCAGCGACTCGAGGCTCGCGTCACGGCGCGGCGCCTCGTCGATCTCGACCACCGTGTCCCCCTTCTTGCCCTTAACCGTCACCGCGATGATCTCCTCCGGCAGACGGCCCTCATCCGTGGCCTTGACCGCAAGCTGATGCGAGCGCAGCGCCCAGCGATCGAGATCCGGCCGCGTCAGCTCGAGCTCCTCGGCGACCTCGCTTGCCTCCTGAGCCATGTGCTTGTCCGTGAACGGGTTCTTGAGGCCGTCGTTGATCATCGCGTCGATCGCCTTGGCGTCGCCCATGCGGAAGCCGAAGCGAGCCTCTTTGAGCAGGTACGGCGCGTTCGACATCGACTCCATGCCTCCGCCGACGGCGACGTCGAGGTCGCCTGCCCGTATCGCAGTGTCGATCATCCCGCTGGCGCGGATGCCCGAAGCGCACACCTTGTTGACGGTCTCGGAAGAAACCTCCTTCGGGATCCCGGCTTTCACCTGGGCCTGTCGCGAGGGGACCTGGCCCTGCCCGGCCTGGAGAACCTGACCCATGATCACATGTTGCACTTGCTCGGGCTCGACCTCGGCGCGCTCTAGTGCGGCGCGGATCGCGGTGGCGCCGAGTTCGGTGGCGTCGACGCTGGCAAGCCCGCCGCCGAGCTTGCCGATCGGAGTGCGGGCGGTGGACAAGATCACTGTTTTCGGCATCTGTGCAAACTCCCTCGAATTGGACGGCGGCGGCTCGCTCTCAATCGTAGTGGGGATTTGGCCTGGTCGGCGAGCGCTGGGACAGCTCGCCGGCTCGGTCCGTTAGGGTCGTCGGGTGCACGTCGAGGCGACGACTGCGAGTCCGCCCAGCACCCACGCGGACACGATCGCCATCGGCGTCTTCGAGGGCAAGGGCGTGGCGCACGAGTTGCCCGGTGGCGAACTCGGTGCGCTGCTCGAGTCAGGCGAAGCGCGCAGGACGTTCAAGCACCTGGCGGTAGCTCACGCCGGCGGTAAGCGGTTCGTCCTCGTGGGACTAGGCGCGCGCGAGGCGTTCGACGGCGAACGCGCCCGGATCGCCGCGGCGATCGTCCACGGGCGCGCGCGGGAGCTCGGGACGAGAACCCTGTGCTGGGAGCTCCCCCATCACGTCGACGATCGCGTCGTGGCGGGTCTCGTCGAAGGTACGCTGCTCCACGCGTATCGCTTCGCCCGCTATCGCCCGGCCGCGGACGAGCGTCGCCTCGAGGCGCTGGTCGTCAGCGCTCACCACGATGTGAGCGACATCGTGAGGCGCGCGGGGGTGCTCACTCGCGCTCAGAACCGCGCCCGCGATCTCGGCAACACCCCCGCCAACGACCTGACGCCGGAGGATCTCGCGCAGTACGCATCGCGCGTGGCCGGGGTCAAGGTCACGGTGATGGACGGCGAGCAGATCCGCGAGGCCGGGATGGGAGCGTTCGCGGCGGTGGCACGGGGCTCGGCGACGCCGCCCCGGCTGATCCGCCTCGAGTACGGCGGAGCCGACGCGCCGGCACCGCAGCTCGCGCTGGTCGGAAAGGCGGTGACGTTCGATTCCGGCGGGCTCGCGCTGAAGTCGGCCTCGACGATGCACGAGATGAAGTTCGACATGGCGGGGGGCGCGGCGGTCATCGAGGCGCTGGCGGCGATCGCGGAGCTCGAGCTGCCGGTCCGTCTGCTCGGGCTGGTGGGCGCGACCGAGAACCTGCCCAGCGGCACCGCAATGCGGGCCGGCGACATCGTCACCGCCCAGGACGGCACGACGATCGAGGTCAACAACCCCGACGCCGAAGGCCGGCTCGTGCTTGCCGACTGCCTGTGTTCGGCCGTCCGCGACGACGCTGCTCAGATCGTCGACGTCGCCACGCTGACCGGCGGCGTGGTGACGGCGCTGGGTTCGATCTACGCCGGGCTGTTTGCCAACGACGGCGCGTGGGCCGATCGGGTGCGGCGCGCCGGCGACCAAACGGGTGAGCTCGTCTGGCCGCTCCCGCTGCACCCGGAGTACGCGGCGATGATCAAGGGTCGGTACGCGCAGCTGACCAATCGCAGCGTGCGCCGGGAAGCCACGGCTGTCACGGCGGCGGAGTTCCTGCACCACTTCGCGGGTGCTAAGCCGTGGGCGCATCTCGACATCGCCGGCATGGCCTGGGACGTCCCCCGGCCCTACTTCGCCGACAAGGGCGCGACCGGGTTCGGAGTACGGCTGCTAGTCGAGCTTGCGGCCGGCCTCGGGTCCGCGCTGTGACAATCCCGGGTCTCGATGGAGTTCGAGCTTTCAGACGATCACCGGCTGCTGCGCGACACGGTGCGCGAGTTCGCCCAGCAGGAGGTGCGGCCGGTCGCGGAGGAGCTCGACCGAACCAAGTCGTTCCCGTATGACATCGTCGCGCGCCTCGGTGCACTCGATCTCATGGGGATCCCGTTCCCGGAGGAGTACGGCGGCGGGGGCGGGGACACGCTGGCCTACGCGCTGGCCGTCGAGGAGCTCACGCGCGTGGATTCCTCTGTCGCGATCACGATGTGCGCGCACACGTCGCTCGGCACCCAACCGATCTACCTGTTCGGGTCGGAGGCTCAGAAGCGCGAGTGGCTCCCGTTGCTGTGCAGCGGCCAGCGGCTGGCGGCATTCGGGCTGACCGAGCCCGAAGCGGGCTCGGACGCCGGCAACACCCAGACGCGAGCCGAGCTGGACGACGCCGAGTGGTTGATCAACGGCGCCAAGCAGTTCATCACCAACGCCGGCACGGAGCTGACAGCGTTCGTCACCATCACAGCCGTCACCGGCGGCGGCCGTGAGATCTCGAACATCCTGGTCGAGAATGGGACGCCCGGGTACGAGCAGGGAACGCCTTACCGCAAGATGGGCTGGAATGCGTCCGATACGCGGCCGTTGGCGTTCACCGACTGCCGCGTGCCGGAGGCGAACCTCGTCGGGCGCCGCGGCGCTGGGTTGCGGCAATTCCTACAGGTGCTCGACATCGGGCGGATCGGCGTCGCGGCGATGGGAGTCGGGCTGGCGCAAGGCGCTCTCGACGAGGCGCTTGCGTACGCCAAGCAGCGGCGCGCGTTCGGGCACTCGATCTCTCGCTTTCAAATCATCCAGGCGAAGTTGGCCGACCTGACGACCGAGATCGAGGCGGCCCGACTGCTCGTTCACAAAGCGGCCTGGCTCAAGGACTCCGGGCGCAACTTCAGTCTGCTCGCCGCCCAGGCGAAGCTCAAGACCGGGCGGCTGGCCGTCCGTGCCGCCGAGGAGGCGGTCCAGATTCACGGCGGCTACGGCTACGTCGAGGAGTACCCGGTGTGTCGGTTCTACCGAGATGCGAAGATCCTCACCATCGGCGAGGGGACCGACGAGGTACAGCAGATGGTGATCGCGAGGGCGCTGGGAACGTGAGGGCGAGGCGGGCGATGGGTGTGGTGGCAGCGCTCGGCGCGCTTGCCATGCCGGCCGGCGGGTTGACCGGTTCGGCGCTTGGCGCCGGCGGCTCCCCAGTGGACCCGACTCTGGGGCTCGCTCGGCTCCAGGGGCAGTTTCTGCTCTCCGGCCGCGTCACCGCAGTGCGCGTTCGTGGCGAGCGCACCGGCCAGCGGGTGACGCGGAGCTGGGGGTTCGCCTCGCCGTGTCCGGTTGGGCCGTGTCCGACCCTTCTGCTGGTCCGCCAGCGCGTTATCGGCGGCGACTCGTTGGCCCTGCAGCAGCGGGGGCCGGGGTATTACACCGGCAGCGGAAGCTTCTACGTCCCCCTGCGCTGCGGCGGGCGCACGTACCCGGCCGGCGAGCTCGTGCCCTTCTCGATCGCCGTTCGCGTGACCAAGGCGACGCGGGACGCGTCGGGCGTCCTGGTAGCGAGCGCGATCAGCGCGCGCTACACAAATCGTTACCGGCGCAACCTGACGCCGTGTGTCGCGGTCACCGGTCACGACGCGGCGCTCTACCAGGGCCAGCTCGTGACCGGCGGCTGAGGTCGTTGGAAAACTATTTCGGACTATGCCCGAGAGACATCCGCAGGCCGCCGCACGCGGGGCGAGATCCTGAGCGAGCCGAGCACGTGGTCGACCGCGTGCAGCTGACGGCGGCGCGTCGCCCGCTCGCCGGCCAGCACGACGTAGAGGCAGAACGGGCGCCCGGAGGCGGTGAAGAAGTGCTGCGTGCCCACCTGACCCGGACGCGGATGGGCCAGGCCGGCGGCTGAGAACGCGGTCGGATCGAGCGGGCGGGGAATCCGCCGCGCGGCGAACAGCCCGACGCCCGGCTTCAGCCCTCGGCCGGGCTCGTACTCGGTGAGTGCGAGGAACGAGGCCCCGGGGTGCATCGCCGCCGTGCTGCGGCCGCCGAACTCGCCGTCACCCAGCGCAAGGGCGAAGTTGGCAGCATGCAGCGTGGCCGCCGCGCCGTGACCGGCGAAGACCCGCCCGCTCCAGCCGCGCGGAAGCTCGACGTGGATACCGTGGGCCGCGAGGATCATCCGAGGCTACCGGCGGTCGTGACGGCGAGCAGGGCGATCAGCGCCGTCAATGACCCCCGCGCGGCCGGTGCACGCAGCCGCTCGAGCCTCAGGTGCAGCGCTCGCAGCTGCTCGGGGCGCCGTACGCCGGCGGTCATGAGCGGCGTGGCGCCGCGGATCGCGCCGAACACGCCGAGGACGAGGGCGCCGAGCGCCGGATCGGCGAGCAGGAACGCGGCGGCGATCGCGACATAGGTCGCCGCGCTCGAGACGACGGTGGTCAGCCCGAGCCCGAGCTGGGCGCCGAAGCCGACCCCGTATACCCATCCGCGGAACTCGTCGAGCCAGCGCTCATTTACCTGGCGACGGGGCCCGGGAACCCGGGGCAGGAACGCTTCCGCCGCCACCGCTGCCGCCAACACGGCGATCAGCAGCGCCAGCCGAGCGCGTCCGCCGAGGCCGCCCACATCCGTCGTGAGCGAACCGGCAGCACCGAGCAAAGCTCCCGCTCCCGCGCCGGCGGCGGTGGCGCCGAGCAGAAACGCGCTCACCGTGAGCCCCCACCGGGATTGTCTGCCCCGCTCGCCGAGCGGAGTGATGCTCGCCAGCATCGACTCGCCTCAGGGCGACCAGGCGGCGGCGAGCGCGCCCAGCAGCGCCGAGGCGAGGCCGACGACCAGCAGCAGGGTCACGGGCGGGGGCTCGGGTAGAGGCTCGGGTGCTCCGGGCCGATCCCTGCCGCGGCGAGCGTGGCATCGATGCTCTGGGCGCGGCGAGCGCCGGCGCGGCCGTCTGTAGCCGCGTCCTCGATTGCGTCGGCGACCAGCGAAGCCAGCGCCGGCCAGGTCGTGGCGACGCCTTCACCGCGTACCTCGCCGTCGACCAGCACGAAGTAAGGGGCGCCCGGGACTCTGTAATCGCTCCAGGCAGATGAGGACATCACGACCGGAACGCTGTCGGGGGCGAGCGCGCGCAGCTTCGCCGGCCGCTCGCGCTCGGGGCCGTGGCTGACGATCACGATCTGCACCTCGGGTGAGAGCCGCGGCTCGCCCAGGGTCTCCCAGAAGCCGGCGCACGTGCCGCAGCCGCTGGTTAGGAAGGCGAGCAGCGTAGGCCGCGAGCGGGCGCCGTCGAAGGCGAGCGTTACCGGGTCATCATCGAGGCTCGCGCCTGCGAGCGGCGGCGGCGGGCGCCGCTCGGCCGCGCCGGCGCCGGCGGCGGTGACCGTCGGCGGCTGCGGGATCGCGTCCGCGTCGGCGCCGGGGCCCAGGCGGCGGAGGATCTCGGCGTGGCTTCGGAGCAGCCCGGCCACGAGCACGACGAGCAGGACGAGCAACACGGTCTCCACCGACACCAGCGCGGTCATCAGGCGCCACCGCCTCCCGGCAGCTGACCGGCCAGCCCTTCGAGGCACAGGGCCTCGTGCGAGCAGGTGCGATCGTCCGTCTTCGCCGTCGCGTTGCAGTTCATCCCGTCCACGGTGGCGGGGTGCTGACAGATCACCAATCGGCAGACCACCTCCGTAGTCCCGCGGATGTGGGTGTTGCACTGCCCGTAGCGGAAGCGATTGCAATCGACGCGACGTTGAGCGCAGTCGCCGTTCGCGCACTGGCAGCCGCCGGGGAAGGCGTAATCCGGCGTACGGTTGCAGTCCAGGTAATAGCGCACGCCCTCGCCGTGGCAGAGCCCGCTGCCGCGGTAGTGGCTGCACTTCCACCAGCCAGCGACATAGGTGCCGCTCGGGCAAGCGTTGCTGCCGCCTTCGATCTCGCAGCAGAACGCGGTGTAGCCGTCGCGGCACAGGCCCGAATCGCAGTCGCGCGGGCGGATCACCGCCCACGCGGTGCCGGGCCGGAACAGATAGCGCGAGGGCGCGACCGCGAACGCCGAGCCGGCGACGGCTGCGCGTGTCAACGCGCTGCGGCGCGAGATCCGCCGCTCGAGCAGCGACCCGACGGCGGTGGCGAGACGCTCGGACAGACTCAACGGCCGCTCCAGGCGCTCCAGGCCGACGGTACCGCGACGTAGGCGACGACGGCGCCGTAGGCAGATCCCGCCGTGGCCAAGACCAACACCACCGCGGTCCAGGCCGGGCGATCGAGGAGCCAGGCGAAGCCGTGTAACGAACCCGCGGTCGCGGATACGAGCGCCACTGCGGCAAAGGTGGCACTGATGGAGGCTTGCGCGGCCGAGGCGGGCGGGCTGGCGGCGCCGAAGCAGCCGCAAGAGGCATGCCGGCGGGCGAGCGCCGCGGAGATCAAGGCGAAGCTCGCGTAGGCGGCGGCGAGCGCAGCCACGACGAACCGGCTCGGGTGGATGAGCACCCAGGTGGCGAGCGCCACCTCGCCGACCGCGAAGGCGCGCACGAGAACCGGGCTGGCGGGCAGGCCGAGCGACTGCAGCGCCCGCATCGCCCCGGACGGAGCGCGCAGCTTGGCGAAGCCGGCGATCGCGAGGACGACGGCGGCGACCAGCAGCGGCGGTGTCAGCGCGTCAGCCATGCTCTTGATGAGGACGCTCGAGGATCGTCGAGGCGGCGCTCGCGGGATCGAGCTCGCGGGTGACGACCCGGTCGAGCAGCTGCTTAACCTCGGGGTCCTCGCGCACCGAGGCCTCGAGCTCGCGGCGCATGCGGAACGTGGCGATCGCGAGCACTTCGTTCATCAGGTTCCGGCGCCGGCGGGCCGACAGCGTGCCCTCGGCCTGGATGTAGGCGCGATGCTCCGCCAGCTTCTCCGCCAGCTCATGCACCCCTTGGTCGCGCACCGCTTCGGTCTTCACGATCGGCACCTGCCATCCCTCACGCGGTCCGAGCGCGAGGACGCCCTTGATCTCCCGCACCATCGTGTCGGTCAGCGGGTGGTCGGCCTTGTTGACGACGATCACGTCAGGGATCTCCATCACTCCGGCCTTGAGTGCCTGGATTGAATCACCGCTGCCGGGCATGAGCACCAGTACGACCGTGTCAGCGTGGTCGATGATGTCGACCTCGGCCTGTCCGACCCCTACCGTCTCGAGCAGGACGACGTCGCGCCCCGAGGCGTCCATCAGGAGCGCGGCCTGGAGCGTGGCCTCGCTGAGGCCGCCGAGCGCGCCACGGTTGGCCATCGAGCGGATGAACACCCCCGGGTCGAGGAAGTGGTCGCTCAGGCGGATCCGATCGCCGAGCAGCGCCCCCCGGGTGAACGGCGAGGATGGGTCAACGGAGAGCACCGCCACGGTGCGCTCGCGCTCGCGTTCGAGCTTCGTTAGCGCCGCCAGCAGCGTCGACTTGCCCACCCCCGGAGGCCCGGTGAAGCCGAAGACGGCCGCGCCGCCGGTGTGCGGATACACCTCGCGCACGAGCTCCCAACCCTCCGGCTCGTCGTTCTCGACCAGCGAGATCGCCCTCGCCAGCGCGCGCTTGTCGCCCGCGAGCAGGCGCTCGGCGAGTGTCTTCTGCGCCTCGACCATGAAGGCGAGCAAGTGTAGGTATGGCGGCGGAGGGGGATGCCGGCGCGGGGTCACCCGGACGGGCGTCAGGGTGCCGTCGCGGTGTGGCGCCCGGCGAGCACTAGCATCCGCAACCGTGCAGTCGGTCAGCGCGGATCGGATCAAGCTCTCGCTCGATCAGCCGCCGCCCACCCCGCCGCTGCGTCCCCCTCCCGGCCCGCTGCGCGGAGGGCCGCTCACGTTCCTGCGCTTCGCGCGCGCGCATCACATGTTCAGCGCGGGCTACGCGCTGCTGATCGTGCGCTGGGTGTGGCTGAAGCTCCGGTGGCGCGGGCGGCTCACGACCGACGGCCTGTGTTTCATCTGCCCGGGTGTGAAGTTCGAGATCGGCCGCCAGGCGACGGTCTCGCTCGGCCGCTGGTCCTGGGTCGGGCACGGATGCAAGATCCGCGCGCATGAGGGGGAGGTGTCGATCGGGGCCAAGTCGGTGCTCGGGCAAGAGTGCACGATCTCAGCCTTCCAGCACGTGTCGATCGGGCGCGAGTGCATCATCGCCGACCGCGTGATGATGATCGACTTCGACCATGGCGTGGTCGAAGTCGAGCGCCCGATTCGCCAGCAGGGGATATATAAGCGCGACGTCGACGTCGGGCACAACGTCTGGATCGGGTATGGCGCGTGCCTCCTGCGCGGCGTCACGATCGGCGACAACGCGATCATCGGAACCAGTTCGGTGGTCACCTGCGACGTCGAGCCGAACGCGGTCGTGGCCGGGATCCCGGCGCGCGTCATCCGGGCGCGCGAGGCGCCAAAGTCGTTTCGCTGGCGCTAGGGTCGCTCAGGCTGGAAGGTCGGGCGCAAGGTTGCGCACCGCGGGGTCGAGTGCGGTGTCCGGCGCGAGTGCCAGCTCCAGCGCCTGGGCGTGCAGTCGAGTGCGCTCGCGCGGGTATTCGCCAGCGAGCTCGCGGGAGGTCAGGAACGCCCAGTCGCTGGCCTGGAGCGCGAGCAGCTCGCGCAGCGCGCGCGGGCCAGGCCGGCTCGGAGCAGCTATCGCTCGCAGCTCAGCGGCGCGGGCCTGCCAAGCGAGATCGGCGACCCCGGGCCCGCTCCAGGTGCGCATGTCGCCGCCTTCGCCCCACGAGCTGACCGGCAGCTCAGCCGGAGCCGGCATCGCCTCGTGGCGCGCGAGCGCGTCGTCGAGGGTGGTCAAGGGCAAATCGTGGCGCGCCGCCTCGTCGATCACGGCGCCGAGCCAGTGCACGCCCTCGTACCACCAGTGCCCGAGCAATTCAGTGTCCAGCGCGCACACGCACACGCCGCTGCCGGCGACGCGCGCGAGCACGCGGGCGACGAAGTCCCGAGCGTCCTCGGCCGCCTGCGCCAGCGCCCGCGCGTGGTCGTACGCTCGCCCGGCGTTGTTCCACGGGCGGTGGTGGTGCGGCGTCAGCGCGTGGTAGCTGCGGTACTCGGCTGCCGACGGGTAGCCGCGTTCGCTCCACACCAGCGCAATCACGGCGCGGTCGATCGGCCACAGGATCGGTCCCTCCTCTCTCGCCAGAGGCGCGAGATGCCGAGGATCGCCGAGACCGAGCGAGCGCGTCAGCTCGACGCAAGTGGCGCGGACGCCGCCGTCCTCGAGCAGCGAGTCGAGCCACGTGGCATGAGCACACTCGGGCAGCCAGAAGCCGCCGTGCCAATCGCCGAAGCGCCGGCGATGCGAGGCCACGCCCGTCTGCACCTGGAGCTGAATTCCGGCGTCGGTGGCGAGGAGGGGCAGGACGGCGTGCGTAGCGGCCGAGGTCCAGCTCGCGTGGGCGCCGAGCACCTGCGCCAAGTCGTCGGGCAGTTCCGCCAGGCGCTCGGCGGCGAGCGCATACTCGCCGGCCGAGCGTTCGAGCTCGGGGATCAGCTCGTTGTCGCCGTCGCGGCGCAGTGCGGCTATGTCGCGGCGATGAGACTCAGGCCGGACACCGGTGAGGAACTCGAGGCAGCGGTCCTTGAAGCCGGCCGCCTCGAGCTGGTCGCATAGGACCGGCGTGAGCGACAGCGTGAGCGGCGCGCGAGGGAGGATCTCGAGCAGCGGCAGGTAGGACGTCGCGAGCGCCTCGAACAGCCACTCCTCGCCGAACGGCCACGTGCCGAATCCGTAGGGCCGGCGCAGGAACGCCGCTTCGTCGGCCGGCGGCCACTCGCCGCCGCCCTCGACGTAGGGCATGTGCGTATGAAGGACGATCGCGAGTTCGCCCGGAGCGGCGCTCATGCGCGGCAGACGGCGAGGAAGTCGAGTGCGCGGTCGAGCTGTGGTTCGGCACG
>JAFAZV010000453.1 GCA_019239445.1 Solirubrobacterales bacterium
GAACATCGGGCAGACGTGGAGCCAGCGATCGGAAGGCTGGTGCCCGGTTGCGATCAGGTTATGGCGGGCGTTGGCGAGCAGGTTCTCGTGGCTGAGCATCACGCCCTTAGGTGCCCCTGTGGTTCCGCCCGTGTAACAGATCGCCGCCAGCTCCGGCTCGCTCGGCGCGAGCGCAGGCACATCTGGCCGATCGGAGAGGAGCTCCTCGTAGCCGAAGCATTCTTGCGGCGGAGCGCCGGGCACGTCGGCGATCAGTGCCTCGAGGCTGGGACACCGCGAGCGCAGTGCGCGCCCGATCTCGAGCTGGTGAAGATCAACGATCAGCACCGCCAGCTCGCAATCGTCGACGATGAAGGCCAGTTCGTCCTCGCTGAGACGGAAGTTCAGATCGACGAGTACCCGACCTGCCGCCGGCACGCCGAGCCAGCACTCGAGGTGGGCCAGAGAGTTGACCCCCAGGAACCCGACTCGGTCGCCTGCTTCGAGCGAAAGCTCGTCCAGCACAGATGCCAGGGCGGCGACCCGCTCGGCCAGCTCGGCATAGGTGAGCGTGCGCGATCCGTCGATGACCGCGACCGAATCTCGGTAGAGCCGCGCCGCGCGGCGCAGCGGCCAGCCGAGATCACCCCCGCTCACGCTCGGAGCCCCAGCAGGCGGGCGGCGTTCTCCTTGAGCACCAGCGGGCGCACCTCGTCTTTGATTGGGAGCTTCTCGAAGTCGGCGAGCCAGCGGTCGGGCGTTATGAGCGGATAGTCGGAGCCGAACAGCATCTTGTGGCGCAGCTGCGAATTGGTGTAGCGGATCAGGTTCTCCGGGAAATACTTGGGCGACCAGCCGGACAGGTCGATGTACACGTTCGGCTTGTGCACGGCGATCGCCAGCGCCTCGTCCTGCCAGGGAAACGAGGGATGGGCGAGGATGATCCTGAGCTCGGGGAAGTCGGCGGCCACGTCATCCACGAGCATCGGGTGTGAGTACTTCAGCCGGACGCCGCCTCCGCCGGGCATTCCGGCGCCGATACCGGTCGTGCCGGAGTGAAACAGGCAAATCAGTCCGGCTTCGGCGACCGGTGCGTAGAGCTGGTAATGCTCGCGCTCGTTGGGCCAGAAGGCCTGCGTGTTGGGGTGGAACTTGAACCCGCGCACGCCCGCCTCGATCAGCGTGGTGATTTCCCGCACGGCGAGTTTGCCCTTGTGCGGGTCAACGCTTCCGAAGGGGATTAGGACGTCTGGGTTCTCGCGCGCTGCCGCCAGCACCTCATCGTTGCCGAGCCGCCGCCGGCCCATGCCAGACTCGTCGTCGACGTTGAAGATCACCGCCAGCATCTTGCGCTCGCGGTAGTAGCCCGCCAACTCGCGGGCAGTCGGCTGCGGAGGGCTGCCGCCGAAGTAGCGCGCTGCAGCCTCGAGCACCTCCACCGTCACCGGATCCTGGGCCTGTCCCTCGTTGCGCTCGGCGTGGACATGCACGTCGATCGCCGTGAGTCGGTCGACATCGACGCTCACGGCACTCGCCCTGCTGCCAGATCGGCCTCGATCGCGGCGGCCGCCTTGCGCAGTGGCGGCAGCAGCTCCCGCCGGATCCCGGCCGGCGTCCTGCGGCTGGCCTGAGTCGAGAGGTTCATCGCGGCCACGACGGCGCCAGTGGCGTCGTGGATGGGGACCGCAACTGAGCGCAGCCCATCTTCGAGCTCCTGGTCCACGATCGCCCATCCTTGCCGGCGCACGCCGGCGATGACCTCGCGCAGGCGCCGCCGATCGGTCACGGTCGCTCTGGTTAGCGCGACCAGCTCGGCTCTTTGCAAGAACGCGTCGAGGTCGGGCTCCTCGAGTCCGGCCAGCAGCACTCGGCCCATCGAGGTCGCGTGGGCAGGAAAGCGCGTGCCTACCGAGATTGCCACCGTCATGATCCGCTGGGTCGGTTCACGTGCCACGTATACGACATCTGGGCCGTCGAGGACCGAGACCGAGGAGGACTCGTGCACCCGCTCGACCAGCTCTCGCAGGTGCGGCTGGGCGATCTGCGGCAGCGTCAGGCTGGAGAGGAAGGCGTAGCCGAGCTCTAGGACGCGTGGCGTGAGGCTGAACCGGCGGTCATCTGAGCGGACATAGCCGAGCTGCTCGAGCGTGAGCAGGAAGCGCCGAGCTGACGCCCGAGTCAGCCGCGTCTCGCGTGCCACCTCGGCGAGCAGGCGTCCGGGCCCCGGCGCGCTCAGCGCGCGGATCACGTCGAGGCCACGCTCGAGGGACTGAACGAACTGCCTGTCACGCCTGCGAGTGACCGCCAACGCACGGCGAGGAACGTCGCCTCCGCCGGCCCCGGATGTGGATGTCGAACGCGTGCTGAACCCCGGTGGCGCCGCTGCGGCCGAGGATATCCGCCGCAGGGTAAAGCGGGCGGCCCAGCGTTGTGCGCCATACGAACGCTTGACTGCGATGCGCACCGAGTATACGCTCGCGCCCGCTGCACAACAGCGGGCGATCAGGTGAATGGGAGGTTTGACATGTCGAGGTTGACGAGACCTACTCCCTCCTCGCGCGGTCAATGACTCTCTGCGGCAAACGCCGCAAAGCCGGTCGGTTGTTGACAAATCCGTTCATCGTCGGGCGGCGCCATCGACGTCAGCTGAGTCGAGACGAACGTCGGGAGCTGCGAAGGCAGTAAATCCGACGTCACCACAGGGAGGGAGATATGCCGGACAGCCAGCAAGATCTGTTTCCGCGGCGTGAATTCGTCAAGCGCGCCGGCGCCGGCGGGCTGCTGCTCAGTACGGGCGGCGCGCTCGCCGCCTGCGGAGTGAAGAAGAGCTCCTCCGGCGGGAGCGGGAACACGATCAAGGTGGGCTACGTGAGCCCGCTGACCGGCGAGGCGGCCTCGTTCGGCGAGCCGGACACCTACGTGCTCGGCCAGGTCCGCAAGGCGATCGCCGGTGGCATCACGGGCGCCGACGGAAAGCACTACACGGTCGAGATCCTCCAGAAGGACTCGCAATCGAGCCCGCAGACCGCCGCCTCGGTGGCCAACGCGCTCATCAACGGAAGCGCCGTCGACCTGATGCTGACCACCTCGACACCTGAGGTCGTGAACCCAGTGGCCGATGCCTGCGAGGCGGCGGGCACGCCCTGCATCTCGACCGTTGTCCCGTGGGAAGCCTGGTACTTCGGCCGCGGCGCGAAACCGGGGAACAAGGCGGCCTACAAGTACACCTACCACTTCTCGTTCGGTGTCGAGAACTTCGCTGCCACCTACATCTCGCAGTGGCACCTGCTCAAGACGAACAAGGTCGTCGGCGCGCTGTACCCCAACGACGCCGACGGCAACGCCATCCGGGCGGGACTGATCCCGTTGCTCGAGAAGGGCGGCTTCAAAGTCGTGGACGCGGGGCCATACAACGACGGCCTGAACGACTTCACGACCCAGATCAACACGTTCAAGTCCCACAACTGCCAGATCCTCAACACGTTCCCGCTTCCTCCGGACTTCGCGACCTTCTGGCGCCAGGCGATCCAGCAGGGCTACAAGCCGATCATCGCTCAAATCGCCAAGACCGGCTTGTTCCCCTCCCAAGTCGAGGCTCTCGGCAGTCTCGGCCCGACGCTGGCCACCGGCGCGTACTGGCACCCGGTGTGGCCGTACAGCTCCTCGCTCACCGGTCTCAGCGGGGCGCAGATGCAGGCCGGCTACGAGGCAACGGGCAAGCAGTGGACGCAGCAGCTAGGCGCTGACTTCGCGCTCTGGGATGTCGGCATTGCCGCGCTCAAACACGCTCCCAATCCCAAGGACAAGGTCGGCTTGGCCAACTCGGTCGCCACGCTCAAAGTCGACACGCCGATGGGCCACCTGGACTGGACGCAGGGACCGGTGAAGAATGTCGTCGACACGATCATCCCCGGCTGCCAGTGGTTCAAGTCAAAGCCCGGTTCGAAGTTCACGCTCGACCTGCTGATGACCGAGAACGCGCAGGATCGGAGCATCCCCATCCAGGCCAGGCTCGTGCCCTACGGATCGGTTTGACGGCGGCCGCACACCCGCCGGGGCACCCCTCAGGTCGCGGTGACCCCTTGCTCGCGGCGCGCGGGGTCTGGAAGCGCTTCGGAGCTCTGCAGGTTCTCGAGGACGTGACGCTGGAGGTGCAGCGAGGGGAGGCTGTGGGGATCGTCGGTCCGAACGGGGCAGGCAAGACCACGCTGCTCGACCTGGTGGCCGGGGCGGCGCGGGCCGATCGCGGTGCCGTGTTCCTCGGCGGGCGCGACGTCAGCTCGCTGGGTGCGGCTGCCCGCAGCCGCCTCGGCGTCGGCCGCACGCACCAGATCCCGCGACCGTTCGCTGGGATGACGGTGTTCGAGAACGCCCTCGTGGCGGCGACGATGGGAGGCGGACTGCGCAGCTCCGAGGCGCGGGGAAAGGCGCTCGAGGCGTTGGAGCAGACCGGCATGCTGGCGCTGGGCAACCGGCCGGCGGCCACGCTGGGATTGCTCGACCGAAAGCGCCTGGAGCTGGCTCGAGCCCTGGCTACGGCGCCTCGGCTCCTGCTGCTGGACGAGATCGCCGGGGGTCTGACCGAGCCCGAGGCGCTCGAGCTCGTCGAAGAGATCAGGCAGTTTCACGCCAGCGGCCTCGCGATCGTATGGATCGAGCACGTCGTCCACGCGCTCCTGCGTGTGGCCGAGCGCCTGATCTGCCTGGCCTTCGGCAAGGTCATCGCCGACGGCGAGCCGCAGAGCGTGATGAGCGACCAGGCCGTGGTTGATGCCTACCTCGGCAGCGCAGCATGAGCCTGCTCGAGGTGCGAGACCTCGACGTCCGCCACGGCCTCCTGCAAGCCGTCCGGCACGTCAGTCTGGTCGTAGGGAGTGGCGAAACGGTGGCGCTGGTGGGGGCGAACGGCGCCGGCAAGTCGACATTGCTGAGGACCATCGCCGGGGCTCACCGGCCGGTGGGCGGAAGCGTCCTCTTCGACGGCGGTGACATCACGCGTCTGCCCGCGCACAAGCGCGTAGGTCTGGGGCTGGGGCTCGTGCCGGAGGGACGTCATCTGTTCCTGAGCCTGACCGTGGAAGAGAACCTGCGCGTTGCCGCACGCCCCGGCTACTGGGACATCGAGCGGGTCCTTGATGCGTTTCCGCTTCTGCGCGAGCGGCGGGGAAGCCGCGCCGTCAATCTCTCCGGCGGCGAGCGGCAGGCGACCGCGATCGGAAGAACGCTGACAACCAACCCCAGGCTCCTGCTGCTCGACGAAGTCTCCCTGGGTTTGGCTCCGGTGGCAGTCGACGACCTCTATCGCTCGCTGCGCACCGTCATCGATCAAGGGACGACAGTGCTGCTGGTCGAGCAGGACCTGGGGCGTGCGATGGCCGTCGCGCAGCGCGTGATCTGCATGCTGGAGGGCCGCCTGGTCCTGGAAGGGCGCGCCGATGAGCTCACGCGCGAACAGGTCACCGAGGCTTACTTCGGGCTCGGCCGGATCGGTACCGAGGCTCGATCAGCGAGTGCGCCGGCGACTCCGGCGGGAGGAGCTGCGTGACCTGGGTCAACGCCGTCATCCAGGGCATCCTCCTGGGCGGCCTGTACGC
Source organism: Solirubrobacterales bacterium (assembly GCA_019239445.1). Classification (GTDB taxonomy): domain Bacteria; phylum Actinomycetota; class Thermoleophilia; order Solirubrobacterales; family Solirubrobacteraceae; genus Palsa-465. Next base: position 5,574 of record JAFAZV010000453.1, read on the forward strand.
CCTGTTCGCGTGCGGGCTGTCCTTGATGTTCGGGGTCATGCGAGTCATCAATCTGGCGCACGGAGATCTCGCGCTGCTGGGCACGTTCATGGTCCTCGTCGTGTCCGAGCACGTCGGTCTCTCGCCTTTCGCCTCGTTGTTGATCGTGTTACCGGGGGCCGCGGTGGTGGGGTATGTCCTGCAGCATCTGCTGTTCGGTCCCAGCCTCCGCGGGGGTGAGTTGTCGCCGATGCTGGCGACCTTCGGCCTGTCGATCGTGATCGGCAACCTGTTGCTGCAGATCTTCTCGGCCGACACGCACTCCTTGGGCGCCGGCGCGCTGACCACCGCGAGCTGGCATATCTCGAGCCAGATCTCGATCTCGGCGCTGAGCGTTGTGATCTTCGGCGTCGCCCTGCTCGTCCTCATCGGGCTGCAGCTGATGCTCTCCTACACGCAGCTGGGGAGGAAGATGCGAGCGACCGCTGATGACGCCGCCACCGCCGAGCTGGTGGGCATCAACGCCAAGCGCGTCTACGCGATCGCCGCTGCGATCGCTTTGACTACGGCCGCCCTGGCCGGAACGTTCTTCGGCATGCGTTCCTCCTTTGACCCGACGCTTGGGCCCTCGCAGCTGATCTTCGCCTTCGAAGCTGTGATCATCGGAGGTCTGGGGTCACTCTGGGGCACGCTCGTGGGTGGGATCGCGCTGGGCATCGCGCAGACGGTCGGTGCGCAGGCCTTCGGCGCCTCGTGGTCGATCTTCTGCGGCAACGTTTTGTTTCTGGCCGTGCTGGCCTTCCGCAGCGAGGGGATATTCGCGGCGCGGGAGGCGGCGGGATGACCGTCGCGACCCCGCCCGCCGCGGCTTCATCGGCACCGACGAGGGTCGAGCGCTGGACGCGGGTGTCGGTCGCGTTCGCCGCGGCGACGATCGCCCTGGTGGTGGTCCTGGCCCTATTGCCGTTCTGGTTCGGCCCCAATACGACCGAGAAGCTGACCGAGCTGTTCGTGCTCATCATCCTCGCCGCGATGTGGAACGCGCTGGCCGGTTACGCCGGGCTCGTGTCCATCGGTCAGCAGGCCTTCATCGGGATCGGCGCCTACGCCGTGATCGTCTTCAGCGACCACGGCATCAACGCTTACGTCGCCGTGCTTCTTGGCGCCCTCTTCTGCGGGCTGGTTTCTCTGCCCACGTCGTGGCTCGTCTTCCGCCTGAGGGGCGGGCAATTCGCCATCGGCATGTGGGTGGTGGCGGAGCTCTTCCGGTTGCTGGTGACCAACGACCAGTCAGTCGGTGGGGGCACCGGACGCTCGCTCGACGCCCTCAACGTCTACGCACCGGCGGACCGTCAGGCCTATACCTACTGGGTGGCGCTGGCGGCGATGACGGCGTTGATCCTGATCGGCTTGATCCTGTTGCGCAGCCGGCTCGGTGCCTCGCTCCAGGCGATCCGGGACGACGAGCGGGCGGCGGAGTCGGTCGGCGTGCCTGTCGCTCGGGCCAAACGGGCCGTATTCCTGCTCGCCGCTGTCGGGTGCGGCGCGGCCGGGGCGATCACGATGACCAACACGCTGACGGTGACGCCCGCCTCGATCTTCGGCGTGCAGTGGAGCGCCTACATGATCTTCATGGTTCTGGTCGGAGGCCTCGGAACGTTCGAGGGGCCGGTTCTCGGTGCGCTCATCCTGTTCGGAATCCAGCAGGAGTTCCAGAACGACGGCAGCTGGTATCTCGTCGGCCTCGGAGCGGTGGCGATCGCCGTTACGCTGATCCTCCCCCGCGGGGTCTGGGGCTGGGTGGTTGGCCGCTTCCACCTGCGCCTCGTGCCGGTCGGCTATACGCTGCGCGGCCTGTCCACCTCACTCCTCGGCGCAGGCCGCGAGGCTGGCGGCGCGGGCCACCGAACCGGCACAGCGGGTGCGCCGCCGACGGCCAGCGGTGAGGCGGGCACAGTCGTGCCGGCGCCGAAGGAGCGCGGTTGACCTTCCTCTGACCAGGAAGCCGCGCGCCCCGGCGCCGTCGGGATGACGCATGGGTCGGGGATGACGCACGGGTCGGGGATGACGCACAACGTGCGATGCCGCACGGCGGGGGATGACGCGTGGCGTCGTAGGGCCCGCGGCGCCTGGATCAACCGCCACCAGCGCGCGCACGACCAAATCGCATGCAGTCGCCGGCGGATCGAGCCGCTTCCTCGCGCTCTGGCGAATAAATCGACCAAACGCATGCATTCGCCGGCGTCGGCGCTCGAATGCATGCGTTTGTCGCCGTCCGCGCGCTCAACCCCTGTGAAGCATCGCCGTAGCGTTCGAAAGCGGGGGCGAAGTTCCGAGCTTTCGAACATGGCGGCGAAAAAAACGACGTGGCGTTCGCGAGCGACGATCGTGGCCAGCGCTTTCGAACGCTGCGGCGACCTGCGCAGAGGCGGGGCGGGGCGCGGTGCAAAGCGGGCGATCCGAGACCGCCGCACCACCGCTCCGGCGCGCCTCACGTGTCATCGATTCGGGGGCAGCTGCTGGTCCTCCGGCTGACGTCGCTCATCGGGCTCGAGGCGCGGGGGCATCTGGCTTGCCACCTGCGGAGGCGCCGCCTGTCCCGGTAGCGCGTCTGCCTCTTTGCGCCACAGATCGTTCAGCGATATCTGCAAGTAGGCAAAAAACCCGATCGAGATGAGCAGATAGAGGATCAGGGCGATCCACCCGTTTACTGGCTCCTGCCCCGCAACCTCAGCCGCCCCCTGAACGCGTTTGGTGCCGCGCCAATAGGTAATCAACGCCGGCACGATGATAATGCCACCGGGGAACAACGCCAGCACCGAGTTCGTCGGGTTTTGTCCCAGGTCGTAGCCTCGGGCACGCCCGAAGTCGCTTAGCTCGCGATTGATGCGGTACCACCAGACGAGGTGGTAGATGCCCAGGGTGATGATCGGGAGCAGCGCCACCGCCCAAGGGTTGCGGATCTTCACCCGCGCGTCAGTGCTCCTGATTTGCAACTCGTACGCCATCGGGGCCCTCTCTCCACGTGACGGTTTATCGGGTGAGCCAACGCTACCGCAGGCGCACGCTGTAGGCCAGCTCGGATGTCATTCTGTACGGGAGAGCGCGCGCCGGCCCAGCCCTTCGGGTCGGGCTACTTGCCGCCTGCCGCCGGGGCTTGCACGTCACGATGACGCGTCGTCAAGCGCTGCGAGCAGCCGCTTACTACGCTGCCAATCCTCTGCGCTTGTCAGGGCAGCCGTCGGGAGGAAGCGCGCAGGTTTCAGCGCAACGTCGACGGAGTCCCGCTTGACGGACGCGACCTGGAACTTCGCCGCCAGCGGTTGGCCGTCTTTGGCCTGTAGGCCTAGCACCTCCAGCTTGCAGTACCACGCCGCCGCCGGATCGATCACCATCAGCGTCGCGCGGCGGCTGCGCTTAATGTTTGCCGACGCAGTCTGGCTAGCGATCACCCCACGTATCTCCGAAACACCGGCTTCGAGTTCCGCTCGTGACAGCAGGCATACGTGCGGGAAGCCTTCAGCGTCGACCGTCAGCATCGCAAACATCTGCTCCCAGATTCCGACCTGAGGCCATCCGCGCAGGGCACGGCGTACCTCGTCGGGGACGCTGATTGGTGTGCTCCTCGTGGTTACCGGTTGACCGCGCGCCCCGGAGCGCACGTTGGACCCCCCGCGTTCCTTCCTCACCCCGATCCTCGGCGCGGTCGTTCGCGACGAGCTCGATGCCCTTCCTGTCACCGGAACGGCGTCCCCTACCTCGGCTGGCCGTCGATTAGACCCCACTTCTTGACGTTCGCCAGCACCTTCTCGCGGATCTCTGGTGGGTAGGTCGTGTCGAACCCGATCCGGACCGGAATATCAGCGCTGTTCCATTCGATTGGCCAGGTGCAATCGAAGAGGCAGTTCCCGCCGCCGTACAAAGCGTTCCAGAGCGGACCCTTCGGTAGGTAGGGCAGAATCGGACTGTTCCCGTACCCGGGGTAAATATAGATATCGCGGATCGGGTTGCACTTGGTGAACAGCGCGTGCAGCACTTGACCCGTGTTCGCCGGGTCGACATCGTCGTCGACGACGATCACGAACGAATAGAAGGAGCCCCAGTGTGTGCTCCACACCGTCGATGCGATCCGCTGCGGGATGCCGGCATAGAGCACGCGGTTCGGCATGGTCGGATGAAACTCCTGTTCATGGGCACCCATGCTCCGTGGCTTCTCGACCCCTTTGGGCGTTGAGACGACGATCGTACTGAGGCCCGCTTGCATCCAGACCGCCACCTTGCAGCCCGGAAGCCCCTGGGCCGCGAGCCTTTCCTTTACCTCGGGAGGTGCGTAGAGCGTTTGGATGAGCTCGTCGGAGCCCGGAATGCCTAGGCAGGTCCCGGGGAAGATCGGGTCCTCACGGTAGGTCACCGCCGAAACCTTGCAGACGGGTCGCTGTTGGACCTCCATCGTCGCGTAGCCCGCATACTCGCCAAACGGTCCCTCATCGCGCGTCTCGTCCGGATACACCATGCCCTCCACCACGACCTCCGCATCGGCCGGGACATAGAGGTCGACCGTCTTGCACTTGACGAGCTTGACCGGCTCTCCGCGGATCCCGCCGGCGACCTCGACCTCGGACACGCCATACGGGCACCCGCTGCCGGCGACGATGCTGTACACCGGGTCGCCGCCAAAGAACTGCACGTACTCCATGGTCTCTCCGCGCTCGGCATGCTTCTTCAAGATCATGCCGCCGTGGTTGGCCGGGTTCGCCCAGACGCCACACGTGCGCTCGTCGAATACCTGCGATCGATAGGTGCCCCAATTGACCCAGTCGCTATCGGGGTCCTTGGTTACGCAATTGGTCATCGTGCCGATGTAGCGGCCGCCGTCCACGGGAGTGAACTTGGGGATCGGAAACTTGAAGAGGTCAATCTCGTTACCGAGCATCACGTTCTGCTGACAAGCACCGGTGTCGACAACGGTCGGCTTGATGCGCCGCGCGGAGACCCCTCCGTAGAAATCGATGAGGTCGTGGTAGCTCGTCTCGGGCGGCAACCCCAGGATCACGGCGATGCGTTCGTACGTTGCCCACAGCCCGCCGAGAAGGCTTGCGCCCTCCATCGCGCCTTTGATGCTGCTAAACAGTTGCGCGGGCGAGCCATGCTCATTGGCGTAGCGCATCACCGCGCCGGCCTCGATGTCCCAGTCGACCGGGTCATCGATCTGCACCACCAGCCCGAGACCGCGCATCCGGTCGAGACAGGCGCGCAAGTCCATGCTCCCATGCCCGTTCTCGGCGCCGGTTTTAAACTCGGCTGTTCCTGGCGCACTCTTCGACCCAGTCGTGGCTGCCATCGTTGCTCCTTAGCTTCGAAATGCGTTCGGCGCGCAGCGGGGCGGACCCGGCGCGAGCGCGTTGAACCCAGTCAGGGCTTTCCGTTGGGGACCATCGGTGCGATCGCTGGGTAATCGGCTGTCATGCTCGTTTGCTGAGGTGAGAGACTCGCAAGCCCGTTGGTCTGCGCAGCCGGCTGGTGCGGTGATGTCATGTTGGGACCTCGCCAGCGCAGAAACAGGTCGTCGCTGAGTTCGACATTCACGAGGTCCAGCGTGCGATTCACTGTCTGATCGACAATGTCACCGAGCGTTCGCGGACGCTGATAGAACGCGGGGACGGGCGGCATCACAACCGCCCCCAGTTCGGCGACCTGCACAAGCAGCCGGAGATGACCAAGGTGTAATGGGGCCTCCCGTACCAGCAACACGAGTTTCCGGCGCTCCTTGAGAGTCACGTCTGCGGCACGCATCAGAAGGTTGTCCGAAAAAGACGTCGCGATCCCGGACAGCGTCCTGATCGAACAAGGGGCCACGATCATCCCGTCCGTCCGGAACGAACCCGAGGAAATTGCCGCCGCGATATCGCCGGCTCGATACACGTGATCCGCCAGCGCGTTGACCTGTTCGACGGAACGATCGGTTTCCAGCTTGATCGTCTGTCTGGCTGCCGTGCTGAGGACCAGGTGCGTCTCGACATCCGCAACGCCACGCAGCACCTCCAAAAGGCGGATTCCATAGACGGCGCCGCTCGCCCCCGAGATGCCGATGATCAGCTGTTTCAAAGGTTCTCCTTGCATCCAGAGCTCAACGACTTGATCGACTCGCATGGACGGTGCTCTGGCGTGGCCGTCACGCACCCCTAAGCTTGTTCTCGGCGGGGTGAGCCGTCGTCACGCACTTTGCGTGATTCAGCGCCCGCGACCCTGCCAATGCAGTGGTGATGACGCGATGAGCCTTCGCGAGCAGCGAAACCGCGCGTTGAGATGAGCTATCTGGCATCTGTTAGCTCGCGCGATAGGCTGCGACTCCGACTCGACGGGCTCCTGATGACGTCCCCCGACCCGCCTCCCACTCGCGGCCGCAGCCTGCGATCCACCATCTTCTCCAGCGGCGAACTGAGGCTGGAGTTAGCCGAGCGCGACGTTCCAAAGCCTGACGGGAACGAGGTTGTCGTGGCTGTCCAGGCTTCGCCGATCAACCCCTCGGATCTCGGGGTGTTGCTGGGTGCGGTAGCACCTGGCACGCTTCGGGCGGACGGACTGGATCTCGTGGGCACCGTTCCAGAGGCGGTGCTGCCGCTGTATCGCGATCGACTGGACAAGCCGCTCCCGGTCGGCAACGAGGGCGCCGGAACCGTGATCGCAGCGGGCCCGGACGCAGCCACGCTGATCGGCCGACGCGTCGCGCTGTTCGGCGGCTCTATGTGGGCCGACTACCGCGTGGTCGACGCGGCCGCCGTCGTAGAGCTGCCCGGCGATGTCAGCATCGCCGAGGGCGCAGGGCTGTTCATCAACCCGCTCACCGCGCTATCGATGGTCGAGACGATGCGCGTCGAGGGCCACAAAGCCCTCGTTCATACCGCCGCGGCCTCCAATCTCGGGCAGATGCTCGTGCGGATTTGCGCCGCCGATGGCATCGGTCTAGTCAACATCGTGCGCCGTGCCGAACAGACCCAGGTGCTGCGCGACCTCGGCGCGATCTACGTCGTCGACTCCTCTCAGCCGGACTTCGCCGACCGGCTCACTCAGTCCATCCGCGAAACCGGCGCCACCCTGGCCTTCGACGCCATCGGCGGCGGCTCATCGGCCGGCGAGATCCTCACCGCGATGGAACGCGCTCAGCCTCCACTTGCGGCGTACACGCCCTACGGAACCACGGTGCACAAGCAGGTCTACATCTACGGGTCGCTCGACGTCTCACCCACCGTCATCCAACGCAGCTTTGGCCTCACGTGGAGCGTCGGCGGATACCTCCTGACGACCGCGTTGGCCCGTCTCGGCGCCGAGGCCGTCGGCCGGATGCGCGCCCGCGTGCTGGCCGAGGCCAAGACAACGTTCGCCTCGGGCTACGCCCAGAGGATCGGACTGCGCGAGGTCCTGAGGCCTGAGGTCCTCGCCGTCTTCACGCGCCGGAGCACAGGGACGAAGTACCTCATCGACCCATCAAGCGACCGTTCCACCTGACCACCCGGCTGCGAACCACGGCCGCCGGTCAGTTCATTGTGCGACGCCGCGATCACGCAAAGCGGATGACGCGGAATCACCCATGCAGATGACAGCGTCTGGGCGTTATGCCAGCCGGCTTGAGGCTCCACCGGGTTCGCCGTCCGTCTCGGAGTCTCGCGTGCTCTGATCTCTGCCGTGCCCTAGGCGGAGTCCTGCGCGCTCGTCCCGCCGACAGGAAGCGGGCGCCGCGCGATCTTCGCGGCATCGTCGGCGGACAGCCCGAAGAGCCGGAGAACTCCTTCAGCGTGGTAGATGTCGGCATCCTTGGGCGCCTGACCATCGAGGACGGCGCGCATCACGTAGAGGAGCGCGCCGCCGGCGGCGAACACGGCGAGGCCCTCGTGCGGCACGCTCAGGCGGCCGGCTCTTATGCCCGCGCGCAGATCGCGCCGTGCGTAGAAACCGAGCGAGGCGAGCACGACATTGTGCGAGACGTCGAGGCGCACGAGCAGCCACGCCCACGCAGGGTCGCGGCGAGCACGACGCACGAACGTGCGATGCGCTACGGAGATGATTTCCGCCGGATCGTCGAGCTGAGCCGTGAGAGCGTCGATCTCAGCGCCCTGAGCCGCGACGGTTTCGGCCAGAACCGCCTCGATGATCGCCTCCTTGCTCTGGAAGTGGTTGTAGAACGACCCAAACCCGACGTCGGCCTCGTTGGTGATCTCCTGGATCCGAGTGTTGTCGACTCCTTGGCGTGCGAACAGCGATTTGGCGGCCTGGATCAGCTTTGTGCGCGTCGCTTCGCGGCGGCGGGTGTGCCGGTCGGGCTGCGTAGTCATCGTCGCGACGGTATCGGTCGTGGACTGGCGAGTCATCGGTCGTCGATAAGTGATGAGAATTTCATACTTGACAATTTTATCAGTTATGGAGTAACCTGCCGCCCATGAGCACTACAGAGGTCATCCACCCGTCCACGGAGAGCGACTTCGACGTCGCGATCGTCGGGTACGGGCCAGTCGGTCAGGCGCTCGCGGCCCTGCTGGGACGCGCCGGTCATCGCGTGGCGGCGTTCGAGCGCTTCAAGGAGATCTACCGGATGCCGCGTGCCGTCCACCTCGATCACGAGATCATGCGGCTGCTGCAGGCGCTCGGGCTGGCCGACGTGCTGGCCAAGGAGATGGTCCCCGTCCGCGACTATCAGTGGCTGGGCGCTGACGGTGAGCCGCTGTTGCGGTTCGACCCTCAGAACCCGGCACCGTCCGGATGGGAAGGGTCCTACATGTTCTTCCAGCCAGAGCTCGAGACCTCGATCCATCGCGATGCGTGCCTCCCGGCGGACGTGACCGTGGAGCGCGGCTGGGTCGCCGAGGGGCTAGAGGACCTGGGCGACCGGGTCGAGCTGACGCTTCACCGGGTAAGCGAGGAGGAGCCGGGCCAGCTCACGAGCACCGGTGAGTACCGCAGAGTGCGTGCCAGGTGGGTGGTCGGGGCGGACGGAGCAAACTCCTTCGTGCGCGAGACGTGCGGAATCAGCCGCCGCGACCTCGGCTTTCAGGAGCGATGGCTGGTGGTCGACGCCGAGCCCCATGACATGCGTGCGCTCGCTCACCTCCCGATCGCCAGCCAGCGGTGTGATCCCGCACGCCCGACCACGGTCGTGCAGAGCGGTCCCCGTCACCGGCGCTGGGAGTTCATGCTGCTCCCGCACGAGCAGCCGTCCGATTTCGAGGACCCTGAGCGGGTATGGGCCCTTCTCGAACCGTGGTACCGGCCGGAGGACGGGCCGCTGACGCGCAGCACCGTGTACGAGTTCCGGTCGAAGGTGGCCGAGCGGATGCGCACCGGTCGCATGCTGATCGTCGGCGACGCGGCCCACCTGACGCCGCCGTTCCTGGGGCAGGGGCTCTGCAGTGGTCTGCGCGACGCCGCGAACGTGGCGTGGAAGCTTGACCTGGTGTTGCGCGGGCTCGCCTCCGAACGGCTGCTCGACACTGTCGAGCGCGAGCGACAGCCGCAGAACGAGGCCGTGATCCGGTTCGCCATCGAGTTGGGAAAGGTCCTGTGCCAGCTCGACCCGAAGGCCGCCGCCGAGCGTGACGTGATGCTGCGCGAAGCCGGTCCACCGCCACCGCTCGAGCTGGCGCCGTTGACCGCCGGTCTGCTCCATCAGCCGATCGGTGAACCCGATCCACTTGCCGGAACGCTGAGCGTCCAAGGGGTCGTGGAGCACGCGGGCCAAGAAGGGCGATTCGACGATGTGGTCGGCCGTGGCTTTCAGCTGATCGTCGCAGACGGAGATCCGTTTGAGCATCTCTCGAGCCGCCACCGGACCCTGCTGGACATGCTCGGAGCGACGGTGACCTCACTTGATCCGGCCGCCCCCCGAGGCGTTCGCGATCGCGACGGGCGCCTCACAGCTTGGCTCTCCGCGCACAACGCCCACGCCGTCCTCATACGGCCTGATTTCTACGTGTTTGGCGGCGCCGCCTCGGCCGAGGCCGTCCCCGACCTGCTGGACGACCTCCACACCCAGCTGCAGATCAAGTTCACAGCCGCCACCTCAGGAGCCCTCAGATGACCGATAACGGAGTGATCCACCCAAAGTTCCATCACGTCAACCTCAAGACGACCCGGCTGCGGGAGATGATCGACTTCTACCGCGTGCTCGTCGGCGCCGAGGTGACCTTCCAAGACGACGCCGGTGCCTGGTTGTCAAACGACGAAGCCAATCACCGGATCGCGCTGCTCGCGTTCTCCAACTTCGTCGATGACCCTGACAAGGACACGCGCACCGGTATGCACCATTCCGCATTCGAGTACGAGACCTTTGAGGACCTGAACTCGACCTATCTGCGCCTCCAGGACGCCGGGATCAGCCCCGCGTTATGCCTCGACCACGGGATGACGCTCTCCTACTACTACGCCGACCCGGATGGAAACCACGTCGAGCTGCAGGTCGACTGCTTCGGCGACTGGGAGAAGTCGAAGGAGTGGATGCACCTGTCGGATGAGTTCAAGGCCAACCCGATCGGCCATTTCGTAGATCCCGAACGGATAGCTGGCGACTACGCCGACGGGAAGAGCTTCGCTGACATTCATGCCAAGGCAATGGCCGATGGGTATGCGCCCGAGCAGGCGCCCGTTGACGTCCCGGAGATGAGCTCGTGAGACTCTGCCGATTCGATGCCGGTGACGGCGCCCAGTGCGGGATCGTCGACGACGGATACGTGGTCCACCGGGACAACATGGCCGAGCGGCATGCTGTCGCCGACGTCCGATTCCTGGCGCCTGTCCTGCCTCGCAAATTCCTTGCCATCGGGCTCAACTACGCGGACCACATTGCCGAGTCGGGCATGGAGGCACCGCAGTTCCCTGTGTTCTTCAACAAGCAGATCACGTGCGTCGTCGGTCCGGACGACGACGTGCACATGCCGGCCGTGTCGAACCTGCTCGACTACGAGGGTGAGCTCGCGGTTGTGATCGGAACCCGCTGCCGCCACGTACCCGAGGAGCGCGCACACGAGGTGATCGCCGGCTACACCATCACCAACGACGTGTCCGTGCGCGACTGGCAGATACGCACACCAACGATGACTATGGGCAAGTCGTTCGACACCCACGGGCCGCTCGGCCCTTGGGTTGTGACCGCCGACGAGCTCGGCGATCCGCACGACCTGACGCTCCGGACGTTCGTGAACGGCGAGCTACGCCAGGACGGCAACACTGGCGAGATGATCTACAACTGCTACCAGCAGGTAGCTCACCTGTCCGAAGCCTTCACCCTCGAGCCTGGCGATGTCATCGCAACCGGCACGCCGGCCGGGATCGGGGCCGTGCGTCAACCATTCCCAGAAGGATTGCTCAAGGTCGGCGACGTCATCAGGATCGAGATCGACGGCATCGGTGAGCTCTCCAATACGGTCGTCGAAGAGCCAGACGGGTTCGTCGTAGCGGCGAATGAGGAGGCGCCGGCATGGGCCTCGTGACCGACAAGCTGTGGCCCCAGCTGAGCGGTCCAACCGACCTAGGCGAGATCGAGCGCGTCGCTCTGAGCGAACGCGGCCTGCCTGCGAGCACCTACGAGCTCGTGCGCCGAGCGGCAGAGGTGTGGCCTGACCGGCCGGCGACGTCGGTGCTAACCGAGGCGGAACGGTTCCTGGCCCCACGCGTTCGGACGTTCGCCGACCTCGCCGACGAGGTCCACCGGGCGGCGGACATCCTGTTTGGATTGGGCGTGAGGCGAGGCGATGCGGTGGCCGTGATATCGGTCAACTGCGCCCAGTTGCTGCCGCTCTTGCTCGCCGCCGAGTCCGTCGGCATCTATGCGCCGATCAACCCCGGCTTAGCGCCCGAGCACGCCATCGAACTCGTACGTTTGTCCGGCGCCGCAGTGATCGTCGCGTCCGGGCCAGAGCTTGCCCCGGATGTCTGGCTGCACGCGCGCGCGATCGCGGAGAGCACCGGAGCGCGAGCGCTGCTGGCGCTGCGTCCCACGACAACCTCGCAAGCACCGCCGGCGCTGGAGCCGCTCGAAGACTTGGAGGTCGCTTATCTGGATGAACGCATGGCCGACGCTGAAGCTGCGGCGCTGCCTGGACCTCCGCCGGCTTCCGACGACATCGCCAGTTATCTGCATACCGGCGGTACCACAGGCACCCCAAAGCTCGCTGCCCGCACACACGCGAACGAGGTCTCCAATGCCTGGATGATCGCGGCACGCGACATCCTCGACCAGGACAGCGTCATGTTCGCGGCGCTTCCGCTGTTTCACACCAACGCGCTGCTGGTGACAGTGCTGGCGCCGTTGCTCAAGGGTCAACATGTTGTCTGGGGCGGTCCGCTCGGCTACCGCGATCCCGGCCTGTTTAAGAACTTCTGGAAGATCGTCGAGCACTACCGGATCGCAGCGATGTCCGCGGTACCAACGGTCTACTCGGTCCTCGCGGAGGTGCCGCTCGACGGCGACATCTCCACCCTCAAGCTGCCGATCGTCGGGGCCGCACCACTTCCGCCGGCGGTGGCCAACGCATTCGAAGCTAGGACCGGCGTTCGGCTGTGCGAGGGGTACGGACTCACCGAGGGCACCTGTGCAAGCGCGTTCAGCTGGCCTGACACGCCGCGCCACAGCACGGTCGGCCAGCGCCTGCCCTACCAGGAGGCGCGCGCGGTAGGAATCGACGAAGCGACCGGCGAGTGGACGTTCCTGCCCGACGGTGAAGTGGGGACGCTTGTCATGCGCGGTCCGAACATATTCGCCGGCTACCTCGTCCGAGACGACGTCGGGACGCACCTGCGCCTCGACGGAAAGGTCAAGGAGGGCTGGCTTGACACTGGCGACCTGGCCGCCGTCGACGCTGACGGCTTCATCCGACTCGCCGGGCGAGCTAAGGATCTGATCATCCGCGGCGGCCACAACATCGATCCAGCATGGATCGAAGATGCGCTGCTCGAGCACCCGGACGTCACTGCCGCCGCCGCCGTGGGCCGACCTGACGCTCACGCCGGCGAGGTGCCCGTGGCATTCGTCACCCTCACCGCCGGAAGCAGGCTCACGCCCGACGAGCTGGCGGCGTGGGCTACCCAGCACGTGCCCGAGCGTGCCGCCGCGCCAAGGCACGTCCAGATCATCGACGAGATCCCGCTCACCTCGGTCGGCAAGCAGTACAAGCCGGAGCTGCGCCGCCGAGCAGCCGAGCAGGCTGCGCGCGCGGCACTGACCGAGACGGGCCTGGCCGACGCCGTGCGGGCGGTTCTCATCGACGGGGCGATCGAAATCCACGTCCCGCGCTCGGACTCGGACGAAGAGGTCCGGGCAGTGCTCTCGCAGTACGCCTGGACATGGAAGCTGACAGGCAGAGAGCGATGAGCACGACCAGACCCAGCACGCCCGCACCGCGTACTCGCGATCTCGAGGCGTCGCGCTGGCGGGTGGATCCCGCGCGTTCGAGCGTCGCGTTCGAGACCCCGACCCTCTGGGGCCTGGTCACCGTCAAAGGCCGGTTTGAGCGCTACGACGGCACGCTGGATCTACGGCACGCGCCGGGGGTCGAGTTGACGATCGAGGCAGCCAGCCTGAACACGCACAACCAGATCCGCGACAAGCACCTGCGATCGGCCAATTTCTTCGACGCGGAGAACCACCCGGAGGTCCGCTTCGTATCTGACAGCGCGACGCTGGACGGTGAGCAGCTCAAGCTCCGTGGCCGGCTCAGCGTAGCCGGGACCAGCATGCCGCTCGAGCTGCACGCCAGGTTACGTCGTGCGGGCGACGAGCTCGAGGTCGATGCCACGACGTTCGCCGACCACCGCGCGCTCGGAATGACGCACTCGACGCTCGGCATGATTCGTTCCCCCAGCAAGCTGATCGTCCATGGCCGGCTGGTTCGAGACCCTGACTAGCCAGAACGGAGCGATGTAGGACGATGACGGCAATCACGGAAACCGATATAGGCCGCGGGCTTGGTACGGATTACCTCCTGCTGCGAGACGAGCTGACCCACCAGGAGTTGGATTACCTGGATCGGACGCGGCGGTTCGTGGACGACGAGGTGCTACCCGTCATGCCGGGGTACTGGGAGCGCGCTGAGCTGCCGCTCGACCTGATTCGCCGGCTTGGGGAGCTCGGCCTCGTTGGCGACGGGATCGACGGCTACGGCTGCCCGCCAATGACTCCCGTCGCAGCGGGATTAATCCAGATGGAGCTCAGTCGCGGAGACGGCAGTCTCGGGACGCTGCTGGGGGTCCAGGCCGGGTTGGCCATGCGCTCGATTGCGATGTTCGGCACAGAGGAGCAGAAGCAGCGGTGGCTGCCGGCGATGGCGCAGATGGAGGCGCTTGGAGCTTTTGCGCTGACCGAGCCGGAGCACGGTTCGGACTCAGTGGCGCTGGAGACAACCGCCCACCGCGAGGGCCGGGAGTACGTGATCGATGGGAGCAAACGCTGGATCGGCAACGGCTCGCTGGCCGACGTGGTCGTGGTGTGGGCACGCGACAGCGCTGATCGGCAAGTCAAGGGCTTCCTGGTAGAGCGCGGCACGCCCGGCTACAACGCTCAGGTGATCCAGGGCAAGGGCAGCGTCCGCTCGGTCTGGCAGGCCGATATCGAGCTTCGCGGTGTGCGCGTTCCCGAGAACGCCCGCCTCCCGGTGGCTGGCAGCTTCGCGGACGTGGGCCGAGTGCTGGCCTCGACACGCGTCACCTGCGCGTTCGCGGCGCTTGGCCACGCCCTCGGGGCTTACGACGCAGCATTGACTTACTGCCGCGAGCGCCGGCAGTTCGGCAAGCCGCTGGTCAGCTTCCAGATCGTGCAGGAACGGCTCGTGAAGATGCTCGCGGAGGTAACCGCAATGCAGCTGTACTGCCTGCGTGTTGGTCGGCTGGCCGCGAACCATCACCTCCGCGACACGATCGCGGGGCTCGCCAAGATGAACAACACCACGCGCGCGCGGCAGGTGATCTCGCAAGCCCGCGACCTCCTCGGCGGCAATGGGATCCTGCTCGAGAACCACGTGATCCGCCACATGGCTGACATCGAGGCCATCCACACCTTCGAGGGGACCGAGACGATCCAGACGCTGATCGTCGGGCGAGACATCACCGGCGTGAGCGCGTTCGTGTGAGGTGGACGGAGCAGACAATGACACCGAACGACACAGACGAGCGCTCACAGGTGGGGTTGCGGCCGGCGGCACGCGCCGGCCTCGACGTCATGCTCACAGATGCCGTGATGGGCAACGGCGGTGTCGGCAGGGTCCTCAAGCCCCGGGCCGCGGCGCGCACGATCGCAGGACTGGCGCGACATCCTCGGCGGGCTACACGCGACGCAGCCGGCCTGGGCGTGGAGCTGGCGCGCGTGGCGGCCGGACGCTCCGACGCCGCAGCGCCCAAGGGCGACCGGCGATTCGGCGACCGCGCGTGGCAGGACAACTGGCTTCTGCGCCGAGTGATGCAGGCCTATCTCGCCACCTGCGACACGGTCGATCGGCTGATTTCGGACGCCGAGCTCGACTGGCGGACGGAGCGCCAGGCGCGGTTCGCGGCCGGCAACCTGCTCGACGCGCTCGCCCCGACCAACTTCCCGTGGTCGAACCCGGCCGTACTCAAGGAGAGTATCGACCAAGGCGGCGGCAACCTGGTCCGAGGCGGCCGTCGTTTCTTGCGCGACATGACGCAGTCGCCGCGCCTTCCGGCGAGCGTGGACGTAACCAAGTTCGAGGTCGGTGGGAACCTCGCCGTCACGCCCGGGTCGGTGGTGTGGCGGACGGAGGTGTTCGAGCTGATCCAGTACGGCCCGGTGACAGAGCGAGTCCACGAAGTGCCGCTGCTGTTCGTGCCGCCGACGATCAACAAGTACTACATCCTCGACATCTCGCCGGGGCGGAGCATGGTGCAGTGGCTGCTCGAACAACAGCAGCAGGTGTTCACCATCTCCTGGCGCAACCCTGACGTACCCCAGGGCCACTTCGATCTAGATACCTACGCGCAGGCCGTGTTGGAGGCGCGGGACGTGGTGGCGGAGATCACCGGCCAGCGTGCGGTGAACGTCAACGCGGCGTGCTCGGGCGGGATCATCACTGCGTGCGCGGTCGGGCACCTAGCCGCGATCGGCGAGCAAGACAAGGTGGGGGCGCTGACGATGATGGTGTGCGCGCTCGACCAGGCACGGATGGGCACGGCGGGAGCATTCGCCAGCCGCGAGCTCGCGGCCGCCGCGGTGGCCGAGTCAGCGCGCAAGGGCTACATCGACGGCCGGGCACTCGAGGGAGTGTTCGCCTGGCTGCGTCCCAACGACCTCGTCTGGAACTACTTCGTCAACAACTATCTGCTCGGCAACGACCCGCCGGCGTTCGACATCCTGTACTGGAACCAGGACACGGTGAGGCTGGCTGCCGGCCTGCACCGCGACTTCATCCACGCTGCGCTCGATAACGCGCTCACGCGCCGCGGGGCGGTCGAAACGCTCGGCACCCCCATCGATCTCGGGGCCATCGAGCTGGACAGCTACAGCGTCGCCGGGCTGCGCGATCACATCGTGCCTTGGGAGAACGCCTACCGCAGCGCGCAGCTGCTTGGGGGCACCAAGCGGTTCGTGCTCTCGACCAGCGGCCATATCCAGGCGTTGGTCAATCCGCCGAGTGCGGAAAGCCGCGCCAGCTATCGCGTCACGGACGATCCTGCAGGCGAACCGGAGGCGTGGGTCGAGACAGCCGATGTAAAGCGGGGGAGCTGGTGGCCGGACTATCGCGAGTGGCTTAGCGAGCGCGCGGGGGAGCTGATGCCGGCTCCGAAGACCCTGGGGAGCCGGGAGCACAAGGCCACCGCGAAGGCGCCAGGCAGCTACGTGCATGCGAGCTGAGGGCTCGCACGCACCGGCGCCCGCGAGCAAGGCCGGGAGCTCGGAATACGAGGATGGCGAGCGCTTCGTCTTCGGCGCGGAGCCAATCCGCGAGCGCTGGTGGGGCCGGCCGCTGGCAGAGACGCGCGGCGGGCTCGAGCTTGCGCGCCTGCTCACCGACCCGGTGTGGCGTGGCGCCGGCGTGCCGCGCGGCGACGGCCGTCCGATCGTATTGATGCCCGGGTTCCTGGCCGGCGACCAGACGCTCACCGTGATGGCGGCGTGGTTGCGGCGGCTTGGCTACCGTCCGCGATTCTGCGGGTTCTTCGCCAACACCGGCTGCTCGGACCGCACGCTCGACCGCGTGGAGCGAAGAGTCGAAGGCCTGTGGCGCCAGTACGGCCGCCGCGTCGCGTTGCTCGGCCATAGCCGCGGCGGCCACTTCGCCCGTGCCCTCGCCGCCCGGCGGCCAGATCGCGTCTCCCACGCGATCTCGATGGGCGCCGACCTCCAGGGAATGTTCGGCGCCAGCGCCCCGACGCTGTTCGCGGTCCGCGTCGCTCGCCGCGTGGTCCACGCCACCGGACGAGCGCGCCGAGAGGCTTGTCTGTCCGCCCACTGCGGCTGCCCGTTTAGCCACGACTTCGCCCGGCGGTTCCCGTTCCAGCACGTGCGGCTCACGAGCATCTACTCCAAGGGAGACGGCGTCGTCCACTGGCAATCCCAGGTGATCCCAAACGCCGACTGCATCGAGGTGACCGGCAGCCACATCGGGCTGATCTTCAACCGCAAGGCCTACCGGGCGCTCGCCGGTGCCCTCGCGCTTCCTGAGCTGTCGCCGGCTACGGCTGCTTGAGGCGTCTCAAGCCGTCGACCGGGCGAAATCACGCAGAACGCGTGATGACGGCTCATCCGACCAGGAGGTGAGCTACAGCGAGGGCAACCGAGAGGGAGAGGTCGTGACCCAGCCGGATAAGTTGAGCGAGGCAACTAGGCGCGCCGAGAAAGCGTCCGCCCGGTGACACGTCGTCTCGCGGGCGCAGCCGATCGCCGGCTGATGCAGCGGTGGACGCGGCGGCGGCCGCAGCCCACCGACGAGCTGCTGCTGATGATCAGCCAAGCGGCTGATCGCTCGCTGCTGTGGCTGGCGATCGCCGCGACAGGGTCCGCGTTTGGAGGCAAGCGCGGCAGGCGCGCTGCCGAGCGCGGCGTGCTCGCGCTCGCGGTGGCGTCCGCGACCGTCAACGGGCCGTTCAAGCTGTTGGTCGGCCGCCGTCGGCCGGCCCCGATCCGTCGACTTCGTCGCGTCCCGCGTTCCTCGTCGTTTCCATCAGGACATTCCGCGTCCGCGTTCGCGTTCGCGGTAGCAGCCACCAGGGAGCTGCCGCAAGCTGGCGTGTTGCTGTTGCCACTCGCTGCGAGCGTCGCGTACTCGAGGGTTTATCTGGGGCTGCATCACCCAAGCGACGTGGCGGCGGGGGCTGCGTTCGGCGCCGCCGTCGGAACAGCGGCACGCGCGGCCGCCGGAAGGCTCGGCCTCGGCGAGAACGGGTTGGCGCAGAGCACCGCAGCCTCGTTGCCTTCAGAGACGGTGCTCGTCGTGAGCCCACGTGCAGGCAGCAGCCGCGGGCTCGCGCGTGCCCGTCGCGCGCTGGTCGAACACGGGATCGAGGTCACTGAGGAGCTCAACATCGAACATCTCAATCGACTGCCCGGGCTGCTGCGGACGGCGGCCGGGGAACCCCGTCTGGTGATCGCGGCCGGCGGTGATGGCACTGTCGGCTCGGTGGCAGGTCACCTGGCGCGCGCGGACAACGTGCTCGGCATCCTGCCGCTTGGGACCGGCAACGACTTCGCCCGCTCGCTTGATATTCCGATGAACCCGGCGCGGGCCGCCGCCCTGCTCGCCACCGGCCAAATCTCGAGCGTTGACCTCGGTCGCCTCACACGTGCTGGTCAGCCGCCGTCGTACTTCGCGCACGCCGCTACGGTCGGACTGAACGTCGACTTCGCAAAGCTGGCCACTCGCGCTTCGGCTCGCGCTCGTCTTGGTCGCCTCACCTACCTGGCCGCAGCCGTCTACGCGGTTCGTGAGCGGGCCACGTTCCAGTGCACGCTGGAACTCGACGGCGTTGTCGATAAATTGACCCTGCTTCAGCTCTCGGTGATCAGCGCACGCGTCATCGGCGGTGCGCTCGGGCTGAACCTGAAGGGCCCTCATCCAGACGACCACCTGCTCGACGTCCTCGCCGTGGAAGACGTCCCGCCTCCGAAGATGCTCCGCGCTGGGTTGTTTCTGCTGCTTGGGATCAAGCGGCCCGTGCCAGGCGTCCGCGCCCTTCACGTCAAACGTGTCTACGTAGAAAGCGAGCTTCCGCTCGAGCTGACCATCGACGGTGAGCTCGACGGGGCCCTCCCCGGGCAGTTCGACGCGGTCGCTGGGGCCATCCGTGTCATCACGCCTCGCGACTCGTAGCGAATGAGATCAGCCGGCGACTTCCGCCAGGCTCTCTGCCACGATGATGCGTGCGGCGGCCTCCACGAGCGCGAGGTGGGAGAAGGCCTGCGGAAAGTTGCCGAGGTGTCTGCCGCTTTCGACGTCGTACTCCTCGGCGTACAGTCCAAGCGGGGACGCAGCCTTGACGAGTCGCTCCATCAGGGCTCTCGCCCGTTGCATTTCGCCGACGATCGCCAGCGCCGAGACCAGCCAGAAGGAGCAGATCATGAAACTGCCCTCCTTTCCCGAGAGGCCGTCGTCGGTCTGCTCGGTGCGGTATCGCAGCACGAATCCATGCTCGCTCAGCTCGTCTGCGACCGCGAGGACCGTGGCGCGCAGCCGTGAGTCCTCGCCCGGCAGGAACCCGAAGATGGCGGCCAGGAGCGTAGAGGCGTCAAGCGCATCGGTCTCGTAGTGCTGGCGCAGCACCCCACGCTGGTCGACCCCGTGCTCGAGGATGTCCGACTTGATCTCGGCGGCGGTGTCTGCCCAGCTGGCAGCACGCTCCATGTCGCCTCGTATGTTCGCCAGTTGCGCCGCGCGGTCGAGCGCCACCCAGCACATCAGCTTTGACGAGACGTAGTGCCGCGGCTTGCCGCGCGCCTCCCAGATGCCCTGGTCGGGTTGACGCCACACCGCTTTGGCGCACTCGGCCTGGGCTTGGACGACCGGCCATAGGCGCCGTGGGAGGCGTTGGCTATGCCGGCTGTGCAAGAGGATCGAGTCCAGCGCAGCGCCGAAGACGTCGTTCTGCCGCTGGTCGAACGCGCCGTTGCCGACACGGACCGGACGCGATCCTCCGTAGCCGGATAACTCGTCTCGCACTGATTCGGCCAGATCTCGGCGACCGTCGATCCCGTACATGATCTGCAGTGCGCCGTCGTCGTCGCGGGTGAGGTCGGCGATGAACTGCATGAACTCATCCGCCTCCCAATCCAGGAGCAGGTAGTGCAATGCCCGCAGGAGGAAGGTCGAATCGCGGATCCAGGTGTATCGGTAATCCCAATTCCGCTCCCCGCCTGGCGTTTCTGGCAGCGAGGTGGTCAGCGCCGCCACCGTGGACCCGGTCGGCATGTACGTGAGGCCCTTGATCGCGAGTGCGGAGCGCTGGATCAGCGGCCCGAGCTCGTGGTCGGGAATCATGGCGCGCCCGAGCCAGTCACGCCAGAACATCGTGGTGGCCTCGAGCTGCTCGAAGGCCTCTTCGGCGGTGGTCGGGACACGTGCTTCTTCGCTCCATGTCAGCGCGCAGAACGCCGTCTCGCCGGCGCGGAGGACGTGGCGAGCGCGAGCCCGCCCCGCCTCGATGCCGAGCGGCATGTCGGTCTGCAGCCGGAGCACCTGGTCGGCTCCGGTCGCCTCGGCTCGGTGCTCATCCGCGCTCAGCGTCCACTTGGCGGGGATGCGGCCGTAGTCGAAGGCTGGCTCGCATACGAGGTCGATCTCGACCCTCCCGCCGATGCACCTGGCCGTACGCACCAGCGCGTGGTCGGCATCCTCGTCGGCTGGTGGTCGCGTATGGGGTGTGACCATATCCCGGCCGCGGCGCGGGCCCATCGTCAGCGCGTCGCGCACGACCACCCAGCCCGTGGGCGTCTTCCACGACGTCACTAGCGAGTTGGTCCCAGGCTCATAGATCCTGTCACTGGGGACGTTGATCCCGAAGGGACCGAACCGGAAGCTGCCTGCGCCACGGTCGAGCAGGGCGCCGAAAGCGCTTGGAGAGTCAAAGCGCGGGACACACAGCCAGTCGACCGTTCCGTCGGGCGCGACCAGGGCACCGGTGTGGCAGTTGGAAAGGAAGCCATAGCTCGCGATTGGACTGAACGGCGATGGTGCCGCTGGGGCTTGCGACATCGTCGGCCTCGAGGTCGCAGCCGCGGTCCGAGGACTGGCCTCGGAGGAGTCTCGTGCGGCGCGGTCGTTCGCGGCGACGCTCATCCCGCCGTCTTTTGCTTGTCTGGCCGAGCCATTGCCTCTCCTTTGATGCGTTGCGAGTCGCGCCAGCACATCGCGGGATGGGGTGAGCCGTCATCACGCGTTCTGCGTGATTCGTGCGGTTTCTCAGGCGCGTTCCGGCTCCTAGCGCGTGCGCTGCGACGGCGCGAGCAGTCCGAGCTGCCGCGCACGAGCCACCGCCTCGGCGCGACCATGGACGTCCAGTTTGGTGTAGATGTGGCGGAGATGCGTCCTGATCGTGTTCGTCGAGACGCAGAGTTCGGTGGCGATCTCAGGTGCGCGGAGGTTGCTGGGCAGGTAGCGGACGACGCGCAGCTCCGCCTCACTAAGGTCCTCGAGCAGCCCGCTACGGTGTCCCCGCTGGTCGGGCGCGGAACCGGCGATGACGTCGAGGATGGTTTGCCGCAGCGTGGCGTGCGCCGTATGGTGGCGAGATAACCGTTGGAGGATCTCCTGCGTCTGCGCGAGGACGAATGGCAGGATGATCCCCTGCGGCTCGGCCAACGCCAAGGCTTTTTCCATCGATGCTTCCGCCCCGCGCGAGTCGCCGAGCTGCTCGTGAGCAGCAGCGTCAAGTACCTGCGCCTCGGTGATCGCGGATGAACGGTGCATCGCTGGAGCGGATCCTTCGATCACAGGAGCCAGTACGCGACGCGCGTGCTCGGGCTCCGCATCGGCCAGGTGGATGATGGCTGCGGCCACGCGCATCTCTGAGGTGCCACGATCGCCATCGCCGATGTCGGCGATCGCCGCTCGCGCTGTGGGCAGCTGCCCCATACGTACCAGGGTCTGGAGCAAGCGCGGCAGTGTGCGCAGCGCGAATGGGTGCTTGTCGGCGAGGAACGTCTGCATACGCTGCGCCGCGCGGAACGACTCGAGAGCATCACCAAGCCGGTGTCCCACAAGAGACAGCAGGCCGCAAGCGTGGTGCACGATCAGCTCGGTACCGGGTTCACCGTCGGGTCGCAGGGTGCGCTCAGCGCGCTCGAGGGACTGCTCCGCGTCATCAAATCGTCCGAGCCACAGCTGGGCTATCGCTCCCGTCGCCAAGGCGGTGACGAGCATTGGATCCTCGGCCCAGCCGTGCGCCTCGGCGATGTTGACGGCCTCCTCGGTGAGCTCAAGGCCCGCGGAGAACGAGAGCCCAGTCCACGGGCGCGCGATCCCGAGGTGACCAAGGCAGCTGATCTCGAGCCAGGGCCGCTGGGCCCGCCGGGCAAGAGCCAAGGCCTGTTCGAGGTCGCGACGCGCGTCCTCGAACCGCGAGGACCATAGTTCTGCAACCCCTAGATTCAGCAGCGCGACGGCTCTGAACGCTTCACTGAGTGCGCGCTCGGCTGCCGGCTGCGCGGCGAGCGCCGCCTCCACCAACGGCTTCGCCTCGAGCACGGTCTCGAGGTCGCCACGCCAGCGCGCGAGCACGAGCTTGAGCTCGGCCAACAGAATCTCGAAGCGCCGCCTGCGCTCATGCGGCACTTCCTCGGCGAGTTCCTGCGCAAGATCCAGGTATGCCGCACTCTCCTCGTGCTCGCCGTGCAAGAGGCGGGCGGTGGCGAATACGAGAGCCAATTCCGCGTCGGCCGCCGCCACCTCGGCCGGAAACGCCCGTAGCAGCTCGCACACCGCGTCCGACCGTCCGTCGAAGGTCAGATCGACGTGGTTGTCCGCGAGCAGTCGCGACGCAAGCGGCCAGTCGCGCGCGGCCTGTGCGTGACGGATCGCCTCAACGATATGCCCCTCGGATTCGTGCCACCCGGCTGCCGCTCGGTGAAGTGAGCCGACCATCGCTGGCGAAGCTCGCCGCAGCTCGAGCTGCAGGAGGTCGGCGAACAGGTGGTGGTAGCGAAACCAGGACCGCCCGGCGTCGATTGAGGTCACGAACGCGTTTGCGTCCTCCAACTCCTGCAAGATGCGCTCTGATCCCGAGCCGCCAGTGAGATGGTCGGCCAGCGGTCCACTCACCCGCTCGAGTACTGAGGTACGCAACAGCAGTTCGCGCACTTCAGCCGGCTGGCGCTCCAGTACCTCCGCCAGCAGATATCCCGCCACTGTGCGTTCGCTGCCCGAGAACTCGGTCACGAACCGCTCAGGATCAGGATGTTCGGCGAGCGAGATGGCGGCCAAGCGCAGCCCGGCCGCCCATCCCTCGGTGCGCTCGTAGAGCAGTGCGATCCCGCCATCAGAGAGCCGGATCCCCGAGGCGTGAAGCAACTCCTCCGTCTCCTCGAGCGAAAAGCGGAGATCCGACGCCCGAAGCTCGTTCAGCTCGCCGGCCAACCGCAGGCGGTGAAGGCCCAGCCGGGGATCCTCGCGCGTCGTGAGCACCAAGCGCAGACTCCGCGGCACCCCAGCCACGAAGCGCTCGAGCCACGCAAGCGCATCGGCCGAACGCAGCTCGTGCAGATCATCGATGACCAGCACCAGCGGCGCGCCCGCCGCTCCAAGCTGCTCCAACAGCCGCTTGATCACCAGCTCGGCCCGAAAATCCGGCGTGGGACCGACCGGCTCGACGACGTCTTCCAGTCGGGACAGGGCATCGATTACCGACAGCCAAAAGCGCTGACCGTCCCGCTCCCCGAGCTCGACTGAGACCCACGCTACTCGGTCGCGCAGCTCGTCGGACTCTGCCCACGAGCGCAGCAGTACGGACTTGCCGCTTCCTGCCGGAGCGCAGACCAGCGCTACCCCGCCGGCCGCCGTCGCCGAGAGGCGGCGGAATAGCGCCTGCCGCCCGACCACCCCCCGTCGGGAGCTCCCACGCCCGGTACCCACTCGGCGATCGGTGATCTCAGGCCGGGGCGCCACGGCCGGCGACCCGAACGATTTCTGCTTCAGATCGAACCATGTGTGCATCTCCGCGACGCCTCGCTCGAGCTCCGCGTGCGCCGCCTGGACGCGCGGCCCGCGTTCGAGCCGCTCCTCTTTGGACGCGGACCGGCCCTCGCCGAGTCGCTGGCTCAACACGTTCCGGCGCCGTCTAAGTTCGCTGATCATGGTCTCGGCCTGCTCGCGGAAGCTTCCGGCGGCGGCGGCTCTCACCTGCAGTCGCTCGAGCTGTAGGTCCCAGTCACGCAGCTCCGCCGGCACGGTGCCGTCGAACCTCCGCGCGTCGTGGCCAACGTTGGTGGCGGCTGAATGAGGCATGGGACCGATCGCCTTTCGGTTCCGGCGCGGACTCTCGGCGACCCCGATCCGTCTCTCGTTGGTTTTGGTTATCACGCTCTCGCCAATCGGTCGAACCGGTCTCGTGAGCGGATGGGAGCTTCGCAGGCGCCGCTGCCACGGCGCTGCCACGGGAGCCGCAGCGGCTGCCGCCGATTAGGCGAGCGCCAGCCCGGCGCGGGCCCGCAGCTCGGCTGCGGCCTTCGCGTCGCCACGGTCGTCGGCGAGCTCGGCGAGGCCATGCAGCGCAGCAGTAGCCGGGATACCGGCAAGCATCACGAAGAGGCTCTCGCGAGCTTGATGCGGCCGCGGCCGCTCCGACCAATCCAATGCCGCTCGGTACAGCCGCTCAGCGCTCTCGGCGTCGCCGGCCGCTGCGAGCATGCGGCCGAGTTGTATGCGGGCGTAGGCGGTAACCCACGGGGCACGGGCCGCGTCGGCGGCGGCGAGCGCACGCCGGAAGAGCTCCTCGGCCTGACGCCGATCACCGCCGGCGAGGGCGTTGCAGCCGAGCCTAGCCAAAGCAAATGCCGCATGGTCGGCAAAGCGCGTCTCATTCGCAAGCTCGAACACGCGTCGGTAGCTCTCGGCGACGGCGTCGCTGTCGCCGTACTGCTCGGCGACCCACGCTTGGAGCACGGTCGCGGGCAGGAGGGTCGCCAGATATTCGATCGCCTCGGAGTGCCGGATGGCATCGGCGCTCAGCGCGTCAACAGTGGCCACGTCGCCCGCGACTGCCGCGGCCTCAGCGCCGACGATGCTTGCCACCGCGGCTCCCCAGCGGTCTCCGGCAGCCTCGGCATCCCGTCTCGCCTCCTCTGCAAGCCTCGCGGCCCGCTCCTGCTCACCGGATTGGGCCAGCGGGATCGAGAGCAGCGCTCGCACCTCGGTCGTCTCTGGCTTTTCAGCAGCCTTCGCAGCGAGCGCAAGAGCCCGTTCGCCCGATTCGATCCCGGCGTCCCGATCGAGCTCCTCCGTAGCGAGGAAGCACAGCGATGCAAGCAGCCGTATCCACAGCTCGACCGGCGCGTCGTCGGACGCAGTCGCACGAGCGAGCTCGAGGAACTGACGCCCCTCCGAGACACGCTCCGAGAACGAGAAGTACCAGCCGAGGGATGCCCCGAGCCGGATGGCGACTTCGGGGTCGGGCGCGTCACGTGCGTAGGTGAGCGCGGCCCAGAGGTTGTCATGCTCGAGCGAGAGCCGCATCGTCCAGGCCTGCCAGCCCGGTCCCAGGAGCGCGGGGCGCCCCGCCTCGGCCAGCATGGCGAAGTATTCGGCGTGTGCGCGGCGGGCGGCGGCAAGACCGGCGCTTTCCGAGAGACGCTCGATAGCGTAGTCGCGGACGGTGTCGAGCAGGTCGTAGCGAGACTCACCGGCCGGGAACGACGCCAGCACGATCGACTTGTCGACGAGGGCTCCAAGCAGGTAGATCACAGTCGCCTCGTCGAGTCCATGCCTCGAACCGGCGGCGACCAGCGACGGCAACGGCGCACCTCCACGATGTACGGCAAGCTGGTGGAGCAAAGTCTTCTCGTCCCCGTGGAGGAGGTCGTAGCTCCACTCCACGAGCCCGCGCAGCGCGGAGCGGACGGGATCAGAGGGCGGCTGATCATGTAGTAGCGCGGAGCCCTCGACCGCCGAAAGCAGCTCGCGCAGCCCGAGCACGTTGACCCGTGCGGCGGCCAGCTCTATCGCAAGCGGCAGCCCATCGAGGCGACGGGCGATTTCGGCGGCGAGCGGGGCTACTGCGGCGGTGAGCTCGAATCCGGCCCGGGCTGCGCGCGCCCGAGCGGAGAACAGTTGCACCGCCGGCGAGGCCTCCGCGCCGGGCGATGCCGGCTCCGGCAACGGGAGCGGTTCAAGGCTGAACCGGACCTCGCCCGCGGCGTGGAGAACCTCCCGGCTGGTTGCGAGCACCCGCAACCGGGGGCAGTCAGCCAAGACGGCCGAGGCAACGCGTGCCGCTTCCCGGAGCGCGTGCTCGCACGCGTCTACAAGCAGGATGGCGTCGCAATCTCGTAGCCGGGTGATGACGCTGGCAAGCGGGTCAGCACCATGAGCGTCGACGGCTCGCGCCACTAGCCAGCCGACGTCTGCCGCCTCCCCCGCGCGCGCAAGTTCGACTAGCCATCCGCCGTCGCGAATCTCGCTCCCGAGCGCCCGCACCACCTCGAGGGCCAGCCGGCTCTTGCCGACCCCCGGCGGCCCGGTTACTGTGACCAGACGGTGCTGGCGCAGCAGATCGACCAGCTCGGCGAGCTCCCGCTCGCGGTCTACGAAGGATGTCGTCGGCGTCGGCAGATTGCCGCGGCGCTGCGGGTCCGCCGGCACCACGGCGATTGCCGGGTCGTGCGCGAGAATTGCCGCCTGGAGCCGGCGAAGCTCAGGCCCCGGCTCGAGACCTGTCTCCTCCGATAGAGCTCGCCGCGCCTCCTGGAACGCCTCGAGCGCGTCCGCCTGCCGACCGCTGCGGTAGAGCGCCAGCATCAACTGACCCCAGAGCCGCTCGCGCACGGGGCTGTCCTCGAGCGCGATCTGCAGTGCGGACAGGATCTCCCGATGCTGACCGAGGGCCAGCGCGGCTTCGAACTGCTCCTCGAGCGCATCGACCCGCAGCGTTTGGAGCCGCCGCCCCTCAACGTCCAGCCACGGCATGTCAGTGAGACCGTGGAGGGGAGGACCACGCCATAGGTCCAATGCGCGTGAAACGGCGTCTGCACCGGAGCGCGCATCCCCCTCCCGCAACGACACGCGCGCGGCCGCGAGCAACTCCTCAAACTGCAGTGCGTCGACCGCAGCGCCCTTCAGCGCGTAGCCGTCGGCGAAGGCAACAATCGCCTCGGGCCCGAGTGCGGCGCGCAACCGCGCAACGTGGTGCTGGACCGCATTCCGTGGCCCGGCAGGCAATTCCTGCCCCCAAAGCGCATCGATGACCTCGTCGACGCCGACCACGCGGCCACGGCACAGCGCAAGCAGCGCAAGTAGGCCCTGGCGCTTGCTCCCGTTGACCTGCACCGCCCGTCCGCCGAGCTCGACCTCGAGCGGTCCGAGCAGCCGGATCACCAGTGAACCGTTCATTCGAGCAGAGCCCGCCTGAAAAGCAGGCTGGCCGTGACCGGCGGCCTCTCGCCCTCCGGCCGCTCGACCGTGGCCAGGCGCCCGTTTCGGCGGCCTTCGATCATGGCCCGGCATCTGAGAGCTCCGACGTTGATTAGCAACGTTTGCGTAAGCCTCTCACAGAACCGTGGCGCGCGCCAGCGCTCTGCCACCCGCTCGCGGCGCCTGCCGAGGGCGTCGTCTCCGACGTCTACCGCACCCGACGCATCAGGCTTGAGGTGTTCGACCCCCGTCGATGTAGTTCACGGCGGTGACGCGTTCGACGGTTATCGTCAGGACCACCCTCCCCGCCTCCGCCAGCGCCTCATCGCTCATTGGCTCCGGTGGGTCGGGGCTCTGCGCGATGCGCTGCATGATCTTCGCCGTCGGGGGTCCGATGTTCTCGGTGATGATCTCGGCCGGGCCAGAAAAGCTCGCGGACGGAAAGGGCGACTCGTGCGCCATCACGCACAGCGATGCCCAACCGCTGCGTCTCACGTCTTGAGCCTTGAGCCGGTCATCAAGCGTCGAGATCAGCAGGCGTTCGCCGTCGCGCGCAAAGTAGACGAGTGACTGGCGCGGCTTTCTGCTCGGCGTCGTGGTCGCGAGAACTCCAACCGGGTTCGTGTCGAGGAACTCGCTCAAGGCTTGGGTCAGCGTGTTCATGCTCCCTCTGGCCTGGCCGGCTCGTACATCGTCATTCTCTGCGCACGAACGGCGCTGACGGCCGCACGAGTTCGTCGCACTCCCTTCACGCGGCGGCCGAGAGCACGAGCAGCGGCGCCGACGGGTTGTCAGCCAGCCGCTGAGCCGTGCTCGATTGCAGGAGGCGATCGATTCGACGGTATTTGTGCGAGCCGATCACCAGCAGGTCCACCGACTGCTCGTAGCGGCTGAGCTCGTCGACTTGATCGCCGAACCTAGCCTGCGCGTCTAGGTCGCGTAACGCCGCTAGGCGCTGCCGTGCCTCCTCGACTGGCGCCTCGAATTGCTCCCTGACATCCCACGAGTTGTGGACGTACACGGGCGAGCCGACGGCTTCGAAGGCCGATACGTCGGCATCGCGCTCGGCGGCCAGGCTCCTGGCCAACCTGAGCGCCTGCTTGCTTTCAGCTGAGCCATCGTAGGCGACGCCGATCGTCGTCATGGCGTCGACACGCGCGCCATAGCCGGACGGCGCAATCGCCACCGGGCACGGCGCGTCTTCCAGCACCTGCCGCACGTTGTCACTGATGAAGTCACGACCGAGCTCATCTCGATGGCTCGCGCTGACTACGAGCAGGTCGGCCCGTCGGCGGGAGCTGAATTCGTGCAGGCCACGCCGTATCGACCGCGCCTCGACGCACGACACGTGAGCCGTGATCAGCGACGCGCGTGCCAGCGCTGTCAGTCGCGCGACTGCGTAGCGGCACTTTTCCGCGTTCCTGGCTGACACGGCGTCAGGTGCGCTCGGGACGACGTGCACGTGAACCAAGATCAGCTCTCCCTCCGGAGAAACCAACTGCTTGGCGAGCGCCATCGCGTCCCGGCCGGCACACTCACTCCGGACGCCGACTACAACGTTGTCGAACATGAGCGCAGCGTGCGCGCGAGCCGGGTGAGCTGTCGTCATCCGGTTTGCGTGATTCGGGAGACACCGGGCAAATCACGCTAAATGCGTGACGACAGCTCACCGGCGAAGGCCCACGCTGTCAGTCATCCGCTCCGCTGCTCCTCCCAGCCGCGTCCGGGCGCGAGCTCATGCAGACGCGTCCCCCTTCTCACGCCCTATTCAGATAGGCGTCGGGGTTAGGCGCGGCCGCGGAGCACTCGGGAACACGCGCGCCACAGCCGCGCGCGGAGTCTCATGTCCATTGATGGTCGTACCGCTGCAGCCCGATGCTGCCGCTATCTGACGGCATTCGCGCTCTGCGGTTCCCGATCGTCAATGTGACGATCATCATCGCGAACTTCTGCGTGTGGATCTTCTACGAGCTCCCGCACCTGAATTCCGCCGTCTACCACGCCTCCTTCTATGCGTGTACGGTGACCGGCGCATGTCACGGACCTGAGCCGTGGGAACTGAGCTGGTTCACCGCGATGTTCATGCACGGCAGCTGGGACCACATCCTCGGAAACATGCTCTTCCTGGCCATCTTTGGCAAGAATGTCGAAGACACGTTCGGCCACCTGCGCTACTTCGTCTTCTACGTCGTGGGAGGTTTCGTCGCCACCATGGCCCAAGCCGCCGTCACGCTCGCGGCCGGCTCGGCCGCATCCGGGCGGGTGCCGAATCTCGGGGCCAGCGGGGCGATCGCTGCCGTTCTGGGCGCATACTTCGTGCTGTATCCGAACTCGCGTGTACTGACGCTGGTGCTCGTATTCCCGGTCAGGATTCCCGCCTGGATTTACCTCGGCCTGTGGTTCCTCTACCAGCTGATCGAGGGCAACTTTGGCCTCACCTCGGCCCATGCGAACGGCGGCGGCGTAGCGTTCTTTGCGCACGTCGGCGGCTTCCTGTTCGGGGTACTCATGGCTCGGGTGTTCCTCAATGCTCGCGAGCGTAGCCTTGCCCGTGGTGACCCTTTGCCCGTGCGCTTCTGATCTATACCTTGCCCACGATGAGGTTCCGGTCGAGACGGGCACCCGGTCGTTGCTACGGACGCCTACCTGACCTTGATCTGATCGCTGACTCCGACAACTCCGGCGAGGCTCGCAACATCTTCCACGGCGGCGGCGCTTTCCGATCGACCCCTTACGTAGCCGGTCAGCACGACCCGTCCTCGGGACACCTTGACGTGGATGTGGTTGGAACGAATCCTGGAGTCCCAAATGATTTGCTGCTGGGCCTGGGCGCGGATCTCATCGTCAGGACGGTGGTGTCCGATGGGCGGATGAACCTTCAGCCGGTCGATCATCACCTCGAAGACCCCCTCGACCTGTCGGGCGTCGTGGGCCGCCGCGCGACGCTCAGGCAGGCTCTCGACCGTTCCGTCGAGCACAACCGTGCCGATTTCGTCGGCCGAGATGGCAATCAGCTCTGGATGTCTGATCCGCGGATCGCCCTCAAGAGCGGCGCGCACCGCATTTTCAATCCGGGTGTCGGTGTACACAAGAACGGTATCCCGTCAGGCTCTGGGTGCGTAGACATCAGTCTGAAACCGAGTCGAGTGACCGCTCATCACTCGGTTTGTGTGATTTCGCCGATGGCACGGATCCCGGGCTTCACCGCTCCTCCTCGGCACCGGCGGAGCTGTCCGTCGGGATCGTGCCGGCCCCAAGCGCCGAAAACCAGTAACGCAGGATGATCTGGATCGCGGCGGCGGCGGGGATCGCGAGTAGCACACCCAGTATTCCCAGGAGCTCGGCACCCGCGAGCAAACTGACGATGGTGACGAGCGGATTCATGTTCATCGTCTGGCCGTACACCCGTGGTTGGATGACGTAGTCCTCAATCCGCTGCCAGACGATGATGAACGCGACCCACACGATCATGGCCGTAGGGAAGTTCACGGGCAGAGTGGCGAACGCAACCACGATCGAGCCGAGCGTGGCGCCGATCAGCGGGATGAAGTGGAAGAAGCCGACCAGAAGTCCGAGCGCGAGCGCGTACGGTACGCCGAGAATCGAGAGCACGATCCAGGTCACGATCGTCGAGGTACCTCCGATGATGATGTTGCCCAGCGTGTACTGGGCGGCCGAGTCCTTGATGTCGATCAACACCTGTCGGTAGCGCGCCCGGCGCTCACCCGTCAGCGCGAGGGCCATTTCGGCATAGCGCCGGCCGTGCAGGACGAGCAGAAACGTGATCGACAGGACCGCGAGCAATTGAGTGATGAATGACGCCGCTCCGATGGTGACGTCCTTCAACGGACCGGCCAGCCTGGCCAGCTCCTCGGGCAGGTGCTGGGCGTCGCGCACGAGCTTCGGCGTGATGTGGTAACGATCGTCGAAGCGCCTGATCGTCGCGTTGTGGCGAAGTTGTGCCGCGTAATACGGTGCGTTGCGGGAGAGCCGATGAACCTCGGTGACGAGGCTAGGGATCACCACGTACGCGATCAGTGTGACCAGCATCGCCAGGATCAGGTAAACGGCAAGGATCACGAGGGCCCGGCGCGCGCGGGTCCTTACTGCCACTGCGTCCACCACCGGGAACAGCGCGAAGGCAAAGAACAGGGCAATGGCGAGCAGCTGGATGACACCCCGTAGCCTCCAGACGAGGTACAGGCCGAACCCGATGGCGATCAGGATGAAGGTGATCCGGACGACGCCGCTGATCGGCGGCGCGGCGAGACGAACCCGCAGCCCGCTAGCGCCGTCGTCTCGGACCGGATTGGTCCCGCGGAGCCGGGTCGAGTTAGCCGAGTCGTTGGCGCTCATTTAGTCAGCGACTCGACCCGCCGAGGCGAACAGGCTAGGGAGAGAGCGGCCGCGTCAAGCTGTGAGCGAACTCGCGGATCTGGAAAGCTCGCACGATGGCGATGACGCCATTGGTCATTGCCCACACCCCGGCGAAGATCAGCAGCGTGTAAGCACGCTCGATGAACAGCTTGTCACTGACCCAGAACGCCAGCACCGTCATCAGGATGCCGCTGATCAGGGTCATCCACCAAAGGCTGTTGATTGGCCGCTCGGCGAACGCCTGCACCATCCACTGCACGCCGATGACGAGGAAGATGAAGCCGATGATGTCGGCGAAGCCGGCGAATGTACTCGTCGGATGTATCAGCGCAAGTATCCCGCCGGCTGTGAGCAGCAGGCCGAAAGCCACCCACAGCCACCTGGCGCTGCGATCGAGGGACGCGAGCAGGAAGTCCTCGGCGGCGAACACGAGGAACATCAGGCCGACGAGGATCCCGACCGTGGTGACCGAGGCGTGGTTGAACTTCAGGACCACAAGGGCAATCGCGACCCACGCGACGCCGATTAGCAGTTCGATCCACCAGTAGGAGGCGACCCGCTCGAGCATCGGCTCGAGGCCGAAGTTGGTGGCTGTGTGGCTGCTAGGCGGCCTCCGCGGGTTGCGAAAGACATGTGCGCGCTCGTCGCGCAGTTCAGCCCCGTCCTTGGCCTTGTCGCGTACGCCGAGTGAGGTCTGGTCCTGGGGGGACGGCATTGCGGTTCCTTTCTCTTCGGTGGATGCGATCACTAGGCGGGCGCGGCGACTGGCTGGCGCTCCATTGTGGACGGGCTGGGGATGCCCGCGACGGCGTAGGCGTCGGCCTCCTCCAGGGTCTCCCGTTCGAGCAGCGCCTGGGCGAGGCTGTCCAGCTGGTCGCGGTGCTCAGCCAGCAGGCGCTTGGCCTCCTCCGCGCACTCGCTGATGATCCGCTTGACCTCTTCGTCGATCAGCTCGAGCGTCTGCTGGGAGAGTTCGCCGGCTGGCATGTAGTTATCGCCACTGGAGCGGGGGAAGGCCGAGATCGCGCCCACCTCCTCGGACATGCCCCAGCGACCGACCATCTGGCGGGCGATCGAGGTCGCCTGTTCGAGATCGTTCTCGGGTCCGGTGGTGCTTTCGCCGTAGACGAGGATCTCGGCTGCCCTGCCGCCGAGGATCCCGACCAGTCGGCCTCGGAGGTAGCTTTCGCCATAGCCGTAGCGGTCACTATCAGGACTCTGATAGGTGACGCCGAGGGCTTGGCCGCGTGGGATGATCGTGATCTTGCGCACGGGATCGGCCCCAGGCTCGAGCATCCCCAGGAGCGCGTGGCCAGATTCGTGGTAGGCGGTGCGGCGGCGCTCCTCGTCGGAGATGACGATGCGCCGCGCGGCGCCCAGGGTGACGCGCTCGAGCGCGCCGCTCCAGTCCTCGCGGGAGACGCTTTGCTCCCCGCGGCGTGCCGCGCCGAGTGCTGCTTCGTTAACGAGGTTTTTCAGGTCCGCCCCCGCCATCCCGGCCGTACTGGCGGCCATCACCTCGAGGTCGGACGGGTCCTGGAGCGGGACGCTGCGTGTATGCACCTGGAGGATCTTCAGCCTGCCTTCCTGGTCAGGCGCATTGACGGTGATCCGGCGATCGAAGCGACCCGGGCGCAGCAATGCCGAATCGAGTACCTCGGGCCGGTTGGTCGCCGCCAGCACGATCACGCCTTCGCTGCCGGTGAAGCCGTCCATCTCCGTGAGGATCTGGTTCAGCGTCTGCTCACGCTCGTCGTTGGCGCCGCTCGTGTTTCCGGCGCTTCGTGAGCGTCCGATCGCGTCGAGCTCGTCGATGAAGATGATCGACGGGGCGTCGGCCTTGGCCTGGTCGAACAGGTCGCGTACACGGCTCGCCCCCACCCCAACGATCATCTCAACGAACTCCGACGCGGAGATCGAGTAGAACGGCACGTCCGCTTGGCCGGCGACCGCTCGCGCGAGGAGAGTCTTGCCCGTCCCCGGTTGCCCGGTCAGTAGCACGCCTCGAGGGATCTGGGCCCCGAGCTTGGTGTAGCGACTCGGGTGCTTGAGAAAGTCGACCACCTCCTCGAGCTCATCCTTGGCCTCGTCGATCCCGGCGACGTCCGCGAACGTCGTCCGCTGCTTGGTCGCCTCGTACTTGCGGGCCTTCGACTGACCCATGCCGAACATCCCGCCAGCACCGCCCATCTGGCCCCAGGATCGCTTGATGATCCACGCCCAGAGCCCGAGCAGCAGAACCGTTGGCAGGACCCCGCCGAGGAACGTCAAGAGCGGATCCGACCCGGACTGCACCGGCTTTGCGGTGACCACAGCGCCCTCCTTCTCCAGCGCGCTGAGCAGCTGGTCATCGGCGAACGTCGGCCGGTTCGTCGAAAAGTAGGCAGTGGTCGTCATGTCCTTCGCGCTCGAGGTCGTCCCGTTCGGCGAACCCGGCGTCGTTCCGTTCTGGACCGGATAGGTGACGGCATGACGGAACGTCCCCTGGATGGCGGACCCCTGAGCGGTCACCGTAGCCACGTTGCCCGCTTGAATCTGCTGTGTGAAGTACGTGTAGGGCACCGTCACCCGGGTCGCGCTCGACGGCTGAAAAGCCAGTACCAGAATCCAGTCGAGCACGAGCAACAGGAAGAGGAACGCCCAGATGCTTGGGCGCTGGGGCGGCAGGCGACCGCTGGTCTTTCCCTGCGGTGAGCGAGCGCCCTCGACTCGCCAAAGCGGGCGGTTGTCGTCCGCAGTCCGTTTTGCAGCCGTTGAGTCGCTCGGCTCAGATCGGCGTGCGGCGTCACTCGTGGTCTGCGCCATCTCATTCCTCCGTCGTAGTGCCGGCAGAGGATGTACGTCATCCAAGTGAGTCGTCGTCACACATTTCGCGTGATTGCTGCTCGCGATCACGCGAAACACGTGATGACGCCTCACCCCAGGCGCGGCGATCCTGCTTGCCCCGCGACGGAACGCCGCGAGGAACTCATTCATGGCAACGACGACGCGATCATCGACGAAATCCGCGCCGCACTCGAGCGGGATGCGCGGCTGCCCCACGCGGCTGCGGTCGCGGTCTCGGAGCGGTCGGGCACCGTGACCTTGCGAGGCAGCCTCGCCAGCATCAGGCAACGTCGCGTGGCGGTTCAGACCGCCGGGGCGCTACCGGGAGTCCGCGATGTCGAGGATGAGCTCGGGATCGATTCACGGGATCGCTTTATCGACGATCAGATCCGTGGCGTCGCGCTTCAGGCGCTCATCTCGGACCCCGCGGCGCCAGACGAACGCATCGACGCCACGGTTGCGGACGCCTGGCTGACCCTGAAGGGTGAGGTCGAGCGCCAGCAGGAGAGCACCGCGGCGTTCGAAGCGGTTTCACGCGTGCACGGTGTAGGGGGTGTAACGAACAAGATCACCGTCATCAGCGCCGGCGTCGACGGGTGATCGCGCGATCACGGCTGGGACAGCTGTGCTTCGGCCGAGCGCGTGACCGACCCGGCAAGCCGCGTTGCGTGTGACGCCGGCTGACAATCATCCGAAATGCGTGACGACCAGTAATCAGGCCGCCGGTCAGGCTGCCCGTCATGAGTGATCAACCTTCAACCAACAACGAAGTGCTCGCTGAGGGATCTACCTACAGCGTGATTGCGGTCTCGTTCGAAGATGACCGCAACGCCTACAACGCCCTGACCGTGCTCAAAGAGCTTGACGAGCAGCGGCGGGTCGGTGTGCAGGAGGGCATCGTCGTCGTGCGAGGCAAGGACGGGCAGGTGGTCGAAAAGGATAGGGCCGAGTCGATGTTCCTCCCCAACACTGCCGGCGGAGGACTTCTGGGCCTGCTGATCGGGATCATTGGCGGACCGCTCGGCATGCTGATCGGATCAGCAAGCGGGCTGATGTTAGGTTCGCTATTTGATCTGAGTGACATCGACGAGACGGAGTCGGCGTTGGGCGCGATTTCGAGCAGCGTCGAGGTCGGTCGCACCTCACTGCTGGCCGTGGTCACCGAGCAGAGCCCCGAGGTGATCGACGCGGCTATGACGGAGCTAGGCGGAACCGTGCTGCGCCGACCCGTCGCCGACGTCGAGGCTGAGCTCGCCGCGGCGCAGGACGCGGAGCGAAAGGCCAAATGGGAAGCGCGCAAGGAGCTGGCTCGGAGCCACCACGAGCACGACAAAGCCGCCGTCAACGCCAAGCTCGACGAGCTCAAAACCAAGCTCAGCGGCGGCCAGAAGGCCCCAGCGTAAGCGACCGACCGGGACGAGGGGCACCGGCCGCCGGCACCTCGCAGCGCAAAACCTCCACCCCCGGCAGCTCGTGCCCCTCCAGCAGTTCGCGCATGGCTCGACCGCCCGTCGAGAGGTGGCTCACGCTTCCCTCGAGGCGGAGTTGATGGACCGCTTCGGCCGTCTCTCCGCCTCCAACGACGGCCGTTGCAGACGTTGAAGCGACCGCTTCGGCCACCGCGCGTGTTCCGGCGGCGAACTGTGGAAGCTCAAAGCGACCCATCGGACCATTCCAAAACACGGTGGCCGCCGCCGATACCGCCTCAGCAAATCGAGCGGCAGTTCGCCCGCCGATGTCGAGCCCCATCCAGCCGTCGGGCACATCGACTCGGTCGGATGATTCCGCCATCCCTCCTTCGTCGCCGCCCCACTGGGCCAGCTGCAGGTCTTCAGGCAGCAAGAGCCGAGCCCTCCCATCAGCCGCAACGAGTGCCGTCCTCGCCCGGCGCACATCGTCGTGTGGACAGAGCGAATGGCCGACGCTGTGGCCCAGCGCGGCGAGAAACGGAAAGCACATCCCGCCGCCGATGCACACGACGTCGGCGAGCTCGAGAAAGCGCGTTACGAGGCCGATCTTGTGCCGAAGCGTGGCGCCCCCGAGAACCGCGACCAACGGTCGGGACGGCTGATCCACGACTGCGCTGAGTGCGTTCACCTCGCGTTCCATCAGACGTCCGGCCGCGCTCGGGAGCAGGCGGGCTACCCCCGTCGTGCTGGCGTCGCGTTCGTAGGCGCTGGCGAACGCGTCGTCGACATAGAGATCCGCGAGGTCGGCCAGGGCCGACGCGAGCGTCGGGTCATCGCGTGTCTCGCCCGCCTCGAAGCGCACGTTCTCCAGCATCAGCATCTGGCCTGGTGCAAGGCTGTGCGTCCGCTCGCGCACCTCCGCCCCGACGACCGCCGGCGCTAGCCGCACCGGGGTCCCCGTGAGCCTTCCCAGGCGGTTGGCCACCGGCTGCATTGACCAGGCCGGATCGGGACCCTGAGGCCGGCCCAGATGCGAGACCACCACGAGCCGGGCGCCGCGTCGGCGGAGTTCGTCGATCGTCGGCAGCGCGGCGCGGATCCGCGCGTCATTGGCCACAGCGAGCGGCGGCCCGGCGGAGCCCGGCGTCAGTGGCACGTTGAGATCGGCGCGTAACAGGACGCGCCGCCCTTCGACGTCCATGTCATCGATTGTCCGGAGCTCGCTGGCCATCGGCGTCTGCGGCAGCCTGGCGTGCAGCCTGGTGATCCGTCGTCACGCGCTTTGGATGATTACGGCGCGTCCGGCCTCCGCTCTCGGATTGTCGGGATCGCTGGAGGGTGCTCATAGGACTGTCAAGTTGTTAGATGCGACCCATAAGGCGTCGACGTACCTTGGCCAGGACATTCCGAGTCGTCGTTGCTCGGATCACCTCCAACCGAAGGAGTCTCGATGCTCACCTCCCTGCTACGGAAAACATCCTCGCCCGGCCACCTCGCGTTCCTCGGGCTGCTGGCCGCCGCTGTCGGTATCGCGGCGATCGTCTGGCCCGGCGTGACCATCGGTGTTGCCGTCGCGCTATTTGCCGTCTATTGCTTCGTCAACGCCGTCGGCCAGGTCTTCGCGATGCTGACCATCGAGAGGTCAGTTGGCCGCGACCTCCTGCGGCTCCTGCTGGCGGTCATCGACGTGGCGGCAGGTGTCGTGGCTCTGGCCTATCCCGGCATGACAGCCGAGGTTCTCACTATCGTCGTCGGCTTCTGGGCGATCCTTGGCGGCTCGATCGAGCTCACCGGCGCGTTCACGGTCCGAGACGGATGGCTGGGAATCGCAGGGTTGCTGACGGTTGTGGCTGGCGTCGTGCTGATTGCCTCACCGGGAATCGGAGCCGTCTCGCTCGCGCTGATCTTGGGGATCTACCTGCTCGCCTACGGGATCACGTTGCTCGTGTCGGCGGCGCAGGCGGCGGGCCGCCCGAGCTTCGCCTCGAAGCTGCACGAGCGCTCCGCAGCCGCCTGAGCTGAAGCTAGTTTTCGACCATCGCTGGCGCCGCCCGCGGCTCGAGGCCGTAGGGCGGCGCCGGCACGAGGGGATCGCCCAGCGCCCGCGAGAGCTGATTGCGCGAGGTCACCTCAAGCTTTCCGAACACCTTGTGCAAGTGGTAGGCGACGGTGTGCGGACTGATGAACAGCCGGGCCGCGATCTGAGCGTTGGATTCACCCTCGGCGGCAAGCCGGGCAATCTGCTGTTCCTGCGCCGTAAGCTGGTCGCGGGCGTCGGGCGCTCGTACCCGAGCTTGTTCACCCGTAGCGAGCAGCTCGACCCGCGCGCGCCGCGCGAACGCGGCCGCTCCCATGGCCTCGAACATCTGGTGGGCGGCGCGCAGGTGTACGCGCGCGTCGCGGCGCCGACGCAGTCGCCGCAGCCATTCGCCGTAGAGCAGGTGCGTGCGCGCCAGCTCGGTCGCCAGGCCGGCGTGCCCGAGGTGCTCGAGCGATCGGCCGTAGAGCCTGTCGGCCACCTCCTCGGAGGCGACCAGCGCATCGACACGCGCGAGCAGCCCGAGCGCCCACGGCGTCCCGGTTGCCTGTGCGCGTTCGCGTAGCCGCTCCCGCGCGGCCGCCGCGGCCTCCAGGTCGTCGCTTCGCACCGCAGCCTCAACCACGTCGGCGAGGGCGTATGTCCCGAACCAGAGAGCGTCCTCGTCGAAGACCGCCAGCGCATGCAGACGCGCCTCCTCGTAGCGCCCAAGGCCTAGTTCTAGGACCGTGAGTAGGTAATCGGCGATGGTCATTCCAAGCCCTTGGCCACGCGCGAGCGCCTCAGCCGCGACGGCATCGGCGATGAGCCTGGCCTCGTGCTCTTCGCCGCGCCAGCAGAGGATCCCCAGCTTGAGGATCTCGCTCGCGCCGGGAGTTGCCGGTGCTCCGGTCGCCCCGGCAATCTCCTCCGCCTCCGCGAAGAGGAGCTCGGCAGCTTCAATTCGCGCGGCGAGCACCTCGCACCATGCGAGCGCGCTCAGGGCGCCCGGGAGCGTTGCCAGCGCGCCCTGCTCGCGCGCGACCCGGACCCAGGCCCGCGCTGTTGCATAGTGGGCCTCGAAGTCGAGCAGCTCCCCGGTGGCGTTCCAGACCAGCCCGTCCCACTTCAGCTCAGGCGCACCGCGACCCTCGTCCACGTGGGCGGCGATCGCGCGCCGCCATTCCTCGACCGCGCTCGCGTAGCGATCGGTGAGCCGGAGCGTATAAGCGGTCAGGAGCAGGCTCCCGACATGATCGTCTCCCTCGGGAGCGGGTATCCGCCGGGCGGCTTCAGCGACCGCAAGCGGCGTGGTGCCGGTGGTCAGGCGGCCGGCCCACATCGCTGCCTCGAACGCTTCCATCAGAACCTCGCGGGCGAGCCGGGGGTCAGTGTCCATCAGACTCATCCCGGCTCCGAACAGCAGCGAAGGCGTCTCGCCGCCGCGGCCATCGACGAACCTGATCGCACCCTGCACTCGCATCGCCTGAGCGCGCAGCGGTGCGCCGCCGAGGTTTGGCAGGCTCTGGTCCAACAGCGACTGCGCTTGGCCGGTGGCCCCCGCGACCAGCTGAGCATAAGCGGCGAGCAACAATCGCAGCGCCTTGCGCTGCGGGTCAGGCGTGAGCGCCGCGGAACGCTCGAGCAGAGCCGCGGCTGCGGCACGACCGCCTCGTTGCTGTGCCCTGCCGGCTGAGCGTTCAAGCTCCTCGGCGACGTCCTCGTCCGGTCCGGCGGCGGCCTCGGCGCGGTGCCAGGCGCGATGGTCTGGGTCGGCCTCGGGGTCGGTCGCCTCTGCCAGCGCGAGATGGACGCGCCGGCGCTGCTCCGCGCTCGCCGCGTGAGACACCGCCGAGCGCACCAGCGGATGGCGGAATTGGAGGTTCGCCTCTAGGAGGCCCGCCGCGACCGCAGGCGCCGGCGCGCCCGCGCCGAGATCGAGAAGCTCGCCCGCTCGCCTCACTCGCTCCGCTTCGCCGAGAGGCGCAAGTGCTGCGATCAGCAATAGACCTTGGGTCTCCTGCGGCAGCTCATCGATCCGCTGCCGGTAGTGATCCTCGATCCGTGCGGAGAGCGGCAGGGCGTCGTGCACTCCAAATCCGAGCGCCAACTCTGCCGGCGTTCGGCCCCGCGGCAGCTCGAGCAGCGCGAGCGGATTCCCGCGCGTCTCGGCCACGATCCGGGCGCGCACCCGCTCATCGACAGGCCCACGTATCACCGACGCCAGTAGCGCCCGCGCGGCGTCGCCGTCGAGACCGTGCAGCGACAGCTCCGGAAGCCCCGCCAGCTCCTGTCTCGGGCCTCGCGCCGCGAACAGGACGGCGGTTGGGTCGGCCAGCAACCTACGCGCCACGAACGCAAGCGCCTGCGCCGAGCCCTGATCGAGCCACTGTGCGTCGTCGATCACGCACAGCACTGGCTGTTCCCGCGAGGCATCAGCGAGCAGGCTCAAGGCCGCGAGTCCTACCAGCAGTTGCTCGGGC
The DNA here is from genome assembly GCA_019239445.1 of Solirubrobacterales bacterium. Taxonomy (GTDB): domain Bacteria; phylum Actinomycetota; class Thermoleophilia; order Solirubrobacterales; family Solirubrobacteraceae; genus Palsa-465. The sequence continues at coordinate 46,210 of JAFAZV010000453.1, forward strand.
GGCGCCCCGCTGGTCAAGCCGAACGCAGTGCCGAGCGCTACGCGCTGCGGCTCAGGCAGCCGGTCGAGCCGATCGAGCATCGGCGCACACAGGGTCTGAAGCGCTCCGAATGGCAGCTCCATCTCGGCCTCCACGCCGAAAGCCCGCGTGATACGGAAGTCAGCTGCCGCGTCGAGCACATGCTCCAGCAGCGCCGTCTTGCCGGCCCCGGGCTCGCCGCGCAGTACGAGCACGCGACTGTGCCCACCTCGGACCTGGTTCAAGAGTTCGTCGAGAGCTGCGCACTCACCGGCTCGGCCAAGCAGCATCGAGCCCGCCCTTGTTCGGCGATTGACCGGCCGCATCCTAGAGCCGGGTCCGCGACCCGGCAAGGCGCCGATTCTCACCCCTGAAGACGCGAGACTGCGCTGATGGCATCACCTGCACCCTGACCATTGGCGGCTGCTGCTCTTGTGTGTTGAGCCCGATGCGGGTGTCATCGCCGGCCTGCCAGGTCGAGGTCATCGATCGCCCGTAGCTGCCTGTTCATCGAGCTTGTTCGTAGCGGAGACTGCGTGCTCGGGCAAAGACCTGCTGCTCAGTAATCGTGCGTTCTGGCCGCCCGCGGCCGAGGAACGCGACGGTCCAGCGGGCGAGCGTGGCCACCCGGTTCTTGAAGCCCGTGAGGAATGCCAGGTGTATGACGAGCCAGAGCAGCCAGGCCGCAGGCCCACCGAGGCGGACTGGGCCAAACCAGGCGACCGCGCGGAAGCGGGAGATCGTCGCCATGGTTCCGAGATTCCGGTAGCGGAATGGGTGCGCCGTGCCCTCGCCACGAAGCCGGCGCACGACCGAGCGTGCCGCGTGCCGCCCGGACTGCATCGCGACCTCAGCCACGCCGGGGAGCTGGTCCAGGTTCATCAGGTCGCCGATGACGAACACCTCCGGATGCCCCGGCAACGTGCAATCCGGGCGCACGGCCACGCGGCCTGAGCGATCGACGGCGGCGCCGCTCAACTCGGCGAGGCGCACGCCAAGCGCTGAGGCCTTCACGCCCGCGGCCCACACCTTGGTGCGCGCCGCGATCCGTCCGACCGATCCGTCGGAGCGGACGACGTCGAGTCCATTCTCATCGACGCGTGTGACTTTGGTTGTCAGCTCGATCTCGATCCCCAGACGCTCCAGGTCGCGATGCGCGCGCCGTCGGAGCGACGCTGGAAAAGACGGCAGGACCGTATCGGCGGCGTCGAGCAGGATGACGTGCGCCTGCGTCGGGTCAAACCTGCGGAAGTTGCGCTTGAGGGCCCGGCGAGAGAGCTCGGCGATCTGACCGGCGAGTTCGACGCCGGTCGCCCCCGCTCCGACCACGGCGATCGTGAGCCACGGAACGCGTTCGCTTTCCTCTCGCTCCAGCTCGGCCAGCTCGAAAGCGCCGAAGATCCGTCCGCGTAGCTCGAGCGCGTCGTCGATCGTCTTCATGCCCGGGGCATGCAGGCCGAATTCATCGTGGCCGAGGTACGACTGCTCGGCCCCCGCGGCGACGATCAGGCTGTCGTAGGCGATGCGGGTGTTCCTTCCAATCGTCTCCAGAGTCACCTCCCGGGCGTCGAGGTCGACATCGACCACTTCGCCAAGCAGCACGCTCGTATTAGCGTGGTGGCGGAGGATGTCCCGGGTCGGTGGGGCGATGTCACCCTCGGCTATGACGCCGGTCGCCATCTGGTAGAGCAGCGGCTGGAACAAGTGATGGTTGGTGCGGTCGATCACGGTCACGTCCACCGGGGCACGCCGCAGAGCTTTAGCGGCGGCCAGCCCGCCGAAGCCGGAGCCGACTATCACGACTCGGTGCCTCGAGATAGATGAACTCATCCGGATCCTCCGCGCCAGGGTGACGCGCGGCCGAGTGAGCAGTAATCACGCATTCGGGGTGATTGTCGGTGGCCACCTCTGCGCGGCTGGGATCCCAACCGCGCGAAGCAATCACGCAAACCGCGTGACGACGAGTCACCAGGGCGCCCGCCAGCCTGCCGGCCATCGTTCAACCCTGCCAAGTAGACAAGCGATCCCACTCACGCAACGAGGTGCAGACAATCGGCTCGATGACGATGTCGATGCGAACGCGTCGCCCCTAGGCGCGAACCCTCCTCCGAGCCCGGACGCGGTCCTTCCAGCACTCGATCCTCGGCAGCTCGAGGACCTGCAGGAGGCGGGCGCCGAATGGGGGACCGCTTTCGACGTAGACCCGGCTCGGCTGCCAGTCGATCCATCGCTCGGCGGCCACGCCGAGCTGAGCCCGGCGACTCGGCGGGGCCGCCTCGTCCAGGTCGAGCCGGCCGGCGCGTCATCAGGCGATCTCGAGGCGACGATCGAGGACGAAGGCCGAGCGCTCGACCTCCGGACGGGCGGCCGTCAGATCCGACGCGCGGTACTCGGGCCCCCACTCAAGAGCACGGCGATCGTCCAGGAACGGATGCGCAAGTTGATCGCGCTGCCCGTGCTTTCGGCGGACGCCCTTTCGTCGGTGGCCTATGGCCCTGAGTCGATGCTCGCCGTTCTCGTGCTCGCGGGCGGTTCCGGACTTGGTTGGTCGTTGCCCGTTTCGGCCGCAATCGCCTTCCTCATGCTGGCCGTGGGACTGTCCTACCGGCAGACGATCCGCGCCTATCCCCACGGCGGCGGCTCATACATCGTGGCCGGCAGGAACCTCGGTCGGGTCCCCGGTTTGGTTGCCGCTGGAGGTCTGATCACGGATTACGTGCTAACCGTGGCGGTGTCGATCTCCTCTGGTCTGGCCGCCGTGACATCGGCAATCCCGTCACTGCGCTCGGCGGTCGTGCCGATCGGACTCGCGCTCATCGCGTTCCTGCTAGCCGCCAATCTGCGCGGCGTGCGCCAGGCCGGCGCGTTGTTCGCCGCGCCGACCTACGCGTTCATCGTGGCGATCGCGCTGCTTGTGACCGTCGGCCTCATCGACGCGGGCGCACGCGGGTTTCGTGCGCTCCCGGCGCCGGCGCTCCACGCCTCCAGCGCCGTCACGGTGTTGCTCGTGCTGCGCGCCTTTGCGTCGGGGTCGACCGCCATGACTGGCATCGAGGCGATCTCCAACGCGGTGCCGGCGTTTAAGCCGGTGGAGTGGCGGAATGCGCGCACGACCCTGACCTGGATGATCGGGCTGCTGATCGCGATGTTCACCGGCATCGTCGTCCTGGTCCATGTCGATGGCATCGTGCCCGAATCGAGTCAGACCACGCTTTCGCAGCTGGCGCATCTCGACTTCGGCAGCGGCCCGCTCTACGTCTACACGCAGGCCGCGACGGCGCTGGTACTCCTGCTGGCGGCCGACACGGCGTACAACGACTTCCCGCGCGTGATGTTCCTGCTCGCACGCGATCGCTTCGCGCCCAGGCCCTTTCTCAGGATGGGCGATCGGCTCGCCTTCAACAACGGGATCGTCGTCCTGTCGGTCGTGGCAAGCCTGGTGTTCGTCGCGTTTGGCGGGAACACGAGCTCGCTGATCCCGCTCTATGCGGTCGGCGTGTTCCTCGCCTTCACGCTGTCCCAGGCGGGGATGGTCGTCCACTGGTGGCGCGTGCGGGGCGCGCGCTGGCGCACGAGCATGGCCATCGGCGCGATTGGATGCGCCATGTCAGCAACGGTGTTCCTCATCGCCGGCATCACGAAATTCACCGCTGGAGCCTGGGTATCACTGCTGATCGTGCTCGTCTTCACTACGGTCGCTCTCCTCACCCGACGGCACTTCGATCGAGTCGATCGCGCCACTGGCCTGGGCGCCCCAGCGAGCCGAGACGGCGAGAGCGAGCAGACGCCGTCGCAGCTCTCCAACCTGGTTATCGTGCCGATCCCTCGTCTTGACCGGGTGAGCGTCCGGGCACTCGCCTACGCCGTCTCGCTGCGCCAGCCGGTGTTGGCGCTGCACGTGAGCCCGACCGCGGAAGAGGCCAGGCGGTTCCGCGACTACTGGCACGCGTGGGGCGATCACGTGCCCCTCGAGCTCATCGAGTCGCCGTACCGTGCTGTTATCCCGCCGGTCGTGGCGTATGTCGAATCGCTCCACACGCAGCGGCCCGAGCTCACCATCACGGTGATCGTTCCTGACCTGGCCGTCGGTCACTTGTGGCAGCGCCCGCTACACGACGATACTGGGGCCCGGCTACGCCATGCGCTCGCGCCGCTGTCGAAGGTTGTCGTTGCGAGCGTGCGGTTCCACGTCTAGAGCAACGAGCTCTCACTTGCTCGAGCGGCGCGAAGGACCGAATGGACACTGCTTCCCAACTAGCGGCCATCGTTCGTCCCCTCCTTCGACGAATCCCTCTGACCGTGGCGAAGAATGCTCCGACTCTGGCAGCCGCCGCGAGCTGTCTCGCTACGGCACCGACAACTATCAGCCCCGCCGTCGACCGGGGCTACCGAGCTACAGGGGCGCAGTCATGAGCGATGACATCTTGGGCGTTCTTGTCGATCGCGGCAGCAGTGACACAGAAGGGCCCGTGAACCCGGCTGGGGACACGCAAGCGCACGTGCACAGTATGCGTCCGGCCACTCTGCAGCGTTGGAACCAGAACGCGCCGCACCAAACGACCAGCACTGGTAATGACGATTTCGACGTTCTTGGCCGCCTGAGCACGCGCGTGGCGCAGCGGAACGTCACTCACCGTGACCCGATAAATAGCGAACTTGCCGGCAGCTACGCTGCGAGGTCCGGCGGCCGCAAGCCGGAGCTTGAAGAGGACAGCGGGCGCGGTCAAGCCAATCGGCGGCGACACCGCCACCCCCGATAGGTCGCCGGCGCCAGTGATGAAGTTCTGATTGACGCCGGTGCCGTCAAGGTTCGCCCGCCCAATCGAGTGCGAGCCGCCGTTGGCCCAGTACACGTGCTGCCCGTCGACCGCTACCGCTTTCGGCTCGTTCAGGCCGGTGACGAGGCTCGGGTTGACGCTGCTGCCGTCAAGGCTCGCTCTCCCGATTGTGGCCGAGACGTCGTTGGCCCAGTAGATGTACTGGCTGTTGACGGCAATCGCGGTGGGGTTGGAGGCATTGACGAAGTAGTTCGACGCGTCGCTGCCGTCCAGGTTCGCCGTCCCAATCTGACCCGAGTCGTAGTCGCTCCAGTAGATATGTTGGCCTTCTACCGCCACTCCGGTTACCTCGTCGTGGCCGGTGATGAAGTTCTGATTCACGCTCATGCCGTTGAGGTTTGCCCTTCCGACTATGCCCGGACCCCCGGCGCTCCCAAATCCGTCCGCCCAGTAAACGTGCTGAGCGTCGACCGCCACCCCGTTCAGATTGTTACCGAGGCCCGTGACGAAGTTGTTGTTGACGCCCGTCCCGTCGAGCTTCGCGCTCCCGATCGCACCGGGTGTCGCCCAATACATGTGCTGCCCGTCGACGGCAACCTCGAACGGCAGGGCCCCAGTAATGGCGAAACTCGGATTCGCGCCGGTGCCGTCGATGTTCGCCCTACCGATCGAGGACGCGAATGTGTTAGCCCAGTAGATGTGCGGCGCAGGGGCGGCCGCCACTGCCAAGGTCGGCCACGCTAAGCAGAGCGTCACCACCACGATCGTCACGCGCGTCAGGAGCGCGCTCGCGCGCGACCCGATCAGCCCAAAAACGACAGATGCACTCATCCCCGCCTCCCTCGTCTCCTCCGTGGCGCCTGACGGCGCCACCCTCACCTACAACGGCTGCGTCCGCGAACGCTACGGATCTTCGCGCACGGCCACCCATCTCAACCAGACAATCTGCCCTTCGAGATTTCGCCACTATACCGCGGGCCGGACCTCGTACGGACTCATTCGCGACAGGTCCTGCGGCTCTGGCTCAGGCGCTTCCGGGCGGTGTAGAACACCTCAAGTAGTTGACGCCCAGCCGCAGCGGGGAGAGCACCGCCTTGGTATCGCTCGCGTCATCGTCCGCGGGTATCGTCTCGTCAATGACCGCCGAGGAGATCGTCATGCTCGCTGACGAGCTCGGACTGCGGCTGGTTCGCTTCCTGTGGTGTGGCAACGACGGGACGATCCGGGCGAAGGCCTCGGGACGCCACGGCCTGATGGGACGGCTTCAAGGGGGAATCGGTCTGACCGTTGCGATGCAGGCTATGAACGGTCTCGACCAGCTGCAAACCGTCGATGGGATGGGCCCCGTGGGCGAGGTGCGCATCGTTCCCGACCTCGAAACTTTCCGCGCGCTCCCGTACGCGCCGCGAGCCGGCGCGGTGTTGACCGACCACATGGGGCTCGACGGGAACCCGGCCCCAGTATGTCAGCGCTCGTGTCTGAAGCGGATGGCCGACCGCCTTGCCGAGCGGGATCTCGTCCTCCGAGCGGCGTTCGAGAACGAGTTCTCGCTCGCTCGAGCCGTCGACGGCTCTTACGAGCCGGTCGATTCCGCGCTCTGCTTCTCGACGATCGGGATGACCACCTCGCAGGACTATGTCGACGAGCTCGTCTCGTCGCTGGCCGAACAGGGGATCGCAGTCGAGCAGTACTACGCCGAGCAAGGGCACGGGCAGCAGGAGATCTCGGCGCCGCACGCCCCGGCTGTCCAGGCCGCTGACGAGCAGCTGCTGGTGCGTGAGACGATCCGCGGTGTCGCCGCGCGGCAGGGGTTGACCGCGTCACTGGCTCCAAAGCCGTGGCCGGACATCGCAGGCAACGGTTGCCACATTCACTTCTCGCTCTGGGAGGACGAACGCAATCGGTTCTTCGACGCGTCCGGCGAAGGCGGTTTGTCGGCCGAGGCACGGTCATTCCTGGCCGGGGTGCTGCACCATCTTCCCGGCCTCTGCGCGCTCACTGCCCCGAGCTTCAACTCGTACCACCGGCTTGTGCCTCAAGCATGGGCCGGTGCGTTCCGCTGCTGGGGCTACGACAACCGAGAGGCACCACTGCGGGTCGCCTCAGTGCTGCGCGGCGCAGAGGAGCACTCGACCAACGCCGAGTTGAAGGCGGCCGATGCCAGCTGTAATCCCTACCTAGCACTTGCCGGCGTAATCGCCGCCGGCCTGGACGGTGTCGACCAGGGCCGCGAGTTGCCTGCGCCGATAGCAGCCGATCCGGCCACCATGTCAGAGGGTGAGCGGGCAAGCCGCGGGATCGTGCGGCTGCCGACGACTCAGAACGAGGCGCTGGACGCCCTGAGCGAGGACGATGCATTACGAGATGCGCTTGGGTCGGTGCTTACCGAGGCCTACCTGGCGGTGCGGCGGTCTGAGTGGACGGTGTATTCCCGAGGAGACGCGGCATTCGAGCTTCAGGGGCATTTCGCGAAGTACTGAACGCGACCTCGCTGGTCGACCAGCACGCACACAGCATCCTGCGTCTACCCCCCCGGACACTGAACGAATTCCGCGGGCTGTTCTCGGAAAGCGAGGATCCCCGGCAGTGGCCTCATGTCGCCAACAGCGTCACGTACCGCCGCGCAACCCGCATTCTGGCCGCCGAGCTCGACTGCGAGAACCATGAGCAGTCGGTGTTCGAACGGCGCGTGGGCACCGACCCCGGCGACTATGCGGCCGCCCTGCTACGGGCGACAAATACCGAGCTCCTGCTCGTCGATGATGGTTTCCCGCCCGCGGCGACGAGCTTTGCGTTAGCGGAGCTCGGTGAGCTGGCTGGGTGTCGCGCTCTGCCGGTACTGCGGCTGGAAACACGCGGCGAGGATGCGGCGGTCGAGACGATTGCCGCGCGCGGCCGCGGCTACGTCGCGCTGAAGACGATCGCCGCATATCGCGGCGGGCTCGATCGGGTCACCGGTGAGGTGTTAGCGGCGCTCGACGCCAACCAGGCGACGGGTGATCCGCTTGCGGTCCAGGTGCATTGCGGGTTCGGCGACGCCGACCTGCACTTGTGGCGTGCCGACCCGACTTACTTGAAGCCGCTCGTCGAGCGCTTTCCGACCACGCCTTTCGTCTTGCTTCATTGCTATCCGTTCGTGCGGGAGGCGGGATGGCTCGCGCATACCTATGCCAACGTCTTTCTGGATTTGTCGTTGACGATCCCGCACGTCAGCCGACCCCACGTAGCGGTCGCCGAAGCCCTCGAGCTGGCGCCGATCTCGAAGCTGCTCTACGCGTCGGACGCCGCGCGGACGCCTGAGCTCTACTTTCTAGCGGCGCTCTGGTGGCGCGATGCTCTGGCAGCGGTGCTGCCCGAGCTGCTGGCTCCGGGCGATCTTGACGAGGCGGCGCGCATGATTCTGCGCGAGAACGCGCTAGCCGTCTACGGTCTCGACCATACGGCGAGCTGACGAGGAGTAGTCGAGCCTGCGCGATCAAGAAGCCGCTCGGCCGGCGTGCGTGCGAGTGCGGCCCCGCAACGCCAGAACGCACCGGCGTGGCCGGTTGGGCGACGATAGGCAGCGGCCCAGACTATGTCCGCAGCGCGGCGGCCATCTGGGTCACGGCCTGTATCAGATGCTCGGGCCCGGTTGCGAAGTTCAGGCGCACGTGTCCGGCTCCGGGGTGTCCGTAGTCGAGCCCCGGACCGAGTGCGACGCGGCCTCGCTGCAGGAACAGGTTGCCCGGCTCGCCCTCGAGGTCGAGGCCGCGGCAGTCGAGCCAGGCCAGATAGGTCGCCTCGGGCGGCTGCCAGCGGACCTCCGGCAGTTTCTCTCCCAGCTCGGCAGCCAGTCTGTCGCGGTTGCCGGCGAGCTGGGCGAGAACCGCGTCGAGCCACGCGTCCCCATCGCGGAAAGCGACCTCGGCAGCGATCTCGCCGAGCAAGCTCACGTGATCATGCTGTTGGCCGATGCGCTCGAGCAAGCTCCGCGCCGAGGCTCGGCGGTGACCGCAAACGCCGTCTTCAGCGCCGCCAGGTTAAACGCCTTCGACGCTGAGGTAAGCGCGATTCCCCACTGACGGGACGCATCGGACACCTCCAGCCACGGGACATGGGCCGCGCCAGAGAGCACCAGCGGGGCGTGGACCTCGTCAGCCAGCACCCAAACCTCGTGCGCGGCGCAGCGCTCCGCGATCGCCTCAAGCTCAGCCCGCGGCAGCACCCGGCCCGTCGGGTTGTGAGGGTTACAAAGGACAAACGCCCGGATGCCCGCCTGCAACGCCGCGTCCAGCTCGCGCATGTCGATCGACCCGTCCGCGGCGAGACCGACCGGGACCGTATCCAGGCCCGCCAGCGCCGGCTCGCGAAAGAACGGCGGATATGCGGGCGTCGCGAACCCAATGGCTCCGCCGGACCCGGCGATTACTCGGTACAGCTCCAGGATCGCCAGCATCACATCGGGCATCACCGTCACCTGATCGGCGTCCAGCCGCCAGCCCAGCCGACGCTCGGCGAACCCGGCGAGGGCCTCGCGCAGGCTGCGCGGCGCGGGCACCCCGTACCCCAGGTCACCGCGCTCGATCGTTGCGGTCAGGGCGTGGCGGACCTCCGCCAAAACCGGGAAGTCCATCTCGGCGACGGTCAGGCTGAGCACATCGGGCTCAACAGTGCCCACTTCTCGCTGCGCCGCTGTCGCAACTCGGCGAGCGGCGGCACCGTGAGATCAATCGCCGACGCACCCACTGGCACGACAGACTACGGCGACGCTCCCTCCTAAGACAGCCGCCTGCCCCGGTCCTCCAGCGCCCTACCTCCGCCGCCGACCCTCAGCGAACGCGCCGCCGGCCTGACCGCATGTCGCGAGACCTCCCCACGGGGCACGGGAACGCAAATGCTCCCTGGCCGGGCCTGGTCGCCACCGGTGTGATCCGCGTCGGCCCATCGCGGGGCTGGGGCCGAGCGGAGCGTTGGCAAAGCGGGTAAGGAGCAACCAGCAGCTGGCGCCGATCATGACCGAGCCTCGTCGCATACTTCCCGTCCCTGATCAACAGACTCGGCTCCGCGCCGTGATTCTGGAGCTGCTCGAGCGGCGCGCACCCGGCAAGACGATCTGTCCCTCTGACGCCGCGCGCGCGTTGGCAGGCCGTGACTTCCGTCGACTCATGCCCACCGTTCGTGCCGCCGCGGCTGACCTTGTGGCGGCCGGCCAGATCGAAGTGACCCAGAGAGGCGCGGTCGTGGACATCGCGCAGGCGCGGGGTCCGATTCGCCTTCGACGCCGCACCGGCTAGGCGGGCTTTGGTGGCTCACGTCGAGAACACTGAGCCTCGCTCGTCTCGCGCCGTGGCGCGTCACCGCGCATCGAACTCGATGCCTTGGCTTGCCCCTCCACGGCCCTGATCGCGAGTTCCTCCGGTCTCGCCTGGAGGGCACATGCGGTTTGTTGCGATGGGCTGCGGACCTGCCCCGACCATGACCACGCGCCCACGGCGCGATCACGCCGGCCTGACCACTCGGCCGCCGTACCAGCAGATCCCACGCCTCCCCGCGCAAGGCGGTAGCTCAACATCGCGCTGGGGATCCTCGTCTTCACAATTAAGCAAAGCTGGCAATCTCAGTGGACGAGACCAGGCGGCGTTGAATCCGCCGCAGCAGGTTGAGTTGTGCCGCTACCAGCCGTGGGATTCAGACCGCCACCAGCCGGGGGATTCGTGCCGGTACCAGCCGGGGGATTCATGTCGTGACCAGCCGGCGGATTCGATCCCGTCCCGGCAGGCGGGTTCGAATGGTCGGGAGGGGAGATTGTGATGGTCTCCGATTGATCGGCGTGCGCTCCGCTTGCTCCCTGTGCCCTCACATTCAGCACGAACGTGCCCGACCCGATGGGCGTACCGGACAGCTCTCCACCGACTGATAGCGAAAGCCCCGGCACGCCGCCGCCCGTGACCGAGTACCTGATTCCACTGTCACCTTTTGCCGTGAACACGAAGGGCCCATAGGCCTGACGCACAATGCCATCGGGCGGCACGCCCGATGTGAACGAGACGGTGACCGGGCCAGCGGGAGGCGGAGAGGTCGTGCCCTTGGAAGAAGAGCTGCTCGTCATCGACGTAGTCGAAGTCGTGGAGGGTGACGAGGTGACCGTAGTGGACGAAGGTGAGCTTGCGATCATCGAACCGCTGTCTCGTCCCCCGCCACTGAGAAGCGCTGCGGCGCTGCCGCCACCGGCGAGGAGGATCGCGAGGGTCATGACCACGAGCAGTGAGCGGCGCATCATCTGGCGCGGCTGTACGAGGCGGCGTTCGCTGACGAGATCCTGAAGCAGTCGGCAGAGAGCTCTGAGGTTGTGATCGGTAGCCGCGATTCCCAGGCCGTCGCC
>JAFAZV010000002.1 GCA_019239445.1 Solirubrobacterales bacterium
GTCCTCAACCGCACCCATCCGCCGGGCTCGTTGTGGCGGATCGCGTTCTCGAGCAGGTTGGCGATCATCCGCTCGAGCAGCGCCGGCTCGCCCCGCACGACCGCAGGGCCCAGATCCGCCGTGATCTCCACCTGCGCCTCCTGCGCGCGGGCGCTCAGATCGGTGAAGCAGTCAGCGGCAAGCGCGCCGAGATCGGCCTCCTGCTCGCGCTCCACCGCGCTCTCGCTGCGCGCGAGCACGAGCAGGCCCCCGATCAGCTGCTCGCAGCGGTCGATCGTTTCTCGCACCGCCTCTGCCATCGCGCGCAACTCACCGGCGCCGGCCTCCATGTCAGCGAGCGCGACGTCAATCTCGGTGCGCATGATCGCCAGCGGCGTGCGCAGCTCATGCGAGGCGTTGGCGACGAAGTGCCGCTGGCTGGCGAACGCCGCGTCGAGGCGGCCGAGCATGCCGTCGAACGTGTCGGCTAGCTCCTTGAGCTCGTCCGCGGGGCCGATCAGGCCGATCCGCTCGCCCAGGTTCTCGCCTGACACGCGGCGTGCGGTGGCGGTGATCGCGCGCAGCGGTCGCAGGGCGCGGCCGGCCAACAGCCAGCCGGCGCCGACTGAGACCAGGGTCATCACCCCGAGCGCCAGCAGGTAATCCACGAGCAGGCGGTGCAGCGTGTCGTTGCGCAACTGCGCGCGCACGACCTCGGCCACGCGCGCCTCCGGCGACCCGGGTGCGAACAGCAGCGGCCGACCCGAGAACAGCGACCCGGCCGGCGGGACCAACCCGAGCTTCTGCAGCTCGGCGCGGAAGTGCGACGGCGCCTGGAGGTTGTGGCGCACGAGCACGTAGCCGATCGTCAGCAGGATCGCGCCCGTGAGCAGGAACACGGTCCCGTACAGCAGCGTCAGCCGCAGGCGAATCGTCGGCGCTGGCAGACGCATCAGGCCAGCCTGTAGCCGACGCCGATTACGGTCTCGACCACTCCCGGCTCGCCGAGCTTGCGCCTGAGCGTCATGATCGTCATCCGCACGACGTTCGTGAACGGATCGGTGTGCTCGTCCCACACGCGTTCGAGCAGCTGCTCGGCCGAGACCGTCGCGCCATCCGCAGCCATCAAAGTCTCGAGTACGGCGAACTCCTTGCGCGCCAGCTCCACCGGCTGACCCGAGCGCGTGAGCCGGCGGCTCGCGGGGTCGAGCTCGAGGTCGCGGTGGCGCAGCAAGGGTGGGTGGCGCGGGACCGACCGGCGGGCAAGGGCGCGAATCCGCGCCACCAGCTCCGCGAAGCGAAACGGCTTGGCCAGGTAGTCGTCCGCGCCCAGCGAGAGCCCATGCACCAGGTCCTCGACCGCCCCGGCCGCAGTCAGCATCAGGATCCCGGTCTCCGGCTGCTCGCCCCGCACGCGGCGACACACCTCATCGCCGTGCACTCCCGGAAGGTCCCGATCGAGCACCAGCACGTCGTAGCGAAACACCTGGGTCTTGACGAGCGCCTCGGAGCCGTCGGGGGCGATGTCGACTGCCATCCCCTCCCGGCGCAAGCCGCGGGCAAGCGCATCGGCGAGGCGTCGCTCGTCTTCGGCGATCAACACGCGCATGACACGCGCGAGCATTACGCCCACGGCGTAAGAACTGCGTAAGTCACTTCCGCTGCCGCTCCCCCCTGAGCCCGCAGCCCTCAGCCCCACCCGTGATCGCCACCATTGCATCAATCAATGTCACACCAAATCGTGTTACCGTCCGCCGACGATGTCCGCGGCCCCAACTCAGCGCGGCATGACCGCCGGCCTGCGCGCGCTGAATCGCTTCGCCACCTCGCCGGTCGTCGCCCGGCTCGGCATCCGCGCACCCGCCGAGCGATTCCTCCACGGCGCCTCGCGCACCACCGTCCGCACCGCCAACCGCGCCGGTCGAACGTTCGCCGCCGCCCAACGGCTCGCGCATCCTGTGCGTCAGCCCCGGACCGGCCCGAGCGACCTGTTCGACCTCAGCCCGACCGACGAGCAGCAGATGCTCAGCGATGCCGTGCGTGGGTTCGCGCTGGGCGAGCTGCGCCCAGCCGCACAGGCGGGCGACGCCGCGAGTGCCGCCGCGCCAGAGTTGTTGGCCCAGGCCGGCGAACTCGGCCTGAACGCGATCGGAGTGCCGGAGCCTCTCGGAGGTCCGCTCGCCGAGCGCTCAGCGGTCAGCGCCGTGCTGATCGCCGAGGCGCTCGCGCAGGGTGACATGGGACTCGCCGTGGCCTGCTTTGCTCCCGCGGCCGTCGCGACCGCGCTCAGCCTGTGGGGCGACACCGAGCAGCAGGCGACCTACCTGCCCGCGTTCGTCGGCGAGGACCCGCCCGCGGCGGCGCTCGCGCTGCTCGAGCCACGGCCGTTGTTTGACCCGCTGCGCCTGCACACGCGCGCGCGTCAGGCGAGCGGTGGCGGCTACTTGCTCGACGGGACGAAGACTCTGGTTCCGCGTGGGGCGAACGCCGAGCTGTTCGTGGTCGGCGCTGAGCTCGCGGGGCATGGACCCGCGCTGTTCGTGCTCGAGGCCAACGCTTCGGGGGTCGCGGTCGAGCCCGAGCCCGCGATGGGCATCCGTGCCGCCGGCAACGCGCGCCTCATCTTCGAGCAGGTCAGGCTGCCCGCGGGCGCGCTTCTCGGGGACGCCGACGCCGGCGTCTACCGCCAGTGCGTGCAGCTGGCCCGCCTGGCCTGGTGCGCGCTCGCGGTAGGCACGGGACAAGCTGTACTTGACTACGTCATCCCGTACGTGAAGGAGCGCCGCGCCTTCGGCGAGCCGATCGCCAACCGGCAGTCCGTGGCGTTCTCGGTCGCCAACATTGCGATCGAGCTCGAGGGACTGCGCCTGGCCACGCTCAGGGCGGCGAGTCGCGTCGACCAGGGGCTTCCATTCGCCCGCGAGGTCGCACTGGCGCGAGCACTAGCCGGCGAGCGGGCGATGACGATCGGCTCGGACGGCGTCCAGCTGCTGGGCGGCCACGGCTACGTCAAAGAGCATCCCGTCGAGCGCTGGTACCGCGACCTCCGGGCGGTGGGCGTCATGGAAGGAGCCCTGCTCGTCTGATGATCAACCTGGAGACGCCGTCGAAGTTTGCCCTGCTGGTCAGTCAGGCACATCAGGTGGCCTCGACCGTGTTTCGCGCCAACTCCCGCAAGTACGACCGCGCCGAGCACGCATACCCGAAGGAGCTTGACATGCTCGCCGCCGTGATCGACGGCATGAACGAGAGCGGCGCCCTCGGTGGCGCGGGCGCCGGCGCGGTCGGCGCGGGCGGCAACGGCTCCGCATCCGCCCCGGTCGAACGCAACCGCAACGGCAGCAACATGGCAAGCCTGCTCGGGCTGACCGAACTCTCCTGGGGCGACGTCGGGCTGATGCTGACGATGCCGCGCCAAGGCCTGGGTCAGGCGGCGATCGCAGCGGTAGCCGACGAGGGGCAGCTGCGCC
>JAFAZV010000124.1 GCA_019239445.1 Solirubrobacterales bacterium
ACCGAGCACAGCAGCCGATACAGATCAAACCCGCCCGCTCCCGCCTCATAGCAAACCGCCAGACCCTCGGGGCCGCCGAGCCGATCGATGAACCGGCGGATCGCTTTATCGGTCGTCTCGATCCGCTCAAGCCCCGGCTCCCCACCCGCGGGCGGCAACACCGCAGCAACGATCGAGAGCTTGTGCTGATCAAGCGCCACCCATAGGCGCACATCGACAGGCGCGTTAGAGCTAACGTCAGGCATGGCTAGTCCTCCACAGCTCGTATGCGGCTCTGGCCTCGCGGCCCTCAACACCGCGATCATCCAACCCGCGACAGACACGACAGACGAGGACCAGCCTCACGCTTCCATGCTGTCTTCCATACGGGGCTCCGCCGACGCTGGCCGGACCTGCCCGAACCCCGAAACCCCGCTAGCAAAGGCAATCCGCCCAAGCCCTCTGGGGGACTCGAACCCCCGACCCCTTCCTTACCATGGAAGTGCTCTACCGGCTGAGCTAAGAGGGCGTTGGGGTCGCAGCCTAGCGCGTCGGGACGAGGGCGCGCCAGCGCGGACTATCCGCCGTAGGAGCCCTGGAGCAGCGACATCATCGTTGGAGCGCTGCCGGTGCCGATCGGGCTGCCGCTCGAGTCGGCGAAACCGATCTCGACGTGCGGGCCGCTGGAGATGCCGACGATTCCTGGTCCGATCGAGCTCATCACCTGGCCGGCGCTGACTCGGCTACCAACCGGCAGCTGGTTTGCCGGGCCGGCGTGGCCGTAGTACACGTAGCTGTAGCCACCGATCGAGCCGTCGCAGTGGAGGACGGGTGCCCACGGTCCGAAGCCTCCGATCCCGTGCAGCACGATCGTCCCGCTGCATACCGCGAGCTCGGGCGTGTCACCGGGCGCGGCGATGTCGACGCCCTGGTCGAGCGACCACGTGCCTGGCGGCGAGGCAGCCCCCTTCGGCAGCGGGAACGTGAAGCCGCCGCCACTCGAGGCTTGACCGGAGTTGCCCGCCGCACCGGTCGCCCCCGCCGCCGGCGCACTCTGCTCCTGGGATGCTCCGCCGACCCGTGCCGCCTGAGCGGCCTGTGCAGCCTCGAGCTGTGAGAGCTGCTGCTGCAGATCCGCGACTTGGCTTCGGGCGCTCGCAAGCTGATTCGCCTTGTCCTGGCGATCTTGCGCGACCGTCAGCTGCTGGCGGACGAGACTCACGCGCGACGATGCCAGCGAGTTGCGCCGGTCGAGTACCTCGACCGTCAGCCGCTGCTGGCGAGCCTCGAGAGCGCCCAGCCGCGTCGCCTGCGCGGCAACCGCGCGTCGCGCCGTTCGCACCCGACGTGTGACCTGAACGTTCCAGGAGCGGATGCGGCGCGCAAAGTCAATCCGCTCGAGCAGGTCCTTGAAGCCGCGGGCCTCGAGCACGACGCTGACGATGTCGGGCTGGTCGGCCTCGTAATCGCGTACGAGCTGCTTCGACAGCACGCGCTCGGCCCGCGCCTGGAAAGCCTCGAGCTGCGCGAGACGCACTCGTGCCGCGTTCAGCTCGCGACGCAGTTTCAACAGCTGTTCGCGTTTGGCGTCGAGGTCCGCTTGCGTGCGCGCGATCTGCTGCTCGGTGCTCGTGATGCTCGCGTTCAGCTGCGCGAGGTGGGCGGATGCGGCCCCAACTTCGCCGGCGAGGTTCGAGGCCCGATTCTGTGCCGCCCCGAGGTCCTGCTGAACTTGACTCGAGCTGGCCGCGTGAGATGCCCTAGTGCCGGCGATCAGCCACGCGATGGCGATCGCTGCGAGCAAAGCGCAGCCGGCACGGCTGTATGACCATGGACTGCTTCTCATCACGCGCCGAACCGCGACAACGGCTTTGTCCGAGCGTCATTTCCTGCCTGCGCCGGCGCGAGTTCAGGTGGCGAGGCACGCTAACACCGCACCGCCGCCCAAGCGTTTGCCAGGCCCGAGTGCAAGAAAACCTGCAGACGCAGGACATCGAGCCGCATCGTCGAGCCGGGTTCCCACCGTCGACCGACACCCGATTACAGTGAAACTTCAGGCGTCCTTTTCCGGTGGCGGACTTCTCCAGCACTTCTTCGATCGCGGTGGCTGCACATCGCGCTGAGCCGACAGCGATAGAAGAACGAGATAACCGTCGCGCACTTAGCTCTTGCGAGGCGGCAATGATTGCCGCCCTGACGAGGAGAATGCACTAGGTGCCCGGGAGATCCAACCCGAAGGCGATCGAGATCGCGGTTCCGTCGATCAAGGCGCTGTTCGCCGAGTTCCATGCCCGACCGATCATCGAGCGATCGCGCACCGACGAGCAGGCGGTGAAGACGGCGCTGCGAGCCGACTTCCTGGCCCACAGCGGGTCACACCTCAAGGCTGCCCGCTTCTCACACCGCGAGCGGCTGAGCGCCTTCATCGGGATCGCGATCCTGCTCATCTCGATCGTGGTCTCGACGACGCTCGAGCGGCTGACCGGCAACGTGATCGTCGCCGGCATCGCGCAGGGCATCGTCGTACTCGGATGGGTAGCTCTGTGGGCGCCCGCGCAGCGGTTCGCGATCGGCCTCATCCCCCACCGGTTCGAACGACGTTCGTATGCGCGGCTTGCGCAGCTCAACATCCGAGTTGAGTACGAGGAACACGACGTCACCACAGTCAAGACAGACGGAGCATCCGCAGCGCAGCGACGTCCCGCAGACCAGTGAGCCGTCCGCGTTGCTCGATCCCGCACCCCTCGCGCCGCACGGCCGCTCGGCCGTTCGGGTGCCCGCCTTACGCTAACGCCTCGCCTGAGTGGCGGGGGCAGGATTCGAACCTGCGAAGGCTGAGCCAACGGGTTTACAGCCCGTCCCCTTTGACCGCTCGGGAACCCCGCCGTCGCGCCGAGTCTAGCGTTGAGCGGGTGGCATGACCTCCTCCTCGTCCGCGGCGATTCGACCTGGAAGAGGATCGCCCGACTGCACCTCGTAGTCGGCCTACTTCGGGCCGCCGAGCAGCATCCCGCTACTGCCGGCGACGGCGTCGACGGGAATAAACCAACGGCGTCCGTCGCCGACATGAACGAAGAGCGCATCACAGCGTGAAGCACTTATCCGCTTCACCACCCCGTTCCAGCTCTGATTCCCGCCGCGTGTGCACAGCGCGACGACCCACCGGCCGTTCGCTCGGCAGAGTGAGGTTTTCACCTGCACACGCACCAGCTGACCGTGCAGATCGGCAATCAGATCGCAATCCGGACTGTGGAGCAGGGGTGTGTATATGACTGCGCCCGCCGACACGAGCCACTGCATCGCCGAGAGTTCACCGATGTCACCCTGCCGCCTCGGGTTCCAAGCCTCGTCCATCACCCAAACGTACGTTCGCCTCCGGACGGAACGCGCCCGCACCGGCGATACGCGTTCGCACGAAGTGCCGCAGGCTCGGGCTACGACGCGTCCCTGAGCCGCTGCGCCTCCGGCAGCGCCTCGAGCTTCTTCAGCGTGTGATTCTCGATCTGGCGGATGCGCTCGCGCGTGACGTTGAACGCGCGCCCGACCTCCTCGAGTGTGTACGGACGCT
>JAFAZV010000156.1 GCA_019239445.1 Solirubrobacterales bacterium
ACCGAGCACAGCAGCCGATACAGATCAAACCCGCCCGCTCCCGCCTCATAGCAAACCGCCAGACCCTCGGGGCCGCCGAGCCGATCGATGAACCGGCGGATCGCTTTATCGGTCGTCTCGATCCGCTCAAGCCCCGGCTCCCCACCCCGCGGGCGGCAACACCGCAGCAACGATCGAGAGCTTGTGCTGATCAAGCGCCACCCATAGGCGCACATCGACAGGCGCGTTAGAGCTAACGTCAGGCATGGCTGGTCCTCCACAGCTCGTATGCGGCTCTGGCCTCGCGGCCCTCAACACCGCGATCATCCAACCCGCGACAGACACGACAGACGAGGACCAGCCTCACGCTTCCATGCTGTCTTCCATCAGGCTCGCGAACATCGTCCGTCCGGCCGTAGCCAGAGCCACAAGGCAACGGGTTGCAGGGATTTCGCCGATGGAGCCAACGGGATTCGAACCCGTGACCTCCTGCGTGCAAAGCAGGCGCTCTCCCAACTGAGCTATGGCCCCGCTCATGCCCGAGTCTAACGGTGCGAACCTGGGCGTACCCGTGGCCGCCGCAACCTAAGTTTGCGCGAGCCGCCGGCCGGCGGGCTCTGCGCTAGCGTCCTGGTCGCCCCGGGTGCTGGCCGCGTTCTTCTCTACCCACACGCTGGATCACCTGCTGAGCGAGTACGGCTACGCGGCGGTATTCGCGTTCGTGACGGTGGAGAGCTTGGGCGTGCCGTTCCCGGGCGAGACGATGGTGATCAGCGCGGCGCTGTATGCGGGCTTCACCCATAACCTGGTGATCTGGCTGGTGTGGGCGGCGGCGGCCGCCGGCGCGATCATCGGCGACAACATCGGCTACGGGATCGGGCACTGGGGCGGATACCAGTTGCTTCGGCGCTACGGCAGCAAGGTGCACCTGGACGAGGCAAAGCTGAAGGTCGGGCGGCTGCTGTTCGAGCGCCACGGCGGCAAGGTCGTGTTCTTCGGGCGCTTCATCTCGATCCTGCGCACCTACGCTGCGTTCCTCGCCGGCGCCAACCGGATGGAGTGGCGACGTTTTTTTCTCTTCAACGCCGCCGGCGGCGTGCTGTGGTCCGGTATCTACGCGGTCGGCTTCTACTATGCCGGCTCGACGCTGAAGCGGTTCCGCGGACCGGTCGACGTAGCCTTCGCAGCCGCCGGAGTCCTCGCCGTTGTCGCGTCTTTGTTGTGGGCGCGCCGGCACGCGCAGCGCCTGGAGGAGGAAGCCGAGCGCGCATACCCGGGACCGTTTTGATCCCGAGGCGCGCCGGCGCAGACCCGGAAAACCTCCTACGTGACGTGATCGGCGGACGACGAGTCATCCGCGACGTTCAGGTTGCCGACGCTAGTTCATCGATTTGGGCTTGTGTCAGCTCGAGCTCGAGGGCGGCAAGGTCTTCGTCATACCGCGCGGGATCGGTCGCTCCCGGCAGCGGGATCGTCGCCGGCGATCGCGCGAGCAGCCAGGCCAACGCCACCTGAGCGGGAGGCACCGCATGCTCGGCGGCGACGCGCGCCAGGGCCGAGCCGGGATCGGCAACGAGGTCGTTCGCCGGCGGAAACCAGGGGAGGAACGCGATCCCGCGCTCGCTGCAGACGTCCAGGACGTCGTCGTTTACACGGTGAAGGATGTCGTAGCGATCTTGGACCGAGGCGATCGGAGTGACAGCCTGACAGCGGGTGAGCTCAGCCACGCTGACGTTGCACAACCCGATGTTGGCGATCTTTCCGTCATCCCGAAGCTCGACCAACGCGCCGAGCGATTCTTCGACCGGGACGTCGGGGTCGATCGCGTTGAGCTGGTACAGCGCAATAGCGTCGAGCCGCAGACGCCGCAGGCTTCCCTCGCACGCCTCGATCAGGTGATCGGGGTGGCCGTTCGCTCGCCACCTGTTTTCGCCGAGAGCGATCCGCCCTCCTTTGGTGGAGACGACAACGTCATCGGGATACGGGTAGAGCGCCTCGGCGATCAGCAGCTCGCTCGTCTCTGGTCCGTAGCAGTCGGCCGTGTCAACGAGCTGGATTCCGCTGCTGACGCGCGGCGCACGATGCTTCGGGCAGCGTCCAGATCAGGGGGCGGCCCGTAGGTTCCGGGTCCGGTCAGCCACGCGCCCCCGAAGCCGACTCGGCGGACGTTCAGCGCCGAGCCGATCGAGACGCTGCCGATCCGGTCCCAATCGATTCGTCGTCGCTCGGTCGAGTCCACACTCGCGCCGCCGGTCACGAGGGATCAGTTGCCGGATGGGGGGCAGACATCTCGTTGCCACTCAGCCGGGGCGTGGAGCGCTCCTCAGAAGTCGAGAAGGTCACCCTCACGACGATCGCCGCGATCAGCGAGGCCTCGGCGGCTGCCACTAGGGCCGCCTGAAGGCCGGTGGAGCTCGCGCCCCTGCGCCCTGAGAGCTCGGACGTCGCAATGATCGAGCCGAGTGCGGCGACGCCGAGCACGGCGCCGATCTGGCGTGCCTCGCCGACGAGGCTGGACGCCAGCCCGCGTTCGTCTGCGGGCAGGGTCTTGATCGCCCCGCCGCTGGCGGGCGTGAACACAAACGGCCGGGAGATCCCGAACAGCATCAGCCCCCGGGATGATCAACCACAACTGCTTTGACGGCGCCGCCAGTGCGACGGCGCTGAGGCCGAGCGAGGCGAACCGAGCGTGTGGCCGAGACGATCGAAGCGGCGGCGGGCGAGGGCGGACCGGAGGACGAACGGCGGCAGGCAAGCTGACAGTGACGCTGCCCATCGCGCGTTAGAGCAAATTCGCGGCGTGAGGTTTACTCCCGACACGATGCCGTGGCGTTGAGTCACATGTCGGCGGCAGCCTGGCGGCTGCGCGGGCCGGCGACGCCCGCGCTGCGACGCGGAGCGCTGGCGGCGCTGCCGGTCGGTGCCGGGCTGCTGCTCGACCTCGGGCTCGACACCCCCGCTGCCGGCGCCGTTTCAACCGGTGCCCTTATCGCTGGTTTCGTCGCACTCGATGCTCCGGCACGGACGCGATCGCAGTGGCAGGTCATGACCGCTCCGGTCATTGGGAGCTTTGCCGCGATCGGTGTGATCTCGGGCCACAGCGCGACGTTCGCGGTGCTGGTGATGACGGTCTTGGCCACCGCGGCGGGATTCTGCGTCGCGGTTTCGCCTCGTCTCGGCACGGCCGGCGTTATGTGTGTCCTGGCCCTGCTGATCGCGCAAGGTCTCGACGTGAGCATGCACGAAGCGGTGCGGGCGCTGCTGTTAGCCACCGCGGGCGGGTTGCTCCAGGCCGCCACATCGCGCGTGGCTTCAGTTTGGGAGCGGGGGCGGGAGCCGGGGGCGCTCGGCGCGCGGGCTCGTGGTGCACGCGACGCTAGCGTGCGTAACCTGACGCTCGAGTCCCACGCTTTGCGGCATGCGCTTCGCTGGGGAGTCGCACTCGGAGCAGCCGTAGCGGTCTACCGCTTCGTCGACCTGCAGGGGCATGGCTATTGGGTGCCCTTGACGGTGTTGTTCGTATTGAGGCCTGAGCTCGATGAGACGGTTGAGCGCGTCATCATGCGCGCTGCGGGGACACTGGTCGGCCTCAGCTTGGCCACTGTGTTTGCGGAGATCTTCGGCTATCACGTGATTCCGACGGCGATCCTCCTGACCGTGGCCGCCGCGTGCGCCTACACCATGGTCGCGGTGGAGTATGCGGTCTTCACAGCTGCGATCAGTGTCTACGTTGTGCTCCTTGCGGACGCTGTCGGCGAGCATGCGTGGCACGCAGCTGACCAGCGTGCGCTCGCGACTCTGATCGGGAGCGCGATTGCCGGTCTCGCCTTGGTTCTCTGGCCAACCCCACCCGAGAGTCGCGAACCAGCCTCCATCGCCCGGTCGCCCGAGTAGCGATACGGGGCGTCTCAGCACCCGCCGCGTCGTCTCAGCGGGCAAGCGCGGCACAGACTCCGAGTGTGTCCGCTTTCAGCAGGAGGCTGAAGATGCGTGGCGCGTTGTCGGGCCTCAGCTGCTGGTTGACCGACACCGTTACGGATCTCTGCCCGCTGGAGCTCGAAGCGAAGAACTGCGTGTAGCCCGGAAAGTTGCCGGTGTGGCCGTACACGGTGCCGCACCGCGTCCGGTAACGGAAGATGCCCAGGCCGGCCGAGTTGACACCCGGTCCGGGAGGTTCCGAGTCGCCCGCCACGGCTACAAACTGTGCCCTGTGGACCTTGCGCGAGAAGAGCCGACCGCTGGCGTAAGCGCGAGCAAACCGGTTGAGCTCGGCCGGTGTGGACACCATGCCGCCGGCCGCCCATGTCCAGGCTGGATTGATCGCGGTGCTGATGTCCTCCCTTCGGCCTGAGCTCGTGAACTGGTAGCCATGTAGCAGCGGGCGCGACATCGCGACGGTCCGCGGCAGCGCGGTTCGACGGAGGCGCAGCGGCCGGAGGACAAGCCTCCGCAGTTCATACTCGTAGGAACGCCCAGTCGC
Source organism: Solirubrobacterales bacterium (assembly GCA_019239445.1). Lineage (GTDB taxonomy): Bacteria > Actinomycetota > Thermoleophilia > Solirubrobacterales > Solirubrobacteraceae > Palsa-465. The sequence goes on from JAFAZV010000156.1 coordinate 4,460, forward strand.
CTGCTCCGCCATCAGGCCCGCGATGACGTTGTCGGTGTTCGAATAGCGGTACTTGGTTCCGGGCCGGAACAGCAGCGGCTTCTTCTCAACGAACGCGACCAGCTGCCGCGGCGGCGGACCGTGCGCGGGAGAAGCCTCGAGTGCGGCGAGGTAGGAATGACTGTCGGTGAAGCTTGGCAGACCGCTCGTGTGGTTCAGGGCCTCGCGGAGCGTCACGTCAGCCCACGCGGCCGGTAGGTAACGCAGGCGCTGACCGATCGTGTCATTCAATGAGAGCACTCGCCGCGAGACAAGTGCGAGCGCGACCGCGCCGTTGAACGCCTTAGTCGTGCTGGCGAGACGCATCGCGTCGCCGGCGCTCGGGCCGCGGCCGCCCAGACGCGCGCGGCCGGCAGCGTGCGACCTGGTCTGCGCTCCTCGCTGCACGATGGCGATGGCGCCGAGCGGGCCACCCCGCGCGTGCACGAGCCGAGCCAGCGCCGCGTCGAGCGCGCGATCGGCGCCGGCTGGAGACGCCTGTGCAACCGTGCAAGCGAGAAATGACACGCTCAAGACCGCGCCAAGAACCGCCGCCGTCATCACCCGCCCCATCACCGCTGACCCTACAGCAACACCCACGCTCGCGAGCAGAATCGGATCATCTAGCGCGTCACGTCTCCGGCAACCACCAGCGGCGCGGAGCGATGAGTTCGTGCATCTTCTGCGGCCCGTAGGAGCCGGGCGGGTAGCGGTGCAGGGGTGGGGGATCACGCAGGAGAGCGCTCGACGCCGCCCAGAGGTTCTCGATGCCATCGGCGTTGGTGAAGAGCGTTCGGTCGCCGAGCATCGCGTCGTACATGAGGCGCTCGTACGGCTCGAGGCCCTGGGTCCCAAACGAGCCCTGGTAGGAGAACTCCATGCGCGCCTGACCTAGCCGCATCTGAGGTCCTGGCACCTTGGCGAGAAAGCTCGTGATGATGCCGCCAGGGTTGCCGAGGTCGAACGAGATGTGGTCCGGGCCGTAGTCCTCGACGAACGCGCGGGCCGCGCGGAACATTCGCCGTGGCGGCTCGCGAAACGCGATCGTGAGCAACCGCCGCTCTTCGGCCAGGCGCTTCCCCGTGCGCAGGAAGAACGGCACGTCGGCCCATCTCCAGTTGTCGATGCCGGCGCGCATCGCGATGAACGTCTCCGTGGGTGAGTCCGCCGCGACACCGTCGCCCTCGCGGTAGCCGGCATATTGGCCGCGGATCACGCAGTCCGGGTCGATCGGCTTGACCGAGCGGAACACCTTGCCGGTCTCCTCGGCAATCGAGCGGGCGTCGAGCGTCGTCGGCGGCTCCATCGCGACGAAGCCAAGGACATGAAAGAGGTGGGTGACCACCATGTCGCGATACGCCCCGGTGGCCTCATAGAAGCCCGCCCGCCCGTCGACCGCAAGCGTCTCCGGGACGTCGATCTGCACATGATCGATGTGATCACGGTTCCAGATCGGCTCGAACATGCCGTTGGCAAAGCGCAAGGCGATCAGGTTCTGGACCGCCTCGCGGCCGAGGAAATGATCGATCCGGAACACGCGCTCTTCGGGCACCACGCGGTGCACAAGGTCATTCAGGCCGCGCGCGCTCGTCAGATCAGCGCCGAATGGCTTCTCCAGCACGAGACGAGCCCCCTCGGCGAGCCCGGAATCTCCGAGCACACGGACCGTCTCACCGAACGCCGTCGGCGGTATGGACAAGTAGTGCAGGCGCCGTGAGGCACTCCCGATGTCCTGCTCGGCCGCGCTTATCGCTTCACTGAGCGGCTCGGGCTGCTCGGCACTGAACGCGCTGAAGGCCAGCCGCTGAGCGAAGCGCTGCCAGCTCTCGCCGTCCGCTCCGCCACCGACCGCCCGACGTGCGAACTCGCGGAAATCCTCCGCCGAGCCGCCGCGGCGGGACGTTCCGAGCACGCGATACTCGCTCGGCATGAGACCTGCCCGGTCGAGCCGGAACAAGCCCGGCAGCAACTTGCGCCGCGACAGATCACCCAGGGCGCCGAAGAGGACGATGACGTGTGGATCCGGGACGGCGACGTTGCTGCTCGACACCGCGCCAGTATGACGCTCCGCATTGCGGGCGAGGCGGGCGTTTTCGCACCCGCCTCACTCGATCGCGCCGAACGCCCGTTACGTGGAGTTGACGGCCGTTTCGGTGGGGCTCGCGACGTCCTTGTTCTCTGGCACGAACTTGCTGGCGATGAAGGTCGCTCCCTGCGGGTCCGCGATCATCGTGTTGCGGGCCCACGGGGCATCGAACGGCGCGAGGACCACGTTGCCGCCGAGCTCACTGGCCCGGCGCGCGATCGCGTCGGCATCGTCGGTCGCGAACGTCACGACCCAGTGCGGGGGCGCGGCCTGGCCGTTCTCACGAATCGCCTGAAGGCTCGCGACTACATCCTCGAACCCGTCCGGGGCACCGAGTTGCTTCATCTGTCGGCGCAGCCCGGGATGGCTGCGCTCGAGGTGGTCCCCGTAGCCGGGCAGAGCCCACATCTCGCCGGCGTCGATGGTCAGGGTCTGCCATCCGAACACCGCGCCGTAGAAGGACCTCGCCGTCTCTTTGTCCCTGGCGCGCAGACCGTTGAGGACGAGCGCACCTGGTTCATTGACAATCCTGGCACCTCTGTGCTGGCTTGCCTGCCAGACGCAGAAGGCAGCACCGTCGGGGTCGGCGCAAACCGCCATGCGCCCCGCATCCATGACGTCGAACGCCTCGCTGAGCACGGCACCGCCGGCGCCCACCACCTTGGACGCGGTCGTATCCGCGCTGTCAGCCCAGATGTAGGTGTTCCACGTCGCCGTTGATGGCGCCCCCGCGGGTGTCGAACCGATCGCCGCGACGTCGCCACCTCGGATCCGGGCCACGAAGTACTTGCTCTCAGCGCCCGGTGGCATCACGTCCTCACAGTCCCAGCCGAAGAGGCTGCTGTAGAAGGCGACGGCGGCCTCCGGATCGGGATGGCTGCTGTCGACCCAGCAGGGAACGCCGGGTATGTATCCGTCTCGTTCGGGCAATGCCGCTCCTTTCGTCCGTTGACGGTGAGCTTTGGACGCTACGGGAGGTTTAGGTCAGGATCTGTCCTCAACTTCGGTGATCATCGCCTGCCATGATCGGCGAAGCGCTCCAGGAGGTGAAGCTCTCGGCGCGCGTATTCCGCATGACGCCGCGAGGAAGAGCGACTCAGACGCTGGAGCGCGCTCTGCAGGAGGTCGAGCCGTGGATGCTCGCCGGCCTCGAGTTGTGCCCGTACGTATGTGGCCACCGACCGAGTCCGGCGACGTCGATTACACGAGCGGCAGGCTAAGGCAAGGTTCTCGGCCACGCGATGTCCGTGCCTCGCCCGCGGCATCAGATGCTCAGCTGTCAAATCCTCTCGCCACGGCTCGCGCCCGCACCAGACGCACGTGCCGCCGTCACGCCCGACCAGGCTCTCGAGTGTCATCACCCGTCGACGGTAGCGTCTGGGACTGCGTCGTCAGGAGGTTGACCGCGGCCAGGCGGGCGAGTAGCTTCGCGGCCGGTCTTGTGAGCCGGTGAGGAGGACGGGCTTGTTTGAAGCGTTCCGATACATCTTCAGGCGAACCGTGAAGCTGTCAATGGCTTGCGCGCTCGTCACACTCGCCCCGTCGGCCTCGAGCCAGGCCGCGTCGTTCGTGTATGCCACGAACATCAGCAACGACAGCATCTCGCAATACCGGGTGGTGCGGGGCGGTTTAGCCGCGCTTTCGCCAGCCGCGGTCGGCACGGGCAACCAGCAGCCGCTCGGGCTCGCCGTCGCCCCAGACCGTCGGAACGTCTATGTCGCCTCGTTTGACCCCGCCGGTGCGATCCTGCAGTACGGCGTCGGAGCAAGTGGTGCACTGACTTTCAGGTCAACCGTGGCCGCTCCGAGCGGCGCGGGCCCGTTCTCCCTCGCGGTCAGCCCGAATGGCAGGAGCGTCTATGTGACGAACAGGTTCGGCGGTTCGGAGCCCGTTCTTCAATACACCGTGCAGCGCGACGGGTCGTTGCTGCCGAAGTCACCGGTCGCTGTTGCTTCCTCGCCTGGCCCAGAACACGTCGCGGTCAGTCCGGACAGCCGCAGCGTGTACGTGACCAACGATGGCGGCACCGTGTCTCAATTCACCGCCGCTCCGGATGGAAGCCTCACGCCGAAGTCGCCTCCGACGGTTCCGACTGGCAGCGGGGATGAGTTCGCAGAGCCAGTTGGGCTCGCCATCGCGCCAGACGGCAAGAGCGTGTACGTCGCGAATTCTGAAGCGTTCCTCAGTCTCAGCGGAAGCATCTCCCAATTCGCAGTCGAACCAGGCGGCGGTCTCATTCCAAAGGTTCCCGCTTCAGTGCCGGCTTCGGGCCATCCGTTCGATCTGGTCGTAACTCCGAACGGGCGACATGTCTATGCGACAAACCCAAGCCCGCTCGGAACAGGACCGGGGACGATCCTGCAGTATTCGGCTGCCAGAGATGAAGCCTAACCCCGAGCTCGCCGGCGTCGATAGACGCCGGTCTCGCGCCGCTCGGCCTCGCCATTGCGTGCGACGGCAAGAGCCTCTATGCAGCTGACGAGACCCGCAACCAGGTGTCGCAATACTTGGTGGAACGGGCGGGTGGGCTCAGCCCCAGATCGCCAGCGGCCGTATCAGCGGGAGGGAGCCCGTATGAGGTCGCCGTCGATCCGCCCGTGCCCGTTCGGGCGGATACCGCGCCGAGGCGCATCTGGAACGCTTACAACTGCTGACGGACGCCTGCTTCTCCGTCGGCGCGGTGCAATTGGTCACTCAGCTCGCCGGCGACCGCCGACTTCGCGGCGCCTCGCCGAAGAACCGGGAGGAGCGGCTCCTGGCGCACGTCCTCGAGCAGGAACGCCGTGCCGGCATACCAAGCGACAACGGCGATCGCGGCCGCGACGTAGCCGGCCGCACGGTCGAGAGCCGTCGCGCTCGAGGCTTCGTAGATTCCGGCCAGCAGAGCTCGCGTCGCAGACAGAGTCAGCACGAGCGCGATCAACGGCTTGCCCGCGAGCGCGATGACCGCAAGCGAGCTCACAACGGCCGCGAAGCCGAGCAAGTAGAACGCGAGCGTGACACTCGTGGCACCCGGCTGCGCCGTGATGAACAACAAGCCGAGCGCCAACCACGAGGTTGTGAACAAACCGAGCACCGTTCCCGCGAGCGTGTCCCGCGCCCAGAACGCGGTGATCGCGGCAACGCCTTCGAGCGGGAACACGAACGTGGCAAGGACCAGCCCTACCTGAGATGTCTCCTTCGGCGGCACCCAGCCCGCACTCTGTGCCGCGAGGAGCAGCATGCCGACGCCAAACGAGTACAACCCGAGCGGCAGCGGATTACCCAGGGGGCGGAGGTTGATCCTAACCGCCGCTGATGCACCGTTCATGTCGCGCCCGCTGCTCATCGCGGCTGTCCCTTACCCCCGGGGCACGGAGCGAAACGGCAGTACGCCGTGTTTGCCGAGCCTTCCGGCGGGAGAGCAACCTGGCCACCGAGGATCGCCGAACAGGAGCGAGGTTGAGATGGCGAGAGGCAGCGCGACCGGCATCGACGTCGAGGCTTAGCGCGCGGCATGCGGCGAGAGATCACGCTGCACGTCGACGGAACCGGGCGAACGCTGGACGTTGACACTCGAACCACGCTGCTCGACGTCCTGCGCGAGCACTTGAGGGTGATCGCCCCGAAGAAGGGCTGCGACCACGGCCAGTGCGGGGCCTGCACTGTGCTCGAGAACGGCGAGCGGGTGACGACCTGCCTGTCGCTGGCCGTGGCTCACGACGGGGCGGAGATCGTCACGGCCGCCGGCCTCAGCATCGACGGCGCCCTGCATCCGATGCAGCAGGCGTTCATCGAGCACGACGGCCTTCAATGTGGCTACTGCACGCCAGGACAGATCTGCTCGGCGATCGCCATGCTGGAAGAGGTGCGCGAGGGCAGGCCGAGCCACGTGACGGAGGACCTGAACGCTCCCGTCGAGCTGAGCGACGACGAGATCCGCGAGCGGATGAGCGGGAACCTCTGCCGATGCGGCGCGTACGTGAACATCGTGGCGGCGATCCGATCGGTAGCCGGATGAGAGAGTTCGCGTTCGAGCGGCCGAGCGACGTTCGGCAAGCGATCGAGCTGCTCGAGGAACATCCGGAAGCCGCCTACCTTGCCGGCGGCACGAACCTGGTCGACCACATGAAGCTCGGCGTCCGGAGCCCGAAGTTGCTCGTGGATGTGGGTCGTCTTCCGCTCGGTGGCATCGACGAGCGCAAAGGTGGGATCCGCGTCGGAGCGGGCGTGCGCAACTCCCAGCTCGCGGCTCATCCGGTGATCCGCGAGCGTTACCCCGTACTGGCTCGGGCGCTGCTGGCAGGTGCGTCACCCCAGCTCCGCAACCTGGCCACCACGGCCGGCAACCTGCTGCAGCGGACGCGCTGCGTCTACTTCCATGACGTGACGACGCCGTGTAACAAACGCGATCCCGGATCCGGTTGCTCGGCTCACCACGGGCATACCCGCTACCACGCAATTCTCGGCGCTTCCGAGCACTGCATTGCCGTCCATCCGTCAGACATGGCGGTGGCGATGATGGCCCTCGACGCTCGGGTCGAGGTTCAGCGGCGCGATGCACGCCGCGAGATCGCTCTAGAGGACTTCTATCGAGCGCCCGGCGACTCGCCGGAGTACGACACGACCCTCGAGCGCGGCGAGCTGATCACCGCGGTCGTGCTTCCAGTGCTTCCGATGGCCCGCAACTCCACGTATCTGAAGGTACGCGACCGCGCGTCCTACGCCTTCGCGCTGGTCTCGGTGGCGGCGGCGCTAGAGATCCGCGACGGCCGCATCGAGGAGGTGAGGATCGCGCTCGGGGGCGTAGCGCACAAGCCGTGGCGCGCGCGACGTGCCGAGCGCGCGCTCCGCGGCGTGGCGCCGTCGCGAGATGCGTTTCTCGCTGCCGCCGCCGCTGAGCTGGCCGTGGCCAAGCCGCAGAGAGACAACGCGTTCAAGGTTCGGATGGCGCGGAACGCGATCGCGGCGACCCTCGGGCAGTTGACCCAGGAAGTGCGATGAGCAGCTTGCTCGAAACCCGCGCTGTTGGGGCCCCGCTATCACGTCGCGACGGCGTGGCCAAAGTCACCGGGACCGCGCCGTACGCCTTCGAGCACGACGTCCCGAACCCGGCGTACATGCATGCACTGCAGGCAACAATCGCCCGCGGCTCGGTCAGCGGGATCGATACCTCAGAGGCCGAGTCGATCCCTGGCGTGTTGTCGATCCTCACCTACCGCAACGCGCCTCGGCTAGCTTCGGACGCGAACCCGGAGCTCTGGATCCTCCAAGACGCAGACGTCGCTTTCCGCGGACAGATCATCGGAGCGGTGATCGCGGACAGCGCTGAGACCGCTCGCGAAGCGGCTTCACGCGTTCGCGTCAGCTACGACGCTCGGCCACATGACGTCGTACTTCGAACGGATCACGAACATCTCTACGCGCCGGAGAAGGTCAATCCGAACTTCCCCACCGACACCGAGCAGGGTGACGTCGACGCAGCCATGGCAGTCGCCGAGGTGACCGTCGATAAGACCTACACGACCCCGATGGAGCACAACAACCCGATGGAGCCGCACGCGACGATCGCGATCTATGGCGGTCAGGGATTCACGCTCTACGACTCCACGCAGGGCGTGCACGCCGTGCGCCAAGCGCTGGCGCCGTTGTTCGGGCTCCAAGCCCACCAGGTCCGTGTCATCTCGCCTTTCGTCGGCGGAGGCTTCGGCTCCAAAGGCACGCCGCATTCGCATCAGGTCCTCGCCTGCCTTGGCGCCCTCATCGTGCCCGGGCGAGCTGTCAAGCTCGCGCTTACTCGCCAGCAGATGTTCGCCCTCGTCGGCTACCGGACGCCGACGATCCAGCACGTCAGGCTTGCCGCCGACCGCGATGGCCGGCTTCAGGCGATCAGCAACGAGGTGGTCGAGTTGACGGCCAAGCTGAAGGAGTTCGCTGAGCAGACGGCAACGCCGACCCGCTTCATGTATGCCGCGCCTCACCGGAAGACAAGCCACCGCTTGGCGGCGCTCGACCTGCCGGTGCCGTCGTGGATGCGCGCGCCGGGTGAGTGTCCCGGGATGTTCGCTCCCGAGGTGGCGCTGGACGAGCTGGCGGTGGCGTGCCGGGTGGACCCGGTCGAGCTGCGGATCCGCAACGAGCCCGACCGCGATCCCGAGTCCGGCAACCCGTGGTCGACGCGCCGGCTCGTCGAGTGTCTGCACGAGGGAGCGGAGCGCTTCGGCTGGAGCGACCGCGACGCGACACCCCGCCGCCGCGATGCGAATGGATGGTTGATCGGCACCGGCGTGGCCAGCGCCGTCTATCCGGTCGCCCGAATGCCGGGATCGCAGGCTCGCATCCGCCTAGGCGACGACGGGGACTACACGGTCAGCATTGGGGCCGCGGACATCGGGACCGGGACGTGGACGACGCTGACTCAGATCGCCGCCGACGCGCTCGCGGTCGACCCTGAGCGCATCGACCTCCGGATCGGAGATACGCAGCTCCCGAAGGCCAGCGTGGCTGGAGGATCGTCAGGGATCACGAGCTGGGGCTCAGCGATCGTCGCCGCCGCCGAGAACTTCCGCGCCGACCATGGCGACGCTGCCGCGCCGGGCGACGAGGCAAGCGGTGAGACGCCCGAGAACCTGGACGATGAGCGCTTCGCGATGTACGCCTTCGGCGCTCAGTTCGCTGAGGTGCGTGTGCACGCGGATACGGGGGAGATCCGTGTGCCGCGAATGCTCGCGGTATTCGACGCTGGGCGAATCATCAACCCGAAGACGGCTCGCTCACAGTTCATCGGCGCGATGACGATGGGAATCTCGATGGCGCTGCACGAGCAGAGCGTGGTCGACCCGCAGTTCGGCCACGTCGTCAACCACGACCTGGCCGAATACCACATTCCCGTGAACGCCGACATCGGCGAGCTCGACGCCTTCTGGCTCGATGGCCACGACCTTCGCGCGAACCCAATGGGCTCCAAGGGGATCGGCGAGATCGGGATAACGGGCGCGGCAGCGGCGATCGCGAACGCGGTCTTTCACGCGACCGCGATTCGCGTTCGCGACTTGCCGATCACCCCGGACAAGCTCCTCGACTAACGTCGCGATGTGCGCACAGGCGTCGCTGGAACGTGGTGGCATGCTCCCAACCAGAGATGCGTGCGCATTGCCGGGGGTCTACGGATCTGAGGTGGGCTATAGCGCGAAAAACTTCCAAAGACCCGCGGTCGGGGGAACGCCGTTCCGGCGGCACGGGAAACACGAGGTGCAATCGTGAATCGCGTCAAACGCGCTTCCCTCTTCATCACGTGTTTCAACGACACGATGTTCCCGGAGACGGGACAGGCCGTCGTTCAGCTGCTCGAACGACTTGACGT
>JAFAZV010000248.1 GCA_019239445.1 Solirubrobacterales bacterium
GGCACGCTCGCGCACCATCCCGTAGGCCATGGCCAGAACACCTACGAGCGCGAACACCGCACCTACGATCTCGTAGGGCCAGCGCGTCTGGTTGGCCAGGCTGGGCACGATCCGTCCCACACCGATGCCGGTGGCGATCGCGGTTACGCCCGTGCGCCACCACGCCAGGTAAGTCCGCTCGTTAGCAAGATGCGTCCGCCGCGTGGCGTCCACCTGGGCGTTGAACTCATCGGGCGGCGCCGGCGTCCGGTCGCGTTCCTCGGCCAGCTCAGTTCCTCCCGTCGTCCTGGAGCAGGGCCACGACGCGCGCCGGCGCCGCGCTGGCACCCACGACGCGCAGCGGAAAGCAAGCCACCTGGAAGCCGTTCGGAGGCAGCTGCGCAAGCCCGGCGAGGCGCTCGATCTGGCAATAGCTCAATCCGGACTGATGCGCCTCCCAAAAGATCCCCGGGCGTCGCTCGCGCAGCGCGTCCTCGGCCTGGAGGTGCAGCGGCCGATCCCATCCCCATGCGTCGATGCCCATCACGCGGACTCCACGGTCGTAGAGCCAGTGCGTCGCTTCGGCGCTGACGCCTGGGCCGACCGCCATGTACTCGTCGCGGCCGAGGAACGCGTCGCGCCCGGTGCGCACGAGCACGATGTCCCCGGCGTGGAGCTCACCAGTCGCCTCTGCCACGCCCCCCGCCATCTCGCTCGCGGTGATCGCGTCTCCATCGGGCTTGTCGGTGAAATCCACCACCACACCCGGGCCGAAGAACCACTCCAGCGGCAGCTGGTCGATCCTGAGCGCCGGCTTCCCGTCGATCTTCGAGTTGTAGTGCCACGGAGCGTCGACGTGCGTGGAGTTGTGGCTGCCGAGGGTGACGGTCTCGTGCGCCCAGCCCTCGCGGTCGCGCAGCAGATCGCGCGGAACCCCCAGCAGCTGCTCGATCTCGCTCGCGCCCTGCTCGTGCGTGACATATGCGATGTCGGTGCGCTGAAAGGCCGGCACGCTCGCCGGGCTCGCCTCGATCGGGGCCGATAGATCAACGATGCGGATGGTGTGAATCTAGTTCGTCCCGGTCGCTCGTCAAGCCGGGCCGACGTGGAGCTCAGCGCCGGCGCCGGAAGCGGGGAATCGCCCAGGCCAGGAAGGCACCGAGCACAGCGCACAGGATCATCACCCAGATCAGCGACAACGTCACGTCGCCGAACACGAACGAGACCTTCACCGACTCCGAGTTGGAGACGATGAACGCAACGAGCCAGATCGCGACGAGGACGATCAGGATGAGCACGGCGAGGCGCTTGCCCTCGGCGGTGCGCGAGCGGGCCGGGGCTCCCCCCGCTGAAGGCGTTCGGCCGCGTCCGCTGCTCATGGGTTCGAGAGCGACGTGCCCGCCGAGCCGGCCGGCCCGGAGGCGAGATGGTCAGCCTCCCGGCGCACCAGCCGCAGCGCCCAGCCGAGCGCGATCATCCCGAAGCCGTTCAGGACGAACGAGATCCCGACCAGGATCGCGAGCGTGCCGAACCCGATTCCAGGGCTCGAGACGATCACGATCCCGGCGATGATCTCGAGCACGGCGACGGCGATCGTCCAGAGGTGCCGGTCGGCGGCGAACGCCCGAACCAGCCTGAGCACCCCGAGGGCGACGAGCCAGATTCCGACCAGCAGCGCCACAGCGAGCACGCCGTGGACGGGGTGGCGGATCAGGAGGATCCCGACAACGATGCCGAGGATTCCGAGCAGCGCCACCATCGCGCCACCCTGGCCGAACAAGCCGACGATCAGCTCAAGGATGCTGTCGACGAGGATGAAGACGCCGACGATGACCGCGAGCGTGGTGAGGCTGTCGCCCGGCTTGGCGATCACGATGATCCCGGCGACCACGCCGAGCACACCGGCGAGGATCAGGACCCACCACGCCCACGTGACCTCCCGCGTTACGTCGCGGAGCTGCTCGCGGGTCAGAAGTGGATCTTCCATGTGCTGCTCGGTCGCCTCAATGGGGATTATCGTCACCCACACGGCGGGAGGGTGCAATTGTGGTGTCAGCCACCCTGCGTGGCGGCCGGGCCCGGTGGCGCGGGGGCGCCCAGGCGCTGCCCGAGCTGCACGCGCGCACAGATCCCGGCGCCGAGCAGCAGCCCGAGCGCAGCCAGAAAGCAGGTGAACAGGATCCCGGCCAGGATCAGGAACAGCTCGACCGGCGTCGTCCCGGCGACGAACCTCAGGTAATAGCCCGCCGCGGTCGGAGTGACGGCCAGCAGAACCGCTGCGACGATCCCGCCGGCAAGCGCTGCGCGCAGGCTGAGCTCACCAGCGGCAAGGCTCCAGTAGACGCCAGCGCAGATCAGCAGCGTGAGTGAAATTCCGATCATCGGCACGGCGATCCGCGTCAGCGTCGAATCCAGACCCAGCCGGCGCAGGATGCCGGTGCCGGCGGAGGCAACCAGCACCATCAACACGATCAGCGTCGTCAGAGCACCCGCCACCGCCAAGTTGCGGAGCTTGCCGATGACGATCCCCGTCCCGCGGAGCGCGAGCAGGCGCGAGAGGCATCGCCCCATCACGCCGACGGCGCCTGAGCTCGTCCAAACCATCACCGCGATCGACACCGCGATCAGCACCGGCGAGTCCCGGCGCGTGCGCAGGATCAGCTGCACGAGCTGGTCGTGCAGATCCTTCGGCAGGACGCTCGAGACCCGCTCGGCCAGCGACTGGGCGCGGCTGTAGTCGCCCAGCAC
>JAFAZV010000257.1 GCA_019239445.1 Solirubrobacterales bacterium
CCGAGATGTCGTTCGCCACGACGTGCGCGCCCTCCGACGCGAACCGCACCGCTGTCGCCTCGCCGATGCCGCTGCCGGCGCCGGTCACGATGGCGACCCGTCCCTCGAAGCGGGCATCCGGTCGTGCGTTCATCGCTTCCTCCCTCAGTAGGAACTTGACCAACGTCCGCTCGGGAGCGCGCGCGTCAGCCTTCGCGATCGGACGTCCGGACGCGTCCATGATCTCACGGGCTTGTCCGGTCGGCATCGCCGGACGAGCGAGCTACGCGGGCGGGGCGCTACTCGACCGCCGCGGCGGCGGGACGCTCCGCCGTCCGTGAGGGCCCCGAAGCTGCTGCGCTCTCACTTGCCGCAGCGCGCGACGGGACCTTCGGGAGCGCGAGTGCGGCCACGAGCACGCCGACCACGGCGAAGCCGGCCGCCACGATGAACGCGAGCGCGAAGCCGTCGGTCAGCGCGACCTGCGTGGAATGCGCACCCGCCAGGCTGTGGTGCAGGTCGCTGTTGGTCCGCGCCGTGGCGATGGCGGCCAGGATCGCCAGGCCGAGCGCGCCGCCGAACATGCGCGAGGTGTTGACCAGCCCCGAGGCGAGGCCTGCCTCACGCGGCGCCACACCGGCAACCGCCGTGATCGTTACCGGGACGAAGGACAGCCCCATCCCGACCGCGACCAAGAGCGAAGGCGCGAGCACGTTGCCGAGGTAACTGCCGCCAACGGATACGTCGGTGAACAGCAGCAACCCGACCGCGAGCAGGCTCATCCCGCCGATCAGCATCGACTTGGCGCCGACCCTCCTCACCAGACGTGAAGACAGCATCGAGCAGGTGCCGATCGCGAGCGTCATGGGGAGGAAGGCGAGGCCGGCCTCGATCGGTGTGTAGCCGAGCACCTGCTGCAGGTACAGGCTGAGGAAGAACCACATCCCGAACATCGCCGCCCCCAGCAGCAGCACGATCACGTTCGAGGCGCTGAGGGTGCGCGATGCGTAGATCCGCAAGGGCATCAGCGGCGCGTGCGCGAAGCGACCCTCGATCAGCACGAACACAGCCAGGAGCACGACGCCGGCCGCGATCAGCCCGAGCGTTTCGGCCGAGCCCCACCCGGTCACATCGGTACGAACGATGCCGAACACGAGCACCGAGAGGCCGAGCGTGGCGCTGACGGCGCCGGCCAGATCGAAGTTGCGGGTGCGGCCTTCGGCGCGTCCCTCGGCGATGTAGCGCTGTGTGAGCAGCGCCGCCAGCAGGCCGATCGGCACGTTGATGAAGAGGATCCAGCGCCACCCGAGAACATCGGTGATCACGCCGCCGAGCAGCACGCCGGCGGCGCCGCCACCTGCGCCCATCGCACCCCAGGCACCGACAGCACGGTTGCGGGCGGCGCCCTCCTCGAACGTGGCAGTGAGGATCGACAGCGACGCCGGAGCGATCACCGCGCCACCCAGACCCTGGATCGCGCGCGCCACGATCAGCACGCCCTGGCTGTCGGCCAGGCCACCCAGCAGCGACGAGAGGCCGAACAGCGCCAGGCCCGCGACGAACACGCGCCGGCGGCCGAGGAGGTCGGCGGCACGGCCGCCTAGGAGCATGAAGCCGGCGAACGTGACCGTGTAAGCGTTCACCACCCACTGCAGGTCCTGCTCAGAGAAGCCCAGCGCACCGCGGATCGAGGGCAGCGCGACGTTGACCACGGAGACATCGAGGACGACCATGAATTGCGCCAGGCAGCACAGCACCAGCGTGGCTCGGAGATGCTTGTGGTCGCGGTGATGCGTCTGGTCGCGTTGGACGGTTGCGGTCAGGGGATCCTCCGCTCGAGTGGCTACGATCAGGTTACGAACACGGTAGCAAGTGTTCGATGACCTTCGTACAATCACAATCCATGGGTGCTTCAGTCTCCGGACCCGCTGGGGCGAGCGTCTCCGAAGCGGTCTCCGCCGTTGAGGCGGCCTCGGCCGCCGAAGCGCTCCTGCATCCAGCTCTCGATCAGCTCGAGCTGGGAGCCGTCCTGCACGCGCTGAGCGACCCGATCCGGTTGCGGATCGTGGCCACGTTGGCGGAGACCGGCGAGCGCACCTGCGGGAGCTTCGACCTTCCGGTCGTCAAATCGACCTGTACCCATCATTTTCGCGTGCTGCGCGAAGCGGGCGTGATCCGGCAGCGACTCGAAGGCACGACGCGGCTTAACTCCTTGCGGTTCGAAGATCTCGAGGCTCGGTTCCCGGGCCTGGTCGACGCGGTGCTGGCCGCCGCAAGCGTTCGCCCGTAATTCGAGGCCAGCTCGACGGCGCCCGCCGCCCCGTGCGCTGGTGGTTTCAGCCGGTGGTAAATGTCACACCTGGCCGCGCCTGTCGTGCGCGAGAGTGCCGGCATGGCAACTTGGACGGCGGAGACGAGTGTGGCCGGACTTCCGGATGAGGTCCTCGAGCTGCTGACCCAGCCCGAGGCGATCGCGCGCTGGGCACCGATTGGCTTCGACGTGATCGACTTCGAAGGCG
>JAFAZV010000275.1 GCA_019239445.1 Solirubrobacterales bacterium
GTCGCGCGACTGATGCGCGACGCCGGCGTCTCGGTCTAGCGGTCACGCCGGCGCCTCGGCCGGCGTGTCCGTCTGGCGATGACGCGAACCCTCGGCCGGCGTGTCCGTCTGGCGAGCACGCGAACCCTCGGCCGCGCCCCGACCGCTCGTCGGTCACGCCCTCCCGCTGGGCCGCGCGGAGCGGCAGCGACCAAAACGCGTGAAGTCAACCTGTCTCGGAGCCGCTTTCGCGCGTTCGGGTCGATATTTCGCCCAAACGTGAGGAAGCGCCGCCGAAGTCGGGAGCTTGCATGCGAAACGGCGGTCCGCCAGGTGGGAAAACAGCCGCGGGTTATCAGACCCTCTCGGGACGGTGCTTGATGGCTCAACTATCCTGCTAGGCTTCCCTTGAAGACGACAGGGCGACGGACGCGAGGTGACCAGATGAAGCTCGAGGGCATCCACCACATCACAGCGATCACCGCTGATGCACAGCAGAACGTTGACTTCTATGCCGACACGCTGGGGCTCAGGCTGGTGAAGAAGTCGGTGAACCAGGACTACACGTCGGTGTACCACCTGTTCTATGCCGACGAGATCGGCGACGCCGGATCGGACCTCACGTTCTTCGAGTATCCGGGGACGCCACGCGGCCGCGCCGGCGCGGGGATGATCCACCGGATCGTGTGGCGAGTCGGTGGCGCAGATGCGCTCGACTTCTGGGAGAAGCGACTCACCGGCTTCGGCTTTGACGCCCAACGAGGCGATGAGAGCCTGCGGTTCGCCGATCCTGAAGGCCTCGAGCACGAGCTGACGCCGGCGCAGACGAGCGATGAGCCGCTGATTGCGAACCACCCGGAGATCCCGGCCGAGCTCGCGCTCCAGGGATTCCACGCCGTGCGGGCGTACGCAGTCGACCCGCGGCGCTCGCAGGCCTTGCTCGTGGACACGCTCGGGTTCGACGCGCAGCCGGCCGGCGAGACCTATGAGGCCCGCGGTGAGCGCCGTGGCGGCTGCTACATCTACGATGCCGCGCCGGCCGAGCGGCCGCTACAGGGCGCCGGCACGGTTCACCACGTTGCTTGGGCGTCGCCGATGGCCGAACACGAGGAGTGGCAGCGGCGAATCGCGACGTCCGGGCGGGCGCATCCGACTCCGATCATCGACCGGCACTACTTCCGCTCGATCTACTTCCGTGAGCCTTCGGGAGTGTTATTCGAGATCGCGACGCTGGGGCCGGGCTTCACCGTCGATGAGCCGGTCGAGCATCTCGGCGAAAAGCTCTCGCTGACACCGCAGTTCGAGCACCTGCGCGAGCAGATCGAGCCGACACTGGCGCCGATCCGCAACCCGCGCGACAGCTGGACGCACCACTAGGACCGAAGTGACCGTAGGCGCCGCCGCCGGCGGGCGCGCCGGGACGTGACCGGCCGACGCGACGGCCGCAGGCGGGTCGCGTGACCGGCCGGCGCGAGCGCTATACGGCGAGGCCCGCGTCGTGCATCAAGCTCGCGACGGGAACTCCCTGCAGGTGGTCGGCTTCGATCCGGCTGCGAAGCTTTTCGAGCAGGGGCAGCGCGTCCTGGCTGTTCGAGATCGTCAGCTCGACTACCTCGCCGGCGTGCAGGCGGCCGAGGGAGTCGGCGTTGTCGTCGACGCGGACCGCGCCGGCGATGAGCCGGCCGCCGGCGTGGTGGGCGAGCCACCATTGGCCCACGCTAGGCCCGCTCGAGGCATAGAGGAAGTGGTGGCCGAAGCCGAGGTCGTGGAGCATTCGACGCAGCTGAGCTCGCGTGTGCAGCCAGCCAACCAGCCCGCCGGTCGGGAGCCGCGGAACCGCCTGGTCGCCGTAGCTGAGGAGCGTGAGGTCGGATCCGGAGGGAGCGTGGTCGAGCGAGAACGAGACCCGGATCCCGCTCGTGGCGAGGACGCTGGCGATGCCCGGGATCTGCGTGCTCGGCGCGTCGACCAGCACGCCGACCTCGGCCCGGGGAGTCTCCACCGCGGTCACCGGGCGCATGTGGACGAAGTGCGAGACGAGGCTGTAGGACGCGCCTGCGGTCAACGTCCAGCCGAGCACCGCCAGAACGGCGGCGCCGGCGGTAATGGCGCGGGCGGTGCGCAGGCGCCAGACCGGGAAGCGCCGGGCGCGGCGCTCGTCGGCGAGGATTAGAGAAGCGGTCGAGGGGCGGCGGGCAAACGAGGTGTCCGGCTCGGGACGATGCGCCAGGGCCTTGCTCAGCGCCGGCCCGAGATCTCGCTGAGACCGGGCGACCTGAGCCAGCCCGAAGCGCTCGAGGGCGTGGTTGCTGGCGCGCACGTGGCCCACGCCGAAGCCGTAGGAGATCACCGGGCAGCCGCGAATGATCGCCTCGAGCACGGTGAGGCCGGCGCTCGAGTGAATCAGCGCGTCCGCGGCGGCGAGGACGTCGCCCATCCGGTCGGTGAAGCCCATCAGGCGCAGGCGAGGCTCGTCGCCGAAGCGCTTGGCCACGCGCGCGCGGAGATCGTCGTTGCGGCCGCAGAGGCAGAGCACGATCGCGTCCGGGACCTCGCGCAGCGCAGCACCAGTGGCACCGACGAGGTCGCCAACGCCCCAGCCGCCGCCGGAGACAGCGATGACTTTGCCCTCCGCCGGAAGTCCGAGGGCGCGGCGGGCGTCGCCGCGCGAGCGCGCGGCCAAGAAGGCGGGCGAGGTGGGAGGCTTGGCCCACCTCACGCTGCTCGGCCCCGCGATGCTCTCCACCTCCTCGGCGGACTCGGGATGGGTGATGAAATGAAGGTCGATCCCGGGGTGGGCCCAGAAACGCAGTCCGGCGAGGTCGGTGATCGAGGAGTAGCACGGGACGGCGAGCTTGCCCTTGCGGCGCAGCTCGCCCAGCACCGCGGTGACGCCCGGATAGGTGGACAGGATCTGATCCGGATCGTGAGCTCGGATCAGGCGCATCAGTCCGCGCCGGCCCAAGGCGGTCAGCAGGCGCTTGGCCAGCCAGCGGGTAGGCGCGAAGTACATGAACAGCCAGTACTGGAGGTCGAACAGCCAGGGCAGCCAGCGGAACATGAAAGCCGAGTTCTCGCGCAGGACCTTGGTCAGCACGGCGCCCATGGCCGGGAGGCCGTTGACGATCGCGACCTGCGCATCGGGGTCCTCATCGTTGAACTCGCGGGCCACGGCCCGAGCCGGGAGGTCGTGGCCCTCGCCAATATCGGCCGAGATGATCAGGACCTTTCGAGGCTTGGCTTCGGCGTCGGGCTCTCCGGCGGGGATGACGGCGGCGGCCTCGCGGGTGGCCTCGAGGGCGGCTTGTTCGCGCCGCCACTCGATGTAGCGCCGAACGCCTTCGCTGAACGGCGTGCACGCCGTCCACCCGAGCTCGTTCCGGGCACGCTGGCTGCAGACGATCTTGCCGCCGAAGTCACCAGGCCGCGCCGGCGTGTGGACGATCTCGACGTCGCCGATCAGCTCCTGCACAGTTTCGGCGATCTGCTTGATGGTCACGTTCTCGTCGCTGGCGAGGTTGTAGACGCGGTTGCTCGCGACGTCGCTCAGCCCGCGCGCGACGCCGTCGGCGAGATCCTCGACGTACACGAAGCGCCGCGATTGCGAGCCGTCGCCGGCCAGCGTGAGCGCCTCACCGGCGAACGCCTTGTTGACGAACGCGGGGATGACCGCGGCCTCGCGAGCGCGTGGGCCGTAAGGAATGCCGAAGCGCAGGATCGTGTAGTCGATCCCGTAGAGCTCCTGGTAGGCCTTGCAGTAGAGCTCACCAGCGAGCTTCGTGCTGGTGTACAGGTGGCTCGGTGCAGGCAGCAGCGTGTCCTCATCGACGGCCTCGCCGTCGCAGTCTGAGTAGACCCAGATCGTGCTCGCGTAGACGATCCGCTTGACTCCAGCTCGGCGCGCGGCCTCGAGTACGGTGACGGTGCCGCGCGCGTTCACCCGCTCGGCCTCCTCGGGCGAGGCGTGGACGTCGTTGACGTCGGCAACCGCGGCCAGATGGGCGACGGCGTCGCAACTATGAAGCGCACGCTCGAGCGCCTCGCGGTCGGTGATCGAGCCGAGGACGGTGTCGACGCTTCCCGGTTCGTGCCACGGCGACGGCCGCAGGTCGTAGATCACGGGCTCGTAGCCCCGCGCGCGCAACCTGTCGACGACGTGCGAGCCGATGAAGCCCGAGCCGCCTGTGACCAGAACTCTCACGATGCTTGCCCTTGTGGGCGGTAGTACAGCGGCACGCAAGAATGGTTTCGCGCCACCCAGTCGGTGTTCGGGAGATTGACCTGGTGGTCGAGGATCCGGTGGCACGGCTCGTCGTAGACGCGGCCCGTCGAACGGTCGAGCCAGTCGAACACGATGTACTTGTAGAGGCCGGACGTCATCCCGTCGGGGAGCTCGAGCCGACTGGGGTATGCGGGATCGAGCTCGGTGCGGGCGACCGCGTTCTTCCAGGTCACGATCTCCGGCAGGCGCTCGACCTGGACCAGGGCCAGCGCGGCGGTGAGATCGCTCATCCGGAAGTTCAGGCCGGCGACGTCATAGGTCGTCTTGCCGTAGTTGCGGAAGGCGCGGGCGTACTCGATCACCTCTGGGCGCGTGGAGACGAGCACCCCGCCCTCCCCGGTGGTGATCGTCTTGGTCGCGTAGAGCGAGTAGACGCCGGCGTCGCCGTAGGTGCCGGGCCGGCGCCCGTGCCAGGCCGCGCCGTGAGCATGAGCGCAGTCTTCGATCAGGAAGATCCCGGCCTGCTCGCAGTATGCGGCGATCTGCTCGGTTTCGAACGCGATGTGCCCGCCGATGTGAACCAGAAACGCCGCCTTTGGCTTGTACTTCGCCGCCTTGGCCTCGAAGTCCTTGAACGACATGCACAGGTCCTCGCGGTTGCAATCCACGAACTGGACGCGGGCGCCGGCATTCAGCGCCGCCAGCGGCGTGGCCATGAAGGTGTTCGACGGACACAACACGGTCGCGCCCTCTACCTGCGCGAATTGAAGTGCCGCCAGCGCGCCCCCCGCCCAGCTCGAGAGCGCCACGGCCGGCACGCTGTTGTGGGCAGCCCACGCGTGTTCGAAGCGCTTGACCATTGGCCCCTCCGACCAGCGCCCGGAGTCGAGCACCTCGTCGATCAGCTGATGCAGGCGCGGACGGTCGCGCTCGTCGAAGCCGATCGCGAAGCGCGCATAGTCAGGCGAAGTGGCAGTGGAAGCAGTTGACATGGCCAAGGCGGACGAAGGCGTCCGGATCGCGCCTCGCCGGCCGACGGCGGCGCAGCCCTACGCTCAACTTGCCAGATCCTTTCAGCTGGTTTGAGCTGCCGGCAAGCCTTTCAGACCGGGAGGACGGTATCGAGTTCACGCGCATTCAGCTCTCTGAGAATCAGCTTAAGCGCCGCGGCGGTACGAAGATGCGACCCGCTCGCGCTGTAGAAGTCTGCATCATGCAGGAGGATTACGTCGCCCGGGCCGACTTCGCGAACGACCCGGGAGGCGATCCGCGCCGGTGTCGTCAGCTTGCGCCAGTCTTTACCCCAGCGCGACCAGAGCAGCGGCTGGAGCCCGTCCGCGCGCGCGGCTGTGAGCCCGGCAGCGCTATAGATGCCGTAGGGAGGACGATGGAGTACCGGTCCTCGCCCGACGGCGACGCGAATCGTCTCGGCCCCGCGCTGGAGATCGCCTTTGACCGCCGCCGCGCTCATGCGCAGCTGCAACGTGTGCCGGAAGCCGTGGAGCCCGACGGCGTGTCCGCGGGCGGAGATCTCGGCCACGAGGTCGGGACGCCGGCGCACTTGCTCGCCGACGACGAAGAAGGTCGCGCAGGCGTCGGCTTCGGCGAGCAGGTCGAGCACGGCCTGGGTTCCTTCAGGATGAGGTCCGTCGTCGAAGGTCAGCGCAACCGCGGGGAGGCGCGGGTTCAGCTTCTGTGGCACGCCGAGCGACTGGGCGGCGGCGGGCACCGACGGCGCCAGCAGGTGGCGGATCATCGAGCGGAAACCGTGCCGCTCCTCCGGAGGCCCGAGCGGGTAGGCAGTCGGCGGTTGATAGACCTAACCAGGACTCTCGCGGCGGCCCCACCCGCCGGCGAGATCGAGATCCGCCTCGGCTGCGGCGACGAAAGGGTCGTGTTCGTTGACGTGGCGGGGGCGAGTACGACGAAATGCTTTTTGTAAACCAAGAAGATCATGTTGACCCGGTGCGCGGTCACGAACAAGACGTTTTCGCACCTACCGCGTCGTGAAGCCGGACCTCGACTGCTGGCTCGATGACCCGCTCGTCCGCGTCGAGCACCGCGGGCACAGCAGCGCCCCGGCGGACACGCTGTGGCAGGCCGCGCGTGCGGTCACCCTCGGCGAGACCTCGATGCTCGGCCGGCTCGTGCGCTGGCGCATCCCCGGCACGAGGCTGGACATCTCCTTCGATCAGCTGTTCCGCACTCCGCCGTTCATCGTCCTCGAAGAATCCCAAGACTACGGCCAACCGGCGCTCGTCTGCGGGCTTGTCGGACGAATCTGGACGCTGCGCCGCGACTATCCGCGACTGGGCGAGCCGGAGGAGTTCCGGCAGTGGTCGCGCCGCGGTACTGCCCGGGTGCTGTTCGCGCACTGGATCGAGGAACCGAAAGCGGGTGACGGCGCCGTCCTCGCCTCCGAAGCCCGCGTCGAGGCGATCGGCAGCCAAGGCCGCCTCGGCGTCGCCGCCATCCGCCCGCTCGTGCGCACCTTCGCGCACCTGATCGAGAGCGACGGCATCCTCGCGGCCGTGCGCCGAGCCGAGCGACAAAACCAGGCGACCGCGCTTCGGCACGACTGAGCCGGCGCTACGCCCGCGGCTCCCGCGGCGCATAGCGATGATGCAGCATCAACGCATTGCCATCCGGATCGCTGAAGAACGCCATGTGACACACCCCGGTGTCGAACACGTCCCCGTGAAACGCGACCCCGCGACCTTCGAGCGCCGAGCGCGCCGAACCCACGTCGTCGACGTGCAAGGCCAGCGGGTTGGGCGTGGTGTGGTACTCGAGACCCATGCGCTCGGCGTCGATCACGCTGAGGGTCAGATTGCCGGTCTCGAACTCCGCGAAGCCCCGGTCGGGGCGGTGCACCGAGCGCGGCAGCCCCAGCGTCTCGCCGTAGAACGCGTTCGCGGCGTCGAAGTCACGCGTGGGCACGGTGGCGAAATCGACGCCGCTGATCAGCTGCTGGGTGGTGGACATCGTGATGCTCCCTCCGATTGACAGCCTGAACTTGCGGCGAGACGTTACGCCGCGTTCACGCCGCTTGAGGTGCTTCCGTGCGTGAGCGCGCGGCTGCGCCCGTGCGCACGGTAACCGCGAGCACCGCCGCCGGGACCAGGGCCGCGGCGGTCAGGGCGGCCGCCCACCAGAACGTCCCCGTGAAGGCCTGCGCCAGAGGTGCGGCAAGCTGGTCGCGCAGCCCGGGCGGCAGCGGCTTGACGGCTCCGCCGGCGAATGCGCCGGAGCCGGCCGGGATCGCGGCCTTGATCTGCTGCTCCAGCACAACCGCTAGCAGAGCGGTGCCGATCGAACCCCCGACGCGCTGGAGCACGTTCAGCGCCGTGGTCGCGCGAGGTACGGCCTGTCTGGCGATGGTCGAGTACGCCGCCGCCATCGCCGGCATCATGCTGCACCCGAGACCGATCCCGCGCACGAACAGGATGGCGCTCGTCGCCGTGTACGGGGTGTGGGCGGTGAAACGCGTGAGCCCGATCGTCGCCGCGGTCATGACGATCAGCCCGAACAGCACCACCGGCCCGCCGCCGATGCGGTCCGTCAGCCGCCCGCTGATCGGCATCACCAGCGCGGCGCCGATGCCTTGGGGGGCGAGCAGCAAGCCCGTAGCTAGGGTCGATTGTCCGCGATCGACCTGCAGGTACAGCGGCAGCACGAGCAGCGAGCCGAACAGCGCCGCGCCGATCAGGAGCACGGTCACCGCGGCGGCGGCAAAACCGGGCGCGCGGAAGAGCGTCAGGTCGAGCAGCGGCCGAACGCGCGTGTGCAGCGCGTGCCAGATGAACGCCCCAACGCAACAGAGGCCCGCCGCGATCGGCAGCCAGGCCCCGATGTAGGCGATGCCGCCGTGACTCGAGGTCTCCGAAAGGCCGAAGACGATTCCGGCCAGGCCGGGTGAGAGCAGCGTGAGCCCGAGCACGTCGAGCCGCTCGCCGTGCTGCGGCTCCGAGCGCGGGAGCAGCCTCACCGCGAGCACCAGCGCGAGCGCGCCGATCGGCACGTTGACGTAGAAGATCCAACGCCAGCTCAAGTGCTGGAGGATCAGACCACCGAGCACCGGCCCCAGGATCGGGCCGAGCAGCATCGGCGCTCCGACGACGCTCATCACCCGGCCGATTCGCTGCGGGCCGGCGGCCTGGGCGAGGATCGTCATGCCCGCGGGCATGATCATGCCGCCACCGAGGCCCTGAAGGACCCGGAAGACGATCAGGCTCCCCGCCGACCAGGCGAGGCCGGAAAGGACCGAGCCGGCGACGAACATCGCGACCACGGCGATCCAGAGGCGCTTGGCCCCGAAACGCTCAGACGCCCAGCCGGTCATCGGGATCACGGTGGCCAGCGCGACCAGGTAACCGGTCGCCACCCACTGGATCGTGGAGAGCGATGCGTGCAGCTCGCGGCTCAGCGTCGCGAGCCCGACATTGACGATCGTCGTGTCGAGGATCGACATGATCGCGCCGATCACGACGACGGACGCGATCACGATGATCCCGCGATCGAGCTTGTCGGCTGAGCCCTGTGTCATCTCTGTATCACCGTAGCGGGAGCGGCTCCCCAGGCGGCTAACGTGCCCGTCCGTGGACGCCTTCAACCAAGAGGTGCTCGTCCACCGGACGCGCTTCGCGAGCGACGAGACCGGCTGGGCGGTCCTCGACGCGCTCGACGAGGACGGCGAGCGTGTGGTGCTGGTCGGCCCAATCGTGCACCTCGAGGAACGCGAACGAGCGCGAGTGGTCGGGACTTGGGTCGACGACAGCCGCTACGGCCTGCAGGTCAAGGTGAGCGAGGCCCGTCCGCTGCCCCCTTCGGACGTCGAGACGCTCGTCGGCTATCTGCGCCGGGTCAAGTACGTAGGCGTCAAACGAGCGCTCACACTGATCGAGCGCTACGGAACAGACGGGATCCTCGACGCGATCGACCAGGACCCGGAGCGGGCTTTCGCCGCCGCCGGCCTGCGGGCGTCGCGCGTGGCCGAGGCCGTGGCGTCATGGCAGGAGCTACGGGTCAGTCGCCGGCTCCACCTCCTGCTCGCGCCGCATGGGCTCGCGTACCTGGTCAAGCGAATTCAGTCCGAGTACGGTCCGGGCGCTCATCGCGTGGTCAGCGAACGTCCGTACGAGCTGACGAGCGTGTTCGGCGTCGGCTTCCTCGTCGCCGACCGGATCGCTGGTGCAGTCGGTGTCGACGATGAGGACGCGCGAGGGCTGGCCGGCGCGTTACATGTCCTCGCCGAGGCGGAGCGCGGTGGGAGCACGTGCGTGCCGCGGGAGGCGCTTCGGCAGAGATTGGGCACCCTGCTCGGCCGCGAAGTCGATGCCGCCTTCCTCGATGAGCTCGTCGCCAACGGCGATCTGATCGGCGAGGAGCAGTGGCTCTACCGGCCGCAGACAGCAGCGCTCGAGGCCGAGCTGGCTGAGCGTGTGAGCGATCTCGTGCGGACAGGCCCGGTCCGGAGCCGCTTGCGCGCACCAAACGAGCAGGCGATGCGGAGTGCCGTCGAGGGCGCGCAGCTGACCGAGGAGCAACGCCAGGGCGTTGGCAACGCGCTGCGCCACCGTCTGTCGCTGATCACCGGCGGCCCGGGGACGGGGAAGACGGCGTCGATCCGGACGATCGCCGCGCTCGCACGCTCTCAAGGCGCGAGCGTCATACTCGCCGCACCCACCGGGCGGGCGGCAATCCGCATGAGCGAGGCCAGTGGCGTGGCCGCGCGTACCGTGCACGCAGCGCTCGGTTGGGTTCCGGGCGAGGGTCCGACACACGACGAGGACGACCCGCTTGCGACCGACCTGCTGATCGTCGACGAGACGTCGATGGCGAACCTCGAGTTGCTCGTCACGCTGTTGCGCGCGGTGGCGGCCCGCACCCACGTGGTCCTCGTGGGCGACGCCGACCAGCTCGCGCCCGTAGGCGCCGGCAAGCCGTTCGCGGAGCTGGTCGAGTCAGGCCGGGTGCCGACTACCCGTCTCACGCACATCTTTCGTCAGGCCGCCGGGAGCATGATCGTTCAGGGCGCCCACGCGGTTCGGCGAGGCAACGCGCCGGATTTCCGTCCCGCGCCGGGCATGCGGCGTGACCTGTTCCTGGCCCAGCAGCCGGATCCGCACGCAGCGCTGGCGGAGATCGTGTCGCTGGTGAGCGACCGCCTGCCGCGCTACTACGAGGTGGATCCCGTCCGCGATATCCAGGTGTTCGCGCCCGTCTACCGAGGTGAGCTCGGGATCGACGCCATCAACGCGGCGCTGCGGGACGCGCTCAATCCGGACGGCGAGCCGGTGCGGGGTGGCCGGCTGCGGATCGGCGACAAGCTGATGATGACGGGGCGCAACCTGCACGAGCTCGGGCTGATGAACGGGACGCTGCTGCGGCTGGTGGACGAGGTGTCGGGTAACGAGGACAGCGAGGCGCTCGTCCTCGCCTCGGAGGAGGCCGTGTTTCGCTTGCCGCCCGAGGAAGCTGACCGGCTGCGGCTCGCCTACGCGTGCTCGGTCCACCGCGGACAGGGAATCGAGCTGCCGGTGGCCGTGATTGTTGCCCACCCGGCGGCAGGCGCCTTCTTCCTAAGACGCGAGATGCTCTACACGGCGATGACGCGGGCAAAGCTCGCGACCGTGCTAGTCGGGATGCGCGAGGTCGTCGCACGGGCAGCGCAGGTGCCTGACACGGGCCGACGCCACAGCCGACTGGCAGAGAGACTAGGTTTCCACGGCACTGAACAGGCACCGGTCAAGGCAACGGAGGTGAGCTGAATCTCGCTGCGCAAGTTTGAGATCGTCTCGCGGGACGGCGGAACGGTGGCCCAGCTTGTGCCCGGGGCGGCGATGCTGTGTTGCTCGCTCACCGTCGACGGCGAGGAGCTACTCGACTCCGGGCACGGCGTCGACGCGTACGCCGAGCGCGGCAAGACGATGGGTGTCCCGCTCCTCTATCCCTGGGCGAACCGGCTCGCCGAGTTCGCGTACAGCGCCGCCGGAAAGGAGGTACTGCTGCCAGAAGACCGCAGCCGCCTTCCGGCCGACCCGAACGGGCTGCCGATCCACGGCGTGATCCCCAACCTGATGCGCTTCGAAGCTGGAGCACGCGAGAATGGCAGCGCGCTGACGGGGCGCCTGGACTGGAGCACGCCGGAGCTGCTCGAGCTGTTCCCGTACGCGCATGAAGTGAGTCTCGAGGCGCGCGTGGACACCGGCAGCTTGACGATCGCAACCACGGTCAGAGCAAGCGGCCGAGACCGAGTGCCGGTCTCGTTTGGATTTCACCCGTATCTGCGCCTCCCAGGCGGGCGCGAATCGTGCCGGTTGACGTTTCCACCGGCGGAGCACCTGATCCTCGACGACCGCATGCTTCCGAGTGGAGCCGCCGAACCCGCACAGGCGGGCGAGCTGGAGCTAGCTGGCAGGGTGTTCGACGATGCGTTCAAACCGCACCGACAACCCACTCGCTATGCCGTCGCGGCAGCCGGACGAGAGATCGCGCTGGAGCTGCAGGAGGGATTCCCCTACTCGCAGGTCTACGCGCCGGAGGGTAAAGACTTCATCTGCTTCGAGCCGATGACCGCGCCGGCGAACGCGCTGCGCAGCGGCGAGGGACTCTCGGTGCTGGAGCCGGGCAACACGCACCGCGCTGTGTTCAGCGTCACGGCCTTCCGCGCGTAGCTACGCGCTGAGCGTGTGCAAACTTTTTTGCCGACGCCACAACGGGTACCTGTCTTGTGATGCTTCAGGATGCCAAGGAGATGCTGAAACTAGAGGTTCCCTGCACGCCGCAGGCGGCCTCGATCGTTCGCAACGCGATGGAAGACTTAGACGGGCTCGGCTGGATTCTTGGCGACGCGATGCTGGTCGCGAGCGAGCTCGTTAACAACGGCGTCATGCACTCCGGCTGCGACTCACGCCAGACGCTCCAGATCCGCGTCTTGCGCGACGGCGACGGGATCGTGATATCGGCGCGCGATCCGGGATGCTCGGGGCGCAAAGCCACGGCGCTGGATCAGACGATTGAGGTGGGCGGTGGCCTCGGCCTGGTGATCGTCGACGCGCTCGCGCGCCGGTGGGGCAGCGAGCGCCGGGGCGGCTACCGCGTCTGGGCCGAGCTAGCCGCGGACATCGTTCCGCCGGTCTGATTACTGACTCATCCGGCGGGGTAAACACCCGGCGACCGGCGGACGTCGCGTGCGACGTCGCATCAGGAACTTCCCTCTCCTCCTGTGCGCTCGGCGGGACGTTTCCCTCTCCGTCCCGCCGAGTCCGTCTGCCCGCAATCCGGCCACGCTGAAGATCGCGCGAGGTAGTCACGCAGGCGCTGAGGCGAACGCTTCGGTCACCGCGTTCAGACGATGCGCCTCCAGGCCTTCGAGCTGGCGCTCCGCTCGTGCCGCCAGCTGCTCCACGTGAACGCCGGCCGCCGCCGTCTTGTCCAGTTCGAGCCGCTCGAGCGAACGCCACAGCGCCAGGTTCGCTCGCACGATCAGGCTCAGACCCTCGAGCTCGACGACGCGGCTGAGCGGCGAGTAGCCACGCAGGCGCCCGTTCGGCTTCAGGCGACCGACCTTCTCGGCCGACCAGCCGGCGCCGACCTTGAGTGGGTCGCTCCTGACCCCGAGCGCGCGCATGACCTTGCGCAGCGCCTGCCGATCCTCGTCGAGCTCGCGGGCCAGAGTCTCGAGGAACGGGGCGTAGCTCGTGTCACGATTGCTCTTCGCCGAGCGCCGCGCGAGCTCGCGCGCGCCGACCGCGGTCGCGAGGTGGTCGTTGAGGTAGATGGCCAGGAGCATGAACTCGTAGGTGGCAGGGCAACGGCCGGTGCCAGGATGACGGCCCGAACCGCTGCCGTGCCTCTACCCGTTATCTCGAAGGCTGTGCACGGACGGGCAGATTTAGCTTGCGGCGGGTATCCACCGGGTCATGGCGCTCGAGCCAAAACTGATCGACGTGACCGTGCCCGCCCGGCCGGCGGCAGCAGTGCTCGTGCTGCACGGCGGCGGATCCCGGCGGGGGAACATGATGGTCAGTCCGGCGCAGCTATCGGTCTTGCGGATGGTGCCGATCGCGCATCGGATCGCGCGCGTCGGCGCCGACCGGCTGGCTGTGTTCCGGCTGCTCAACTCCAGACGCGGCTGGGACACCCAGCACACGCCGGTTCAGGACGCGCACTGGGCGCTGGATGAAATCGCCGGTCGCCTCGGTCCGCATCTGCCGACCTGCCTGGTGGGACACTCACTTGGTGGCCGTGCCGCGTTGCTCGCAGCCGGACGTCCGGAGGTCCGGAGCGTCGTGGCGCTCGCGCCGTGGGTGTACGCGGACGATGTCGCCGATGAGCTGTCTGGAGAGCGGATCCTGATCGTGCACGGCTCGCAGGACCGGGTTGCGAGTCCCGAGCGCTCGGCCGCGCTGGCTCGCCGCCTGAGCGCTCAGGCCGAAGTCGCGTTCATCACCGTGCGCGGCGGCAAGCACGCGATGCTCGCCCGCCATGCCGTGTTCACCGGTTTGACGACCGAGTTCGTCGCCGCCACGCTGCTCGGCGTCTCCGAGGACAGGGACGGGGCGATCGCGCGCGTCGAGGCGGGCGAGAACTGGATTGCCGTGTGATCCGAAGAGGTCGTTCTCGAAGCCAAGCGTGATGGCACTCGTGCGGGAGGACAGGTAGTCGCCGTGGAAGTGGTTTCGGTCCTCGAGGAGGTGCGGACAGCGGCGACGCGGTCCGGCAACACGCGTTACGTCGCGCGTGACTCGGACGGCAACGAGTACACGACGTTCCGAGAGACGATCGGCGAGCGCGCAAAAGAGCTGCGGGGCCAGCGGGTCCGGATCACCTACCACGAGGAGCAGCGCGCGCAGTACACGAACGTCTACCTCGACAAGCTCGAGCCGCTGCCCGCAGACGAGACGTCTGGGGGGACCGACGCCAAGGAAGCAGCGTGGCGCACGGCGGTCGAGGCGGCGCCGTGGCTCGTGGGCGAACCGGGCAAGCAGGTCCCGCCCGAAGAGCTCTACGAGAAGCTCAAGCCGTTCGAGGATCGCGTCGCCGCCGACATCGAGGCGCGCCGCGACGACGAAGGCGATGCGCGGCCTCCAGACGATCAGGGTACCGGTGGCGCGGACTAGTCAATCCGCGTGACAGCGGCAATCACCGGCAGCGTTGGGCGCTCGCGTAGACGCTCGCCGGGGCCCGCAAATCGGCGCTCGCGTCGGTGGTGGCGCGGCGAGGCGTACCGCGGCTTCTCTCGACGCAGCGTGCTCGCGCTCGGCCCCGCCACGACCAAATCGCATGCAAGCGCGGACGGATTTCGCCACGTGCATGCGTTCGGGCGCTTTTCTCGCCAAATCGCATGCACGTAGCCCACTCGCAGATTGGTTGCATGCGATTTGGGCACCCCCTTCCTCGCACGCCGGCTCAGCGCCGCAAGGCGCCTCTCACGATCGCCGTAACGTTCGCCGGCGTCAGCGGACTCGACCGCTTACGAACACCACGTCGATTTTCTCGCCGCAGTGTTCGTCAGCGCCTGAGACGGCCGACGCTGACGCACGCTACGGCGGTCGCGCGACCGGCGGCGGGCTCCGCTCGCCGCTGCGCCCGCCTCAGTCCGGTCGGGCGTACGGGTCGTTACCGGCGTCCGGTCTAAGGATCGCCCTGCAATCAATCTATGCTATAAAAGCTTGAACACAAGCAATTGCACCGGCTCCGGGTAGCGACGCGCTCGCGCTCCGGGATTCGGGGCCGGGAGGAGACTAGGAGGCTGGCGTGAGCCACAAGAACCTGAACCCGGTCAACTCGAAGCGGCCCAAGCGCGCCGCGATCGTCATCTCCAACCCCGGTGAGTCGACGACCACTGGGTGGCCGGTCGGCTTCTGGTGGTCGGAGCTGACGCATCCGTACTTCAAGTTCACCGAGGCGGGCTGGGAGGTCGACATCTTCAGCCCGGCCGGCGGCAAGTGCGAGGCCGATGCGATGAGCGATCCCGAGGACGCCAGCCAGTGGCAGGCCGAGGACGTGATCAGCCGCGGCTACAAGCATGACCCCGGGTTCGTCAAGCGGATCGAGAGCACGCGCGGGGTGGACGAGCTGAAGGTAGAGGACTACGACGTGCTCGTGGTCGCGGGCGGGCAGGGCCCGATGTTCACCTTCGAGAAGGCGGAGAACCTACAGCGCAAGTTCGCCGAGTTCTATGAGTCGGGCAAGGTCACCGCGGCGCTCTGCCACGGCACGGCGATTCTGCGCTACGCGAAGCTCTCGAACGGACAGCCGCTGGTGACCGGCAAGACCGTGACTGGGTTCGCGAACGTCGAGGAGGACTTCGCCGACGAGGCGGTGTGGGATGCCGGGGCGCTTGAGCGCGACAAGCACGTGATGCCCTGGCGGATCGAAGACGAGGTGAAGAAGCTCGGCGCCAACTACATCCAAGCCGGGCTGTGGAAGGGCTTCGCGGTCCGCGACGGCAATCTCGTCACAGGACAGCAGAACTTCAGCGGCAGCGAGGTCGCGGATGTGATCCTCGAGGCGGTAGGCCGTTGAGGGCTCATGCGGCTGCATGCGCCGTGAGGCGGCGCGGGCTGGGGGCGCGGACGAGCTAGACCACGTGCAGCCCGCGCGCGGTCACACCCGGCGTAGCGGCGAGCGAACGCTCCACCGGCTCCGCATGCGTCATTCGTACCGTCACATGGCGTGACTCGTTTCCGCGCCAGAGCTCCAGGCGCAGGCGACGGCTCTTCGCCGCGTCATCGATCGCCGCGTACAGCGACGCGATCGACCGCAGCTCGCGCCGGCCGGCGCGCGTCAGCAGGTCGCCGGTCGTGACGCCGGCACCAGCCGCGGGCCCGCCCTCTTCGGCTTTACGCACGAGCAGGGCGGGCAGCGCCGGCAGACCCACCGAGCTGCGCATCGTGATCGCCTCGTGGGCTGGAGCCAGGACCAGGCCCAGACGGAGAGGTGCGGCATGGGGTGGCAGAGAGCCTTCGAACTCGACCAGCAGCTTGCGGAGCAGCGCAGCCAGCACCTCCTCCTCCTCAGCGCTGAGCGCGGACAAAAGCCGTCGTTCGTTGCCGAGGTGAGCCGGAACAACGCGTTCGAAGAGCTCACGCCCGGCGTCCGTCAGCGCAATTAGCGTGTTGCGCTTGAGCTCGGGATCCGGAGTGCGGGTGACCAAGCCTTCCTCCACGAGCCGGTCGATACGCACGCTGATCGTGCCCGATGTGAGGCCGAGCTCGTCCATCAGGCGCCGCTGGCTGACGCCGCGCTCGCCGCCGATCCGTGCCAGCGTCACGAGCACCGCGAAGTTCGAGGGGCTCAGCCCGTAGGCCGCGAACAGCGTGCTCAGCTCAGCGTCGATGTGGCTGCGCACGCGGCCGAGGCGGGCGATCACCCCCACGGGAGAGAAATCGAGCTCAGGACGACGCGCGGCCCACGAGGCGAGCAACGCATCGACGGAGTCGCGCGGAATGCAGTGATGGTCCCATCGGCCGTTGTCTCGATGTGCAGACCGTGAAGACACCGAGTCGAGCATAGGAGCTTACGTCCAGCCAAACAACTTGAGACCAACCTTTGAGACATGCGAATCGTGGTTCGCCGGAGGAGCTGGCGGGATCGCCGTGCTGCGGCCGCGAACGGCGTTTGTAGCATCGTCATGAAGGCCGTCCGTCGTCAGGCGGGCGAAGCTCGGAGAAGCCCAGCGAGGAGCGAGACATGACCAGCCACGCCCATGCCGTTCGTTTTGCTCGAGATCACTGCCTGGCGCCGGAGCGAGTCGACGCGCCGATCTATGGCGGACGCTATCGCCGCATGTTCGAGGACCTACCGGCCCTGGACGTCGACGAGCAGGCGCTGCACGCGCTCGGGCGACCGGGGGGACCGTGCGACGTCGGCGTCGACTTCGCCGACGGCGAGGACGCCACGGCGGCGGCAGTATGGCCGTTGTTCGGCCAGTTCATCGCGCACGACATCACCGCCGATCGCTCGCCCCTGGGGCATCGTGCCGACCCATCTCAGGTCCGCAATTTTCGCACGCCCAAAGCCAATCTCGAAGGGGTCTACGGGGCCGGGCCCATCGGCTCGCCGTACTTGTTCGCCAAGGACGATCCGGCCAAGCTGCTCCTCGGCGCGTCCGGTAAGGACGTGCCGCGCAACCAGGAGGGAATCGCCCTCCTCGGCGATCCGCGCAACGACGTGCACCTGTTCATGAGCCAGCTCCAGGTCGCATTCATCCGCCTGCACAACCGGCTCGTAGACCGGCTGCGCGAGGACGGCGTCAGCGAGGGTGAGCTGTTCGAAGAAGCGCGGCGCTCGGCGACGTGGCACTACCAGCACGTGATCCTGCGCGAGTTCCTGCCCGGCCTGATCGGCGCCGAGCTGGCGGTGGAGCTGCTCGAAGCTGGTCCACAGCTGTATCGCGCAGACGATCAGGGCTACATCCCGTTCGAGTTCGCCGACGCGGCATATCGCTACGGCCATTCGCAGATCCGGCAGCGCTACCAGGTCAACCGGAGCTTCGGCCCGTGCCCGGTGTTCCCGGACCTGATGGGGTTCGGACCCGTCGCCGCGGAGCATGTGGTCGACTGGAGCCTGCAGATCGACGTGCCGGGCGCGCCGCGCGCACAGCGGGCGAAGAAGATCGACGGCCGGCTGCCGGCATCGCTGATCTCGCTCCCGACTCAGATCTCGGGCGAGGGGCAGGGCTCGGACTACGCGTCGCTGGCCAACCGCGACCTGCAACGTGGTCAGGCGGTGGGGCTCCCTTCAGGCGAGACGGTCGCGCGCGCTCTCGGCCTTACGCCGCCGGCGCGCGAGCAGATCGGGTTGGCCGAGCACGGCTGGACCGATGAGACGCCGTTGTGGCTCTACGTGCTGAAGGAGGCCGAGACGATCCACGCGGGCGACCAGCTGGGTCCGGTCGGCGGACGGATCGTGGGCGAGGTCCTCGTCGGGATCATCGACGCCGATCCAGAGTCCTTCCGCGCCGTCGATCCCAGCTGGCAACCAACCCTTCCGGCCCACCTGAGCGGAGGCTTCGGCCTCGTCGACATCCTGCAACCTCCCGAAAAGGATCCATCATGAGCGAGCAGATCTGCTCACATCTCGACACAATCGAGCACTTGGAAGAGCGCCCGCCCGAGGCCGTGTGTCCCGACTGCGTCGCCATCGGCTCGAGTTGGGTTCACCTGCGCCGCTGCACTGAGTGCGGCAAGGTCGGCTGCTGCGACGACAGTCCCAACCGGCACGCCACCGCGCATTACCGGAACAGCGAGCACCCGATCATCCGCTCGCTCGAGCCGGGCGAGGACTGGTTGTGGTGCTACGCCGACGAAGTGGCTTTCCGGCTGGCGCGAGGGTGAGCGCGGCCTGCGCCCGCTAGCGCCGCTTTGGCTGACGCCACTGGTTCGCGCGCACGTTGTGCGCCGCAGAGCTGACGGTCTGGCCGACTCGCTTATCTCGCGTTGCCGGCGTCCTGGCGTTGCCGATCCATTCCAGGATCGCGCGCTTAGTTGAGCGCGGGAAGGCGTCCCAATACCGGCGGGCACTCGGATCGGCGTCGAGCGCCCGGCGTAGATCGTCAGGCTCTGTCAGCTCCTCGACGTCGTCGAGCGCCGACCACGTCCCGTCGGCCTTCGCGGCTTCGATGACCGCGCGTCCGGCCGGATGAAGCAATCCGGCTGCCTCGAGGCGCGCGATCCGCTCCTTGTTGACGCGCGACCACTTGCTCCTCGGCTTGCGCGGCGTGAGCAGCAGCTGTGTGCGCTCCTCGTCGAGCGTCCGCGGCAGCGAATCGACCCAACCGAATGACAAAGCCTCGTCGACGACGGCGTCGCGCGGCACGTGCCGAGCACCGTCGCGCTTCTTGTAGGTGATCAACCAGACGCCGGCGGAGCGATCGTGGTTCGCCACCAGCCAGTCCCGCCATTGCTCGCGTGAAGTGATCTCGAGCTGCTCGTAGCGAACGCTCACCCGAGTTAATGGTGCCAGCTCGGATCCCTACGTTGATCTGGCCGCTTGGCGGAGTTAGACTGCGAGCGCCATGCGGAGGTTGGGACTGCTTGGGGTATGCGCTGTCCTCCTCTGTGTGCCTGACGTCGCCGGCGCCAGGCGAGTGACCGTTCTTCATTGGCCGAACTCGCCGCGGCGTCACTTCCTGCACGCACGCTCTGAGCCGATCACCCCGAGTTACAGCGCGAACCTGCGCGGCGGCGTCGCGATCGCCGGAAACACCCTGCTGACCTGCCCGGAGAACGTCGCCAGCCGGCGGCGCGCGGCGAGACGTCCACGCGGCCGGCGCGCCGCCGAAGCGTGTCTGGGCGCCAACAACAACGACCACAACATGGTCTACGTCAACTCCGACCCGAGCGGGCACTTCGACTCGAGCTCCGCGACGTTGACCGTTCCCGCCGGCGCCCGCGTCGTCCACGCCTACCTGTACTGGGGCGCAGACCTGGCGCGCGGCGTTCAGCGGCCGCCCAACGACGCGTCGGATGACGCCCCGGCCGGCGGGGATCCGATCACCAACACGCTCTGGAAGACGGCAGCGCTGCGCGTGGGCTCAGGCTCATACGCGACGATCGATGCCACGGCCGCTGGCCGCAACGGCGTGTGGCAGTCGATCCCGAGCTGGTATCAGCAGCCCGGGCAGACGGTCGGCTCCGCCTACCAAGTCCGTGCCGAAGTGACAAACGAGCTGCAGGCCGGAATCAGCGCGACGCGACGGCGGACGCGGTCGGGAGGCCGCGAGCTCACTGTCACAGTGGCCAACGTCCAGGCGGGGAAGGGTTACAACCGCCACGGCGGCTGGTCGCTGGTCGTCGTGTGGGAGAGCCCAACCGCACGGTTCCGCAACATCACGTTGTTCGACGGATTCGAGTTCGTCCAGGTGGAGGGCGGTGAGCAACTCGTCGTCGGGCCGCTCGATTTCAAAGGCTTCAGCACGCCGGCGAGCGGCCCGGTAGATGCCCACGTCACCGTTTGGGCCTACGAAGGCGACCGCGCGATCACGGGCGACTATCTCGCGCTCGGGAACACCAGCGCGAGCTGCAGTGGCCTGCCCCATCAGTCGGACCAGCTCCACCCGGTGGATAACTTCTTCAACAGCACGATCTCAGCCGGCGGCGTCGACGTCGGCGGCCGCAGCCCCGAATACAGCAACCAACTGGGCTTCGACTTGGCGACCTTGAACCTGGCCGAGGGCACGATCGCCAACGGAGCCACAGGAGCATCAGTGTGTCTGGGCAGTGTTGGAGACACCTACTTCTTCGGCGGGCTCGTGTTCGACTCCCTGATCCGAGCGCCCAACCAGCAGATCCACAAGGTCGTCACTCCTACCGACGTAAACCCCGGAAACACCGTCACGTACACAACTCAGGTCAGCAACCCACAGCGCAACCCGGACGATCCGCTGTATCCGACCGCCGCGGCGACGAACGTCGTCACCAACGACCCGCTGCCGTCCGGTCTCGACTTCGCCGGCTTCACCAGCAACCCCGGAGGCGTCTGCAGCTACGTGAGCGCCACCCGCACGGTGAGCTGCGCAGTCGGCACGCTCCCCGCCAATGGCACGTTCACGTACGCCTACAGCGCTCGCGTCAGCGCCGTGCCGCAGGGTGGGACACAACCGCTGACCAACACGGCCTGCTACACGTCGAACTCAGAGGATCAGCCGGACGTCGTGTTCAACGGCTGCGACTCGGCGACGACCAACGTGCACCCGCTCCCCCCGCCGCCGCCGACGGCCGATCTCGGCGTAGTCAAGACCGTCTCGACCGGCATCGTGAAGCCGGGCCAGCCGCTCACGTGGCGGATCGTTGCCACCAACCACGGGCCGGGCACCTCGACCGGGTTCGTGCTCGCCGATCAGCTGCCCGCCGGCGTGGCGTTCGTGCGCGCCGGCGCAAGCCCGGGGTTGACATGCACGACCCCGCCCGTCGGCGCCGGCGGCGCAGTCACGTGCACGGCGCCGAGCGTGCCGCCGGCACCGGCATCCGGTTCCTCGCTCACGCTGACGATCACCGCTCTCGTTCCGCCTGGAACCGCTGAGGGGACGCTGCTGACGAACACCGCCACAGTGCAGGGCGACCAGGACGAACCCGTGCCCGATCCGCATCCGAACCGCGCCTCGACAGAGACGCGCGTGGTCGTTCCCAACGTGCCGCTCCCGCCGCAGCCGGCGCCGCCCGTGCCCCAGCCACCCGAACCGTCCGAGCCTGACGTGCTGGGGACCGCGCTGTCGCTGCACAAGAGCGTGGCTCACACGCAGGTCGCGGCCGGTTCCACGACGAAGTTCACGCTGCGGATCGCGAACGTCGCGGAGAACTCGGCCCTGAACGTCCGCGTCTGCGACTCGCTGCCGCGGGGCCTGAGCGTAGCCTCAGCGCCCGGATTCCGGGTCCGCGGCCGCACGTTGTGCGCGAGCATCGGCACGTTGAAAGTGCTGAGATCCAAGACCCTCCGGTACACCGTGCGCGTCAGCTCGAGTGCTCGCGGGCGCCTCCGGAACACTGCTTCGGCGACCGCGCGCAACGCCCGAACCGCGCGGGCCCGAGCGAGCGTGATCGTTATCGCACCCCGTCCACCGGTGTTCACGGGCTAGCGCCAGCTCAGGCCGTCGCGCCACGGAGCGACAGAAGGCCGTCTCCGAGCACCAACGGTCCGTGCGAGACGAGCACGTGCTCCACCGGCAGCTCGCCGAGGGCGCGCAGTAGCGCACGGAGGCGCTCAGGACCGCCCACTGGCTGAGTCCAGGACTCGGGGCATACGCGCAGGCGACCGTCGCGGCGGCGGAGCATCGCGTCGCCGAACACCAGCGCGCGCTGCTCGGGCAGCCATAACGCGATCTCATCCGTGCGCTCGACGTCGAGAACGCGCACCGCGGCGTCGAACAGCTCGGCGCCGGCGCTGACCGCGTGATCGAGCCGCAGCGGCGCGCCGCCATCCGGATGGCGCTTCGCCCACACTTCGGCACGGTATCGCTCGGCCACCGCCGCGATGCTGCGCTGGTGCCAATGGCAGGTCCGGATGACGCCCGCGCAGCCACCGCTCGCCTCGACCAGCCGGTCGAGCTCGTCCCAGTCGACCACGAGCGGGTCGATCAGGACCAGGCTTGGGCGGCTGCGCAGCGCCCACCATCCGACGGTCGGCTCCCAGCCCTCCTCGCCGCCCTCCTCCTCGGTCCACTCAGGATGCAGCGCCTCGAAGCGCCACAAACCATCGATGATCTCGCCGCCCTGCGCCGCGTGCACGACGGGCACGTTACGCGGCGGGCACCCAGCTCGCTACGAGCCTGACCGCAGCCTCGACGTCTTCGCTGAAGCGCCGGTCCTCGAGTCCCGCCGGGAGGCGTTCCCGCGCGAGCGCGAACAGGCGACTGGTGCCGGCGCCACGCGGCACCCGCCGGCTCAGCTCGAGCGCCCGCATCGCCACTACGAGCTCGGTGCCCACGAGCACGCGCACGGCGTCGAGCTGCTCCGCGGCATAACGGGCGGACGTCGCCGCCAGGCTGCCGTGAGACTCGACGCCGAGCGAGGCGCCAACTGCTTGAGCGGCCATCGGCGCGGCCAGCGCGCGCGCTTCGGCGGCTGCGGACTGACTGGTGTACTCGAGCATCATCATCCCGGACTGCAGACCCGGCTCGGCGGCCAGGAACGGGGGCAGCCCGGTCAGGCGAGGGTCGAGCAGGCAGCTGATCCGGGCCGCGATCAGCGATGCCGACTGCGCGACGGCGGCTCGGAGGGCATCGAGCGCGGCGGCCAGCGCAGCGCCGTGGAAGTTCCCGTTCGGCCACGCTCGCTCGTCCGCGATGAGGGCGTTCTCGCCCCGAACGTTGAGCTCGCGGACGAGCACCGCATGCAGCGATCGCACGGCGTCAGAGGCCACGCCGTCGACTTGGGGTAGTACGCGGAACGGGTACGGATCCTGCACCAGCTGCATTACCGCAACCTGCCCCGTGCTCGCCGCGACCGACAGGCTGGCATCGCCTGCGATGCCGGCTCCGGCGTGCGAGAGCAGACGACGCATGCGCGCGGCGACCACGCATTGGCCGCCGCCGCGCGACGCCGCGTTTACCCGCTCATCGAGTACGACGGGATCGGCGCCGGCGGCCTCGAAGGAAAGCGCGGCCACGGTGAGCCAGCAGTCGTGGAGCGCCGCCAGGTCCTCCGCCAGCAGCGCGGCGCGGCCGATCGTGATCGCGTTCGAGCTCGTGAAGCCCACGGCGTCCCGCAGCCCAAGCCGAATCTTTCCTTGATCGTGAGGGCTCCCGCCGTCGCCCAGGAGCGTCAGCGCGATCTGCGCCAGACCCGCTACGTCTCCGGTGCCAAGCGATCCGAACTGGCGCACCTGCGGCACCCGGCCCTGGTTGAGCGCACGTACGAGCGCATCCAGCAGGTCCTCGGCAACGCCTGCGCCTCCCGCACCGAGCTGATTGGCCCGCACGACCATCGCTGCGCGCACGACGTCCGCCGGCAGAGCCGGGCCGGCGTCGACGGCATGACTGCGCAGCAGGTTCCACTGCAGCTGCTCTCGATCCGGGGGATCGATCTGCCGGTCGCGTAGGGCGCCCACGCCCGTAGTCGCGCCGTAGACGTCTTCGCCGCGCTCGAGCAGCGCTGCCAGAGTCGCGCGTGCGTCAGCGTTGCGCGCGCGCGCCGCCGGCGCCAGCGCCACGGCCTCGCCATCGCGCGCAACGGCGGCTACCGCGCCGGGCGTGAGACTCTCGCCATCGAGGACGATTCTGGCCATCGCCCGCGGCCCGGATCACCCCGCCGTCAGCGGCGCTTCAAGCGGTCGCAGCTCCTCGGCGTAGCTGACCGACACGCGGCGCATGACGCCCTCAGCATCGACCGAATACTGCCCCAGGCGCCACAGCGGGGGCGAGTAGGCGTGAAGCGAGAGCGAGCGTTCGGCGAGGCCCGCAAGGCGGTGGATGTGATCGGGCCCGAAGGCAAACGAGCTCCCGTCGGGTATGACCCGCGTGACGGGCGCGCCGCCGAGACGTGGGCTCGACTCCTCGAGCGTCCCCTCGAGGACTCGAACCGCTCCGGAGGAGATGTCGTGGTCGTGCCAGCCGGTATCTCCGAGCTCGGTCCATGCGATCAGCCAAAGGTCGAGATGGTCGTCGCGGTAGAGCGAGATGAAGTGGCGCTCGCCTGCCTCAGCAGTCGCCGCTGCGCGCCAGCGCCCGGCCTGCCGAGCGAGCTCGTCGACGAGACGCCGAAGCTCCTCGCGCTCAAGATCGCGCGACGGCAGCGCCGGCAAGCGGGGCAGGCGCATCAGTCACCTCCTCAGGAAGCAGTAGCCGGAACGGATTCGAGCGGTGAAGCGCAGCGGAGGTGGCCGGACTGAGCTGGGCCTCGAGCGGAGCAGCATACGGCCGGTCTGAGCCATTCACGAGGACGTCGACACCGAGCACGCGAATCGTGGCGTCGATCGCCCGGGTGCTGTACGAGGACGTCTCGAGGAAGACCTGCTCGTCGAGCTTCGAGCCTTGGCCGGCGCGGGCTCGGAACCGCTCTCCGTGCAGCGGCGCGAGTCCGGCGAGCATGGCGAAGCAGACGGACAGCCGCGGGTGCCGCGCGCGCCCGTGAACCCGGAAGGCGTACCACGCGGCGTGCATCTGCTGGACGTAATCGACCATCGCCGGCCACCACGCCGGCGTCCCCGCCCCGGCCGGCGCCGCCGGCCCGGGATGGATCAACAACGGCCGACGCCGCTGCTCGAGCAGAGCGAGCAGCGGACCGGCGCCCTCGTAGCCGGCGGAGTCGGCGAGGGCGCTGGCCGGCAGCTGCAGGCCGGCAAAGCCGCGGTCGAGCTCGCGCGCGAGCGCTCCGGGGTCGATTTCGACCAGGCCGGCGGCCGCCCAGGCGCCATAGGGCGCCGGCAATTCGAGCGCGCCGTCGTGGTAGGCGCTGAGAAGCGGCGCCGCCTCATCGGGCGCCAGCGACTCGATGCCGAGCGCCGAGGACAGCGATATGAGAGCCAGGGTCAAGCCCGCGGCGGTGGCTTGGCGCGCTCGCAGCTCGGGATCGTGGTCGCGAGGATCTTCCTCGCCGGCGCGCTGACCGGGGAGCTCGAGCGTCCATCCCCGCAACCTGGGCGGGGCGTCACGACCTCGCAGCGCCTCGACCAGACCCGGCGGCCAAAGGTGCTGGTGTACGTCGACCCTGGCATGGGCTTCAGGTTCGATATCAGGCTCCTGAGACCCGGCTTTGAAGCGGTTCATGAATCGTTTCAGTGAAACGGTTAAAAGGCCCTTTGTCAAGCCGTCGGCCGCGTTTGCCCGTAGGCTTTGCTTCGCCGTGAGCCCTTCCGCCAAGCGCGTCACGATCCGCGAGGTGGCCGACGCCGTAGGGCTGTCTCCGGCCGCAGTCTCCTACGCGTTGCGGGGTATCAACGTCTCCGAGGAGACTCAGGAGCGGGTGCGCAAGGCGGCGAGCGAGCTCGGCTACGAGGCGAACCCGATCGCGCGGGCGCTGGTCAGCGGCCGCACGGGCACGGTCGGCATTCTCGGGCTCTCGCTCGAGGACCTCTCACAGCAGCAACTTGTGGCCCAGGCCGGCCGGGCGCTGCTGGCAGAAGAGCGATTCGCGCTGATCCTCGACCCGCGCGGCGATCCGGACCGGCAGCGGTCGCTGGCGACGCAGCTGCGCGATCAGCACGTCGACGGGCTGATCGTCTCGCCGGTCGACCCGGCCGATGACTTCTGGCCTGAACTCGCCGCCACACTGGCGGTGGTCTCGATCGGCGACGCCTTGGCGGGCGGCGCGGTCGGAGAAGTTCTGTTCGACAACCGCAACGGCATCCGCGCGGCGCTGGAGCACCTGTACTCGCTCGGACACCGGCGGCTGGCCGTGCTGCGCCCGCCGGGATCTCCGACCAACGACAGGCCGGCGGAGGTGATCGTCGCTGCCGAAGCGCAGAGGCTGGACCTGGATGTGGACTCGGTCAGTACGCCGTATCAGCTCGACGCGGCGACGACGGTGGCGCGGCAGCTGCTCCAGGCTCCGCGCCCGCCAACGGCCGTGTTCTGCTTCTCGGACTCGATTGCTTACGGCGTGTACGCCGCCGCACGCGAGCTAGGGCTGGCGATCCCGGAGCAGCTGTCGGTCGTGGGCTACGACGATCACCCGATCTCGGCCCTGCTCGCACCGCCGCTGACCAGCTTCGACTGGGACACCGAGCGGGTTGTGGACACGGCGGTGGGCATGGTCCTCGGCGCGATCGAGGAGCGCGGCCGCCGGCGCCGGCGCGTCTTGATCGAGCCGACGCTGAGGGAGCGCGGATCCACGGCCAGGCGGCAGTGACGCGCTGAGGAACGCGCTCGGGAGCGCGCCTTTACAAAATCTCTATGGCCGCGCGCTCATTCTTAGCGCGGCCTTGACCGCCGGGCGCGCACCATTGGCTGGACGATGTCAGTCGCGGCTCAGCCACCGCCTGTCGAGACTCATCTACGGGGCCCGACCGCCCGCGCTCGCCCCCGCCGCCCGCTGCAGGATCTGCGCGTCCTGATCGTGGCGGCGTGGCGCGGAGCAGCGCTAGATCGCGAACTGGCTGCCGGCGCCAACCCTCACCTCAGCGCGCTGCTCGCCCGCAGAGCCCAGACACTGACGAGCGCCCGCAACCGCAATACAGTCGGGCGCGGCCTGGCACGCGCGCTGCGAAGCGCGCAACGGCCGCCGGGCGGTTTCACGGCCGCGATCTGGCCGGTGACATCCGAGCTGCTCGCCGCCGAGGCGGTGCTGAGGGCGCTCGATCTGCGGCTGCGCGATGGGCGACCGATTCAGCCTCAGGGTATGGCGCTGCTGCGGCAGCTGCTCACCGATCCCGGCAGTGCGCTCTATCAGGCCGGCGAGCGCGGAACGCTCGCCAGCGAGCTGCGCGCTGCCGCCGCCGCACTTGGACGGTGATCGTGGCGCGGGGGTGCCCGTTCAGGAGATAGTCATGTCGGTGGCACAACCTGCCGATCATGGCTCATATGCACAAGCCGACGCCTCCCGGCTCTTCTCGCCGGCTCGTGCCCGACGGCGCTCCCTCTCCTGAGCCGTGAGCGCCAAAGCCCCGGCGAGGCGCCGCGCCCTGGCCGCCGTCGTCGCTGCCGTCGCCGTCGTCTGCGCGGTGACTCTCCTTCTCGGTGAACCACTCGAGGTCGCCGACGTCGACGCGATCCGCACCGGGCATCCGGCCGTAGCGCAGGCTGCCGAGACGCCCGCGGACCTGACCAAGATCGTCGTGACGAGCGCTCCGGTCGCCGGGTCGCGGCCGATAGCGCCCGGGTTCCTGGGGCTGTCGTTCGAGTTCCGGGGCGTCCGGGCGTATACCGGCGCCAACCCGCGGAGGATCAACCCGGTCCTGGAGCAGCTCGTGCGCAACCTGGCTCCTGGGCAAGCGCCGGTTCTCCGCATCGGTGGCGACAGCACCGACTCGACGTGGTGGCCGACGTCTCGGCTGCTTCGGCCCGGAGGCGTCAGCTATGCCCTCACCCCGGCCTGGCTCGCCACAACCCGCGCGTTGGTCCGAGATCTGGGCGCCCGAGTGATCCTCGGGGTGAACTTGGAAGCCGCACGCCCGACTCTCGCCCGCGCCGAGGCGCAAGCGTTGATCACCGGGTTACGGCGGAGCGCCGTGCAAGCGATCGAGATCGGCAACGAGCCCAGCACCTACGGGAAATTCCCCTGGTATCGCCGCGGCAACGAGCTGGTCTACGCCCGGCGCCACGGCTACCGCTTCGCCAACTTCATCCGCGACTTCTCAAGCTTTCGCCGGCGTCTGCCCCAAATCCCACTCGCGGGACCAAGTCTCGGCGGGTACGGATGGATGCCGCGGCTACGCGCATTCCTAAATGCCGAGCCCGCGGTTTCAACCGTCACATTTCACCGCTATCCGCTCGATCGGTGCTTCGCGCCGCCGGGATCAGCGGAGCAGGCAACGCTGCGCAACCTTCTCTCTCCGTTTGCGGCAAGCGGCTTTCTCGCCCACATACCCCGCTATGCCGCTCTGGCTCACGCGCACGGTGATGCCTTCCGAATCGACGAGATGAACTCCGTCGCATGCAGCGGCAAGCGCGGGCTCAGCGACACGTTTGCGTCCGCGCTCTGGGTGGTCGATGCGCTGTTCGAGATGGTCCGGGCGGGCGTCGACGGAGTGAACGTACACACCTTCCCGGGCGCCGCCTATCAGCTGTTCGCGTTCAAGCGTCAGGCCGGCCGCTGGTCCGCGCTCGTCGAGCCGGAGTACTACGGCCTGCTCCTGTTCGCGCGCGCGGCGCCCCCGACCTCGCGGTTGCTCGAAGTTAAAAGCACGACGCCGCGCAGCGTGAAGACGTGGGCGACCGAGGCTCCCGATGGGGCCGTTCATGTCGTAATCATCAACAAGAGCCTGCACACCCGCCTGAACGCGGTGGTCCGCATGCCCGGCCTGGCGCACGTGGCAACGTTCCAGCGCATGACCGCGCCGGCTGCGGCTGCCGAGCATGGCGTCGCGCTCGCGGGACAGCGATTCGCCGCACCGTCGAGCACGGGCCGCCTCATGGGCCCCGTTCAGACCTACTCGCTGC
The DNA here is from genome assembly GCA_019239445.1 of Solirubrobacterales bacterium. Classification (GTDB taxonomy): domain Bacteria; phylum Actinomycetota; class Thermoleophilia; order Solirubrobacterales; family Solirubrobacteraceae; genus Palsa-465. Next base: position 28,743 of record JAFAZV010000275.1, read on the forward strand.
GAGGCTCGGCCGGCGGCTTCCACGTCACCTTGGGCCCGGCGAGCGCCGCGCTGCTGAGCAGTCAGAGTAACGGCTGACGCCTCGCGAGCCGTCCCGGGTCGCAATACTTGCCGCGTGCTTTCCAACAAGGTGTTCGTGCTCGAGGACGACCCTCACCTTCGTGACGTGCTCGTCCGCAGCCTGCGCGCGGAGGGTTTCGAGGCCCGGGGCATGGCCACGGCACATCAGCTGCTCGAAATCGTGGCCGGAGGCAGTCCGGACGCATTCGTGATCGACATCGGCCTCCCCGATGCCGATGGGCGCGACGTGTGCCAGGCCCTCCGGGCGCGCGGCATCACCACGCCGGTGCTGTTTCTGACTGCGCGCGATGCGCTGCCGGATCGGCTCGCGGGCTTCAGCGCGGGCGGCGACGACTACGTTACGAAGCCGTTCGATCTCGAAGAGGTGATCGCGCGCCTTCAGGCGCTGACGCGTCGCCTGAACCCAGAGCCAGCACTCGAACTGGCCGGGCTCAGCCTGGATCCGACCGAGCACGTGGTGAGCCAGGATGGCGCCAGGGTGAGCTTGACGCCGACCGAGTTCCGGCTGCTGAGCGCGCTCGCTGGGCGCCAGGGGAAGACGTGCCGGCGGGCGGAGCTGATCCGCGCAGCGTGGCCATTCGGCGCCATCGTCCACGACAACACGCTCGACGTCTACATTGCGCGCCTTCGGCGGAAGCTTCGCGCCCTTTCCGATTCGCCCACGATCGTCACCTCGCACGGGACCGGGTATCGCCTGCAGTGATGGGTTCACGCTTGGGATTACGCTGGCGCTTACAGCTGTCGGTGGTCGGCGCGGTTGGGCTGGCTCTGGTGGTGTTGATCGCCGCGTTCAACGTGCTACTGCGCGAACGGCTGAGCGCGGACGCCGATAACGTGCTGGCGGCGCGGGCCTCAGCCGAGGTCGCGACACTCCAGATCCACGACGGGAGAGTCATCGCACCCGAGGCGCCGGATGCGGGCGCGCTCGACGCACGTACTTGGGTGTTCTCAGGCCGAAGGATGATCGAGGCACCGCGCAGCGATCCAGTGACCGAGGCCGCGGCCCGCAGGATGGGCCTGCGTTCGCGCGGCGCCGCGGACGTCACTTCGACGCAGCGCCGGCTGCACGTAGTGCCGGTGCTCGAGCATCGACGGCGGGTGGGCGCGGTCGTGGCCGAGGTCTCCCTTGCTCCGTATGACAACACCGCACATACGGCGCTGATCGCGTCGCTCGTGCTGGGCGGGGTGATCCTCGTCCTTGTTGCGGTCGCGGCGCGCTATGTCATCTCGGCCGCGCTAGGCCCGGTTGCACACATGACTGCGCAGGCGGCAGCATGGAGCCAGGCCGACACCGGACGGCGTTTCGCCCTGGGACCGCCACGCGACGAGCTGACGCAACTTGCAGCCACGCTCGACAGCCTGCTCGACCGCGTTGCCACCAGCCTGCGACACGAGCAGCGCTTCTCCTCTGAGCTCTCGCACGAGCTCCGCTCGCCGCTGGCGAACGTGATCGCCGAGGCGCAGTTGGCTTTGCGCCACCCGCGCAGGAGCGCCGAGCATCAAGCCGGGTACGAGCGAGTCCTGGCCAGTGCCCAGCAGATGCGTCGAACGCTGGAGACGCTACTGAGCGCGGCGCGGGTAGAGCTGCAGGGACCGCACGGGAGCGGCGACGCGTCGGCCGCCGTACGTGCCGCCGTCGACGGGTGTAGGCCGGTCGCCGACAACCGAGGGATCAGCGTCGCCTCGGTGCTTCCCGAGCATGCGTTCAGGATCGGCGTCGAAACCGAAGTTGCCGAGCGGGTGTTGGCGCCACTGCTCGAAAACGCCTGCCGCTTTGGTATGAACACTGTCACCGTTTCGGCGCAGCGGAGCAACGGGGCCGTCGAGCTTTACGTCGCCGACGATGGCGCCGGGGTTCCCCCGCGCGACCGCGAGCGAATATTCGAACCCGGGTTCTCATCCGGGCACGCCAGCGCCGGTTTAGGGCTGCCGCTCGCCCGCCGCCTCGCTCGAGCCGCGGGTGGGGACGTGGAGCTAGTGGACCGCGGCTCCGGTGCTGTCTTCGTCATCCGTCTGCCCGCCGCGTAGCTGCACGAGCTCAGCGCATGATGCCCGTGTGGCCGAGCGAATACCGGCCAGGCTGCGGCCACACGCACAGCCCGTGCGGGCCGGCGCCCACCGGGATGCGGTGTAGCAGCTTGCCGGACCGGGTGTCGATCTCATAAGCCGCGCCGTCGTAGCGTCCCGATAGCCACATCGTGCTCCCAGACGCCGACACGCCACCCATGTCGGGGCTGCCGCCGGGAATCGACCACGTCTTCACCACGCGCCGAGTCGCAAAGCTGACCACCGAGACCATCCCCGCCGAGCGGTCGGTGACGTACAGGAACCGAGCATCGCGGCTCGGGTACAGCCCGTGCGCGTCGGGTCCGGTGCCGATGAAGCCGATCCGCCTGAACGATCGTGCACTGAACACCCAGAGGCCGCCGATGTAACGGTCGGCGACATAGAACACCCGACCGTCCGGAGACAGCTTCACGTCCTGCGGGGAGGCGCCAGAGGGCAGCGGGATGGTCCGAATGACGCGCTCCGCGCCGACGTCGACGACGATCATGGCTCCGCCGAACTCGCAGCTGGCGAGCATCCGGCGCCCGTCGGCGGTGAAATCGGCATGGTTCACGCCGGCACACTGAGGGACCGCGAGCGAGTGGTGCAACCTCATCGTGTGCGCGTCTCGGAAGTCGATTTGGCGCAGGCGCTCTGCCATCACGACGGCATAGCGCCCGTCCGGCGTGAAGTACATGTTGTACGGATCGGTGACCGCAACTTCCCGCCCCGGCGCGCCGGTGCGGGGATCAATCGGGGTGAGCGTGTTCCCGATGTCGTTGGTCACCCAAAGCGTCCGCAGGTCGTAGGAGGGAACGACGTGCTGAGGGAGTGCTCCGACCGCGAACTGGCGCACGACATGGAGGGTGTTCGGATCGATCTCCGTGACCGTGTCGCTGCCGCTGTTGGGGACGTAGATCAGCGGGCGGTCGTTTCTGACGGCCGGAGACAGGTTGCCGGGCACGTCGGCGGCGTACACGTTGTGTGGATCCAAGGCAGCCGGCGCGTGGTGCGCTGACGCGGTAGGCGCGGTGCCGGCCCCCGCGGCCGCCGAGGACGCGGTCGCAGTGGACGTTGCGTGCGGCTTAGAGGAGCCACCGCACCCGGCTGCGGCGATCAGGCCAAGCAGCATGAGGCCGAGCAGGGCCGCGCGCTTGCAGGTGGAGATCGCCGACATCAACCGCTCTGGGGCGCCGGGTGCAGGAGATACATCCGGTCGCTGACCGTCCCGTCAGCGGTGCGCCCGCCGACGACCAGAACTCCGCCGGAGACCGTTGCCGCGCCCGCATCCGAGAGCCCGACCGGCAGTCGGCCGGCTCGGGTCACGCGTCCGCGGATCGGGTCGATGGCCATGATCTCGTCGCTCTGCGTCCCCTGGGTGCCCCCTCGGCCGCCGACGACGTACGCCCGCCCGTTCAGCGCCACCGCGGCAGCATGCGTCAGCGGACGCGGCAACACACCGATCTGCTCGACCTGGCGGGTGGCCGGATCGAACGCGAGGATCGCGCGGGACGCGGAATCGCCAACCGAGCCACCGATGATCAGCAGTCGCGCAGCAAGTGCTGTGACCGCCGCATAGCGAACCGGGTGCGGAAGCTGAGCGACGACCTGCCCGGTGCCGGAGCCTTTCCAGGCCACGATCGAGCGCAGCGGCTCGGTTCCCGTATAGCCGCCGACGACGTAGACGACGCCGTCGAGCGTGGCCGCGGCGACGTCTGACGCCGGTGCCGGCAGGCGACCCACGGTCGCCGTCGGTCCGCCGCCGGTGGCGATGATCTCGTCGTGCGAGGGCTCGCCGCCCCCGAGCAAGAAGGCGCGCCCGGCGAGCGTCGCTGCGGCCGCGTCGTGCACTGCGGCGGGTAGCGGATTCAGGCGCCGCGCATGTCCGGCGCCGGCGAGCACCACGTCGGCGGTCGAGCTGTCGGCGGAATCGAGGCCTCCCATCAAGATGGCGCGCCCGCCAACCGCCGTCGTCGCCGGGTTACGCACGGGCGCCGGCAGTACGCCCGCTGAGCGCGGTTCCAAGCGCAGCCCTTCCCGCGGCGCGGTCGGCTTGGGATGTGCGGCCGCGGCGGAGCGGGTGGACGAGCTCGCCGAGGAGGCACTGCCACCCGAAGAACCCCCGCAGGCTGCGAGCAGCGCAGCTGCTACGACGGCGGACGCGCAGCAGCGAGCTGCACCACGTGGAGAGGCGAACAGGCCCAAGCGACGGAATCGTGCTCGTGGCACCTGAACCCGTCCTGAACGAGCCCGCAGGCTCGGATCGCGCGGGCGCGCGAGGAGGTCGTGCGTCATCGTGTGCGGATCGGAGGAGTGTCGGGGCTCGTCGGCAGCTCGGGCAACTCGGCCAGCAGGCTAGATGAAGGACGAAACTGGCGCGGGTCCAGGTGTCAGCCGGTGAATCGCGGCGGCGCAGGTGCCGGCGGCGCCACGAGCTGGATCGTGGCTCGTGCCTGTGTCTCGCGAACTCCGTCGGCTGAGGCGGTAGCGCGGTTGGTCAGCCGCTGCGTCCGCTGGGCGTCGGCACGCACGCGCACGCGGAAGTGCCGGCTCTTACCCTTGGCCAGCGACGAGATCCTCCAGCACGCGCGACCGCGATGGAAGCTGGCGCCTTGGGTTGAGACGAACATCATGCCGCGACCCAGGAGATCGCATACCTGCGTCGCCAGTGCCGGCTCGGGGCCGAGCGATCGCACGGCGATGATGAACGAGAACGTCTGTCCCGGCCCGACCGACTTCTGAGCCGCGGACTTCGTGATCCGCAGCGCCGCCGGTCCGGGTCTGATCTGCGTCGTCACTCGAGCCAGATTGTTGGCGCCGTTGCCGTCCGGCGTGCTCGAGCTGACGCCGGCGGCGTTCCTCAAGCGCCCGACAGTCTCGGGCGCCGCCACGATAGTGATCCGGGCCACGCCTCCCGACGCAAGCGACGCCAGCTTGCACAACACCGACCTGACCTTGCTGCACGACCCGCCGGCGGCGTGCATCGAGACGATCTTCACCGCGGCCCCGAAAACGTCAGTCACGACCGGATTCGCCGCTGTCGCCGGGCCATGGTTGCTGACCGTGATCGTGTAGGTGAGCGGTCGCCCGGTGCGCCCGGTGTGGTGGTTGACGGTCTTCGTGATCGACAGGTCCGCCGAAGGCGACGGCCCGGGCGGCTCCGGGGCGGTCGGTCGCACCGTCGCGTCGGCGCTCAGCAAAGCCGGCCGAGCGACCGGCTCGTTCGCCGCCGCGGTGGCTCGGTTGGTGAGCGTGCCGCCGGCGGTTCCGGCGGCAACCTCGGCCGTGACCACGACCATCGCGGTTGCCCCCGCATTCAGCGTTCCCAGCCCGCAGGTGACGGTTTGCCCTGAGGCGCCGCAGCTACCTTGGCTCGCGACGGCCGAGCGGAACGAGAGGCCACTCGGCAACGCGTCGGCGATCTTGGCTCCGGTCGCCGGGCTCGGTCCCTTGTTGACCAGCGTCAGCGTGTAGCTCACGGCGCCGCCCGACGTCGGCGTCGGGTTCGAGGCAGTCTTGATGAGATCGAGGTCGACCAACGGCTGGACGTTGATCGTCGCGCTGGCGTCGTTGTTGGCCGGACTCGGATCGCGCTCGGCGGCGCTGACGCTGGCGAGATTGCCGAGTGAGGCTCCTGCGACCGCGGCCGTCGTTCGCGCCCTGATCGTCACGGAGCTCGTGTCGCCGCTGGCCAGCGTGGCGATCGTGCACGTGATCGCGCCGGACGCGTTGTCGCACCCCGGCGAGGCGTCGATGAACTCGAGGCCCGCGGGCAGCGAGTCGGTGATCTTCACGTTGCTGGCATCGTTCGGTCCGGCGTTCCTCGCCGTCAACGTGTAGTTCACCTCAGCGTCGGTGGCCGGGCTCGGGTTCGAGACCGTCTTGCTGAGCGACAGGTCGGCCTCCGGATTGACCACGACCGCGGCGGCGTCGCTGTTGTCGCTCGGATCGAGCTCGGGCAGGGCGGGCGTGTCACCGCTGGCGACGCTACCGACGCTGGCGGTGTTGATCACCGTGGTTCCGGCGGTGCCGGTTGCCACCCGGGCGACGACTGTCGCCGTCTTCGTCTCACCGGGGCCGACGGCGCCCACGTCACAGGTGACGGTGGCGCCGCTGGCGCTGCAGTTGGCCGACGCGGAGACGAACTGCAGCCCCGCCGGCAGCGGATCGGTGATCCTGGCTCCGGTCGTGCCGAGCCCGGTCGAGCCCCCACCCGATTCGCCGACCGGGTTGCTGTTCGTCACCGTGTAGGTGAACGTGACGAGGTCTCCCTCGTTGGCCACGCGCGGCGAGGCCGACTTCAACAGCGCCAGGTTCGCCACGCTACCGACGCCCACCGTGGCGCTGGCCGAGTTGTTGGAGTTGTCTTGATCGACGGTCGCCGCGCTGACGCTGGCGGTGTTCGTGGGCGTCGTGTTCGCGGCCGCCGCTCCGACTGTGACCGACAGGTTGATCGTTCGGCTGGTGCCGGCACCGACGGTGCCGAGCGCGCACGTGATCGTTCCGCCCGATCCGGCGCCCGGAGTGCACCCGGCGGCGGTGCTCGCGAGCGCGAGGCCCGGTGGCAGCGCGTCGGTGACCGAAACCGTGGACGCATCGCTTGGCCCCCGATTGGATACGACGAGCGAGTAGATGAAGGTGTCCCCGACCGACAGCGGAGCGCTCACCGGCGTCACCCCGTCGCTCAGGAGCGCCTGCTTGGTGATCGACACGTCGGCGACCGGCCCGACGAGCTGGGTGAGCGTCGCGACGTTGTTGGATAGATCGGTGTCGGCCGCATCCGAGGTGACCGACGCTGCGTTGGCGATCGATTGTCCCTCGATGCCGCTGGCGAGCTGGCCGGTGATCGTGATCGTCTGCGGGCCCTCGGCGACGGCGAGCGACGCCCGCGTGCACACGACCGAGCCGCCCGCGCTGCCGGAAATCGTGCAGCTGAAGCCGCCGCCCGAGGCGCCAGTCGCGGTGAACCGAGCCGGAAGGGGATCGTTGACAACCACGCCCGTGGCGGTGTCGGGGCCTTGGTTTGTGACCGTGACGGTGAAGGTGTCGGCGCCGCCCGCGTTCGGGTTCGCGGGCCCGGTTTTGTCGACCCCGAGATCCGCGCTCGCCGGCGCCGTGACGGTGGCAGTGGCACTGTTGTTGCTCGGATCGGGATCGGGCGTCGAGCTGGATACCGTGGCCTGGTTCGTGAGCGTGGCCGGCGCCGTGGCGACCGTCGCCGTGATCGTGATCGTCACCGTCGAGCCGGCGCTGACCGTTCCGAGAGAACACGACACGGTCGCGGTGCAGTTGCCTTGCGTCGTGTCGACGCTGATGTCGCGGTAGGACCCGGCTGACAGCGGATCGTCCACCGTCACGCCGGCGGCGTCCGACGGACCTGAGTTCTGGACCTGGAGCGTGTAGGTGACCTGGCCGCCGGAGGGCACCGTGTCGGGCTGCCCGACCTTGGTGATCGACAGGTCAGCCAAACCGCTCGCACCGCCGCCGTCGCTGGCGCTGCTCGACTCCGATCCTCCGCCTGACACGGTGGCAGTGTTGACGATCGTGGCCGGGGCGGGATTACGTACCGTCGCGTCGACGAGGATCGGTGGATAGCTACCGCCACCGGGGAGCGGATCGCTCCGCGAGCAGGTGAGGGTGAGCGCCTCGACACCGCAGCTCCAGCCGTTGCCACCGGCGTTGGCGAGCGCGCTGAAGGAGCTGGCCGGGAACGGATCGCTGACCGTCACCGTCGAGCCGTCGGTAGCGGCGTTCCCCGCGTTCGAGATGGCGAGCGTGAACGTCGTCGGCAGGCCTGCGACGAGGCTGCCGCTGTGGCTCTTGGAGATCGAGAACGAAGGCGCCGAGACGGTGTTCACAACCTGGGGCGAGGTATCGGTGAACGCCGTGCCCAGGGTCTGGCCGGTGAACGTGGCCGTAGCCTGGTTGACGATCTGCTGCCCCGGAGCGTCAGTGGGGTCGATCTTGACGTCGAACGTCGCCGTGACGGTGGCGCCGGGCGCGAGCGTGCCGCCGCTGGTGCCGTTGCCACCCGCCCCGAGGCGGAAGATCGCCTCGACGGTGGCGGAGTTGAACTCGCCGGGATCGTCGCCGAGCGCGTCGGTGGGGCTCGCCGGCGCCTGCGGGCCGGCGGTGATGCGCAGGCTGCCTGGCACGTATGTCGATCCGGACGGAATCGGATCGCGCATCACGAAGTCGCGGGCCGCGTCGGCGCCGCTGTTGGTATAGGAGACCGTGTAGCGCAGGGTGTCGCCGCGCTGATCAGGGCCCCCGGGGTGTGTCACGTTCACCGCCGACTTCGAGCTGGTGATGATCGGTGCGAAGAGGTCAGTGGCAAACGTCACCACGGCCGGGAAGTAGGTGTCGCCGCTCGTCGTGAGCAGGATGCTGGCCGAAGTCGCGTTGTTCGGCAGGATGCCGTTGCCGGCGACCAGCTTCGAGTCGTAGGCCCAGTTGTTGACGTCGCTGGGGTTGCGCGTGGTGACGTTGGCTCCGAGGTTCGAGATCGCGCTGCCGAAGAAGTTGTTGGGCGGATTGGCCGCGTCGGAGAGCCGGGTCCCGTTGAGGCTCGCGCTGTCTCCGGTCAGGCCTCCGTCCCCCTCGTAGGCGACGAAGCCGAGCGTCGTCCGCACGGGTCCGTTCGGCGGCGTCCGGAACCCGGACACAGGGATCGTCGTGGGCGGCGACCCCGAGTTGACGCTGATGAAGCCGTCGTCGACGGTCAGGTTTCGAGGCGGCTGCGTCGGGTCGCGGTAGGCGACGACCAGCGTCCATCCGGCGTAGCGATCGCCCCCGGTGCCCGCTTGGACGTTCGCCACGCTGTAGCTGCCGGCGCCGGCCGCCCGCACCTGTGCTGTCACATCGGCGAAGGCGCTGTAGCGGCTCGGCGTGCCCGTCGAGCTGTCGACGACTGACGCGGTGAGCTGGGCATACGTTGAGGCGCCGGGAACCCGGAAGCCGACCTGGTTGCGCAGCGCCGAGTTCGGGGCGCCGACTCCGTTCGGGCTCTGACCCGCCCGTGTGTCCGCGCCCCAGTACAGGCCGGCGAACAGGACGGTCGCCGTGGGCGGAAGGGACAAGTTCGACGAGGAGGAGTCGAACGAGGGACCCGATCCGGGCACCGTTCCAGGATCGGTGTTGACGTACTGCATCAGGTACTGGTTGTTGTTCAGCGTGCTGTCCTGGCCCGTCGCAACCGCGGCGCCGTTGCGAGCCGCCGCGCAACCCGGAGCCGTCGGTGGACACACCATCAACGTGTTGGCGGCGAAGGCGATGTTGCCGGTGTCATCAGCGCTGAAGCGCG
>JAFAZV010000444.1 GCA_019239445.1 Solirubrobacterales bacterium
CCGGCTCCGCCAGTGCCGCCGGTCTGGGTCCCGGTGCCGTCGCCCCCGGTGCCGCCGTTGCCGCTGGCGTTGCCGGTCACGGACGCATCGGTCAGCGCGAGGGTGCCGAAGTTGGAGATTCCGCCGCCGGATCCGCCCGGACCGCCGTCGCCGCCGGGTCCGCCGTCGCAGCCCGATGGGGCTTGGCCGCCGGTGATCGTCAATCCGGTGATCTGAGCCGTTACGCCGTTCTCGACTAGGAAGGCTCTACTCGTGTGCTGTGCGTCAATCGTCGTCCCCATCGGGCCGACGCCCGAGCCTTGAATCGTGATCTGTCCATCGACGCGCTCGAGCGTCAGCACCCCTTGTGTGAGCGAGTAGTGCTGGGCCGGCAGCAGGATCGTGACCGTCCCGGGCGACTGGCCGGTGCCGCAGTCCTCGCCGCCCTGGACCCCGTTGGCGAATAGCAGCGCCTCGCGCAGCGAACAGGTCCCATCCCCGACCGTGGTCTCGTCGGAGGGCGTGTTGACGTTGATGGTCGTATCGGCGGCTGCGGTGCTCGCGCCCGACGCCAGAACCGCGATCGCCGGCGTGACGAGGATCCCCAGCTTCGCTCCGCTAACGCAGATGTGTCGCTGTCCACGCGGGCTCATGGCAAGTTTGCGGTCGGCGTTCAAGGCAAGCGGCTCAGATAGCGGGGTGAGCCGCGGTGCCGGCGGCCACCCGGATAGGGTTCGTCTGTGCCAGCATCGCCGCCCCAGGTTCGAGTGCGGGGGCGGCGGAGACCAACGCTGGGCGGACCGGGCCGCTGGGATAGTCGGCCACGCCGCGGATCGGACCGCTCGGGTAAGCGGCGGCGGTGGTGGGCGCGGCCGCGAACGCGGCGAGCGTGATTACCGCGAGCGCTCGGCGGCGAAGCTTGTGGGTCGTTCTGAGCATTGGTTTCTCCAATCGGTCGATGTGGGTGAGGTGGGCGCCGCCCGCGCCGCCTGGGGTGCGGCGGCGCGGGCGGCTGGCGGCAACTCGCGGGGGCAGGCGAGGTGCCGCCGGTTGCTCGGCGGCGTTCAGCAGCGATGTCTGAGCGCGTTCGCGACCGAGCAGGTCGAGGACAGGACCCGGAGCCTGCCCTTACCGGTGAGCGTGAACGTGACGCCCGGGCCACCGGCGATCGCCTCGCCGCGAGCGGGGACCGCGAGCAACTCGGCGATGTAGGTGCCGCGGGTCAGGCGATGACCATCGAGGCTCAGGTTCCAGCGCAGGCGTGAGCGTCCGGCGCGCGCCGGCCCGAGCTTCACGGTGCCGAGTCGGTGCGCGTGCGGGCCGAGCTTGAACAGCGCGAGCTCGAGCTTGCGCGGCTGGTGCAGCAGCGCGAGCACCCCACCGGTCCGGGTCAGCGAGAGCGCCAGCGGACCCGCGGCGTCGGTCGGCTGGTACGTGATGCCCTCGAGGTTCAGGATCGAGAGCACGCCCTGCGCTGGCGGGATGCCCACCACCCGGATATGGCCGTCCGGCGAGATCGCGACATCGGCGTACTCCCCGGCCCCTGCCTCGACGACCTCGTACACGGTCTGGTCCGGCGCGACGACCCGTGGCACCGAGCCGATCAAGTTCGGGTCGGGGCTGAGCGTGATCGAGTGCTGTGACGCGCACCCTTCGAGGTGAACGATCCCGGCGCTGTCCTCGACCCAGCCGGGCTCCTGGTTGCCGAAGCACCTGCTCCAGTCGGTGCTGTTGAACTGGCCGATGTGTGAGAACAGCGCTCCGGGGCTGAAGCTGATCCCCTCGAGCGATACGAACGACGGATCACTCGTCCCTGGTGCGCGTGTACCGCCGTAGAAGATCCGCCCGTCGGTGTCGATCTGCAGCTGGGTGTAGGTGCCGTTGAAGGTGTGCGCGAGCACGATCACGTCACGGGCGGGAGCCGCGACCGGCGGGAGGGTGCCGACCAGCGGGGCGGAGCTGCCTAGCGCATTCGTCTGCCTGGTGGCGCCCTCCAGGTGCACGATCCCCGAGCCATCCTTGTACCAGCTGGGGTTGGTTGCCCCGAACGACTTGTTCCGATTGGTCGCGACCTGCGGCCCCCAGTTCTGCACCCAGTTGCGCTGGTTGATCGCGATCGGGTTGACGGGGATCTGATCGTTGGTCTGGTAGCTGACGCCCTCCAGCGAGACGAAGCTCGGATCGAACTTCTCCGGGAAGCGCGGCGCGATGATCCCGACTCGCCCTTGCGGGTCGATCGAGATGTCCGCGTACGTGCCGCCGAATGTGTGCACGACCTCGAATACAGAGCGGTCCGGCCGCGCCGCCGGCGGCAAGGTAGTGATCAGTGGCGTGCCGCCGGGAATCACGAGCTGACTGACGGCGCCCTCCAGATGGACGATGCCGAACGCGTCCTTGTACCAACCGGGATGGGGAGCGTTGCAGCACGGGTTCGGGCTCCAGGAGCCATTGGTGACGATTGGGGTCGGGGTGTAGGCGGAGGCCGAAGCGGCGGTGGCCAACAAGCCCACCGTCGCAATCATTAGCCCGCCCGCCAAACGGCGGCGTAGGCCGCGTCGGCAGCCGAGCGCGCGTGTCGGCGCTCGACCGAGAACGTCGAGTGACATGAAGTCTCCTTCAGAGAATCGAAGTGGACAGTTGACGAGGCCGAGAATCGATGCCGCGTCCACTCACTTCTACGGACGTCGATGCCGCCGGGTTCCGAGCAAGCCGACCAGCATCCGAACGCGCGAGTCACCCGGGTCCGCGCCCACGCGCTGAACCGTGACCACCAGCGTCGCGAACCTCGCTGGTGAAACGCCCGCCCACAGGGTCACGTTGCGAGCATCGTTGAACGTCCCGACCGCGACCCGCTCGCCGGTCGCGTCTTGCAGCCAGCCCTCGTAGTAGCGGCCGCCCGCGAGGCGCGGCAGGCCTGCGACCGAGAGCTGGATCTCCCAGCCGGACGCGGTGCGCGTCAAGTTCGCAGTTCCGCGCGCGGAGGGGGCCAGCGCGGTGCCGGACACCACCATCGCCAGCTGTTCGGTCCGCGGGCGCTTGCCGCCGGCGCCGAGGCCGATGACGCTCGCGATCAACCCGGCAGCTAGCGTCCCCGCGAGGGCAATGCCTGCTACGCGCCACCCGTGGCGTCGACGGCTCTGCCGACCGTGAGCATTGCGTGCGGCGTGTCGGAGCCGGGCCGCCTCGACGATCGCGGCGACCGTCTCCCCCTCGAGGCTCGCCGGCGGCTGCACCCACACTGCAGGTGAGGCGAGCACCGCGCGTAGCTCGTCAAGGTCCGCGCCGTCACCCGCCGGGCGCGAACCGTTCGCTTCACCGGCGAGGTAGCCGATGCGAATGTCATCGTCCTCGCTCAACGCGCTGCCTCTTGCAACTCGCTACGGCCGGTGGGGGGCGAGTGGTTCCCTTCGCGCAGATGCCCGAGCTCGAGCGCCAGCCGCCGGTGCGCGCGATGAGAGCGCGACTTGACCGTTCCTACGGGTACCCCTAGGCGCGCTGCGATCTGCTCGTGGGCGAGCCCCTCGAAGTGCTGCAGGCGAACCACCTCGCGCTGCTCGTTCGGGAGCGTCGAGATCGCTCGGCGAACCTCCCACACCTCAAGGACCGCATCCGTCAGCGGCCGTGTGACGAGCCCGGGGTCATCGGCCGGCGCCGTGTCGAGCGGCTCGGCTGCTCGGATCGCTTCGCGGCGGTGCAGGTCGATCGCGACGCGCCGTGCGATCGTCGCCAGCCACGGCCCGAGCTCGCGGCTCGCATCAAACGCGGCGGCAGCCTGCCACGCGCGCAGGAACGTCTGCTGGGTCGCCTCCTCGCAAAGCGGGCGATCCCGGAGCACCCGGAACGCGACCCCGTACACCAGCGCGCCGTAGGCCCTGTAGACGACCCGCACAGCGTCGGGATCCCCGTCCCGGAAGCGCTTCCGGACGCGAACGTCGACCTCGCGTCCGGCTCGCGCCGACCGTCCGCCGACGAGGCCCGGGCGGGTGACCGCTTCGCGGACGCTCCAGTGCGAGCCAGGCATCGCCGCTTACGCGTGTTGGGTGACGTAGTGCGAGCGGTGGCGTTCGTGCACCTCCTCCCACCGCTCGCGCGGGTGCTCGCCGAGCTCGGCGATCAGCTCGGCGACCTCGACCGGACCGACGACCAGCTGGCGCGCCGGCTGGTCGCTCGCGTTGCGGAACGCGTGCACCGTGCCCGCGGCGACGAACACCGTGCTGCCGGCCACCGCGCGCCGCCACTGTCCGTCGAGCAGGAACTCGATCTCGCCCTCGAGGACGTAGAACACCTCATCGAGGTCCTCGTGCCAGTGCGGGATCTGAAAGCCGCCGCCCGGCGGAACCTCCCCCTCCACCATCCCGACCTGGCAGCTGAACCCCGCGCCTACCTTGACGGTCGGACAACCGACGGCCAGATCGATCGGCGCGCCCGCGCCGGGCTGAAGCCAGATCCAATCGCTCATCCGGTCCTCGCCTTCAATTACAGTTGTTATTGATGAATACAGTACTACTGTATGGATGCTCGGCTACTATACGCACATGGCCGAGCCTGTCAAGATCGCCAAGCGCACCCGCCGCGCGCAGAAAGCGCAGGCGACCCACGACCGGATCGTCGAAGCCGCCAGGCACCTGTTTCTCCAGCGCGGCTACGTACAGACGACGATCGATGCGATCGCCGAGGCCGCCGACGTGGCCGTCGAGACGGTTTACGCCCGCTTTCGCAACAAGACGAACCTGATGATCGCCGTCAAGCACGCCACGGTCACGGAGGACGGGCACACCCCCCTTGAGGACCGTCCCGAGCTCGCCTCGCTCGCCGCCGAGCGGGATCCGCGCCGACGCGTGCAGATCGCCGCCGAGCTCTCGCGTGCCATGCTCGAACGGATCGCGCCCGTTTACGCGCTGCTGCACGACGCGGCCGCCTCCGACGAGGCGCTGCGCGCGCAGCAGGCTGCAGAGATCGCTCGGCGCCGCCGGTTCCAGCGGATCCTGGTCGAGCTGATCGGCGCCGACGGTGCCCTGCGCGCCGACCTCACGCTCGACCAGGCCGCCGACACCTACTCGGCGCTCGGAAACCCCGAGGTCTACCTGCTGCTCACCCAGCATCATCGGTGGACTCCCGCTCGCTACCAGGCCTGGCTTGCCGACAGCCTCGAGCGCCTCCTTCTCCGCGAGCCTTAGCCGCGCCGGCGGGATCGAAATCCGCGGCATGAGCGGTCCTGTTCACCCGATCGCCGCAGGCGCCGGAGCGAGGCCGAGCTGCTCGAGCATCAGCAACCGGTCGAACAGGAGGTTGAACGAGACGTGCAGCCCGTCGCGGTAGCGCAGCGTGTGGATGTAGGGCACGCTGACCGCGCGACCGGTTGGTGGGACATCGCCGCTCGGTGTGGGCAGAACCCCGTCGTGGGTCCCGCAGAATGTGCCCGCTTCGATCACGATGTCGTCGATGAAGTGGGCGCTGTGGACCTCGACGTGCGCGTCGGAAAACGCGCTGTACCAGGTGCCGAAGAACTCGACGCACGCGGCCTTGCCTTCGCCGCCGATCCCGCCGGGCGCCGCGAACACGACGTCGTCCGCCAGCACCTCGGCGAACCCGTCGAGGTCGTGGGCGTTGAAGGTGTCGGTCCCGCGCTCGAACGCCTCGCGCGTGGTCATGGTCATCTGAAAGCTCCCTTCGGTCCGTTGATGAGGACGCGAAGGGTTGCTGTGCAGGCCGGTGGTTCGCTAGAGGGTCGGCACCCTGGTCTTTTCTGGCTCGAGCACCCCTGGCAGCTCGTTCCGACCCTTGATCCCGAGCTTGGTGTAGGCGCGCGAGAGGTGGCCCTCTACCGTCTTGAGCGTCGCGTACAGCTGATGGGCGATCTCCCGGTTGGTGGCGCCCTCGGCGGCGAGGCGCGCGACGCGCAGCTCGCCGGGTGTTAGCGACTCGACCCCGGTGCGCCACGCGCGCCGCGGCCGCGAGCCGGTGGCCCTGAGCTCCTCGCGCGCCCGGGCCGCAAGCTGGCGAGCGCCGCAACGCGCAGCCAGCTCGAGCCCCTCCCCGAGAGGATCAGCTGCGGCTTTGCGCTCGCCGGAGCGACGCAGTGCCGCGCCAAGCTCGGTCAGCGAATGTGCCAGCTCAAGCCGTGCCGGTGAATCTCTCTGGCTGGCCACCGATTCATGCAGCAGCTCGAGGCCGTGCTTCCCGCCGTCGGCTAGCCCCGTGACACGCGAAGCGACCCCCAGCGCGCGGGGCGCCGAACACGCGCACGTCGGCTAACTCGGCCCGCGCCATTTTGAGCGCCGACTCGCGCTCACCCAGCCGCAGGAGCGCGAGAGCCGCGCCACTGCGCGCGTGCAGATACCCCACGTCACGCATCTCGGTGCCCCACACATCCGGACTGAACATCCTCGCGCACCGCTTGAAGTCCGCCAGCGCTTCCGGTGGCCGCCCCTGGGCGAGCCGCAGCCGCCCGCGAGCGGCCGGAATCACGACCGTCCCGACGCCCGCGGGCCAGCCTTCCTGCTGGATGCAGCGCCTGTACCCCGGCGAGCACCCGCCGCGCCACGCCTTCGCCGCCGCTCGCCATTAGCTCAGCCGGCTCAAGCTCGCTCCGCGACCGGTCTCGAGACTGGACCGCCCGTCGCAACTCCGTCAGGTACAGAGGATTCCCGCGGCTCGCTACCCAGAGCGCCTCGCACAGCTCACTGGTTCCGCCTGCGCCCAGCCTGCCGCGAACGATCGCGCCAACCGCATCCTTGCTCAACAGCTCCGGGCGCAGCACCGTGCGCGTGGTGTCGAGCAGCGCGCCCTCGACCCGCCCGCTACCGCCGAGTCGACCGGGCGCAACGCGACGAGTAGCCCGACCTCGAGCCCCTCAAGCCGCGGGGCGAGGTGGGCCAGCCACCGCAGCGACGGCTCATCCGCCCAATGCGCATCATCGACAACGATCAGCAGTGGCTGGTCCTCCGCCAGGTTCATCGTCATCCAGTAGAGCCCGTGCAACATCGAGAACGACGTATCGAACGCTGACGTCTCGGTGAGCTCGCCCAGCAGCAGCGCCGGCCGACCCGGCGAGCAGCGCCGCGCGCTCGGCCTGATCATTGCTCGTTAAACGCCTCTCGAACTGCTGGCGGACAACCCCGAACGCGAACCCGGCCTCGAGCTCCGACCCACATGCTTCCAACACCTCGTGCCCTAGCCCTGCCGCGCGTTGGCGCGTCGCGTCCAGCAGCGCCGTCTTGCCTATCCCCGCCGGCCCCTCCACGACAACCGCACCGCCACGCTCCAGCAGCGATCCACTGCGGCCAGCTCACCGTCGCGCTCAAGCAGACTCGGACGCCACCACTGTAAGCCGCCTGGTCAGACCGCGGCCGGGAACCGACCGCACCTCGGCGTCGTATACAGCCGCAGAGGCCGACCGGCCTCTGACTCCCCATGCCGCTACGGATTCGCTCACGCGTCCATACACGGCCCACCGCACGATCGACCTTGCCACGTTGACCAGACGCGACACACGAGGGCTCACCCCCGCGCTCCATCACACCGATGGTCCGCCGCGGGAGCGGACCATCACCTGGCACGACCCGACAGCCGCCGTCGACCTCGGTCGCCGGTTGAGCGGCCGCGACTACCTGGCGGCTATCAAGAACGGGCAGCTGCCCGAGCCTCCGATCGTGCGGCTGGCCGGGATCGAAGCCCTCCACATCCAGCCGGGCGACACCTTGTACCGCTGCATCGCCGACCAGTCGTTCCTGAATCCCATCGGTCTCGTCCACGGCGGCCTGGCCTGCACGCTGCTCGACTACGCCGCAGCGAGCGCGCTTCTCGCCACGCTCCCCGCCGAAGCCAGCTTCACGACGATCGAGCTGAAGGTGAGCTTCCTACGGCCTGTACGCGCCGGCGACACGCTGCTGGCGCACGGCTGGATCACCAAGCCCGGCCAACGGATCGCGTTTGCCGAGGCAGATCTTCGAAGTGGTCGGGGCAAGCTCGTCGCTACCGCCTCCAGCAGCCTGCTCGTCACCACCACACTGGCAACACCACAATCCAACGCGAGCGAAGGCAACACTGCTCCGCGAGCCAGTGAACGAGAAACATGACCATGGCAACTCGTGACGAGATTGAGGTGGTCATCCGAGAGCACTTCCGCGTCGTCGCCGAAGGCGAGCTTGAAGTGATGGATGACAACGTGACCGCCGACTTTGTCAACCTACGCTCCGTCGATGAGCCACCGCCGGCACGGGAGCCTGGGCCGGACGGTCTGCGCGCGACCAGCCGGTGGCTGCGGCAGGCGTTCGCTGACCTGCGCTTCGAGATCCACGATCTCGTGATCCAGGGCGATCGCATCGCTGCGCTGGTCACGATGCACGGCCGCCAGTACGGGACGTTCGTGGTCCACGACGACCCTTCAGGGAGGGTCACCGATGCGTTTCCGTCGACCGGCAGGATGCTCGCAGTTCGCCAGACGCATTGGTTCCGCATCCGCGACGGCAAGATCTCCGAGCACGACGCCGTCCGCGACGACCTCGAAATGGCTAAGCAGCTCAAGTGGCTGCCGCCAACACCCGCATACCTCGTCCGCATGCTGCTCGCGCTCCGGCGGGAACGCGACCGACAGCGACGCCAGGCTTGAGCTGCTCCGTTGGGCAAGCCTACCCCCATGAATTCGGGATGTGCCGGAGGCTTGCGCTCGGCGACGATCGGCCGATGCTTACACCCACACCACAAATGACGATCCGCAGCGCCTGGTCGGCCGACGGCGAACGCCTCGCCGAAATCTTCTGCCAGGCGTTCGAATCGATCGCCCCGACGCACGGCTTCCCCGTCGAGCCGCCCTCGCGCGAGTTCACCCGCTTCAAAAGTCCTCGAGATGCTCTCGCCGACCCCGGCGTATCTCGTCCGCATGCTCCTCGCGCTTCGGCGCGAGCGCCGACGCTAGCGACGCCACACATGAGCGAGCGTGTGATCAGATCGAAGCTGGCGATCGTCGCCGCGCTGAGGGTGCTGCTAGTGGCGGCCGGCGCGGTGCCGGCCGCTGCCGGTAAGACGGTGACGGTCAGCACGACGGCCGACGACACCCTTGTCAGTGACGGTGGTGGTTGTTCGATGCGCGAGGCGATCCTGGTCGCCAGCGGCCTGCCGGGCGGCGATGAATGCCGGCCAGGGCCAGCCCCCGGGGACGGTGAGGATCGTGGTGCCGGTCGGCCACTACGGGCTGAGCCGGCAGCCCGCTCGAGCTCGAGCGGATCGGCGGGTCGATCGCGATCCAGGGCGCTGGCTCCGGCCCGGCGGGAACCACGATCGACGCAGCACGCGAGCCCGGTACTGGATGTCCTCGGCCGGCTCCGATCGCCGGAGTGAGGATCACCGGTGGCAGGCAGTGGCGGGGGCCATGGGCGCGGCGGGTCACTCTGGCAACGTGGGCGGCTTCGGCCGCGGGATCCTCAACCACGGCACGCTGGCGCTCACCGACGCGCTGGTGACGGTGAACGCGAGTGGCAGCGGTCGAGCCGCACGGCGGCCGCTACCTCGCGCGTAGAACCCACCTCCAGAAGCTCGAAGGCGACCGGTCACCGCCGCAGATTTCCCTCATCATCGAATGGCCAACCAAGACCACGCCGACCAACCGTGAGCCGCGGCGCATCTCACACTGCCTCACGAAGCGAAACCCGACCAGGAGCACAAGCATGATCAGACACAGCATCAACATCGGTTAGCGCCGTAGCTGATCGAGCAGTCTCTGCGTAGACGCGGTAGGCGACGTGCCGATGGTCGCAAGCGCGCGCTCGCAGCGTTGGTAGGCGCGAAGTATCTCGTCGTCATCGCCCAGCGCCGCGGCGATACGCATGGCCAGACGCCATCCCCCTTCTCGCAGCGCGTCGGCTGTGAGCACCCGCGAGATGAGCTGTTCGGCCTCTTCGTAGCGGCCGCTTGTCAGCGCCAGCTGGGCGGCCTCGAATTGAGCGTTAGCGATGAGCGCAACAAGCTGTTCGCGGCGCGCGTCGACCCAGGCGGACGATAAGCCGGGCAGGTATTCACCTTGCTCGGCAGGAGCGACAGCATTGAGCGTTGCCGCGAGACGCTCGTTGCCCTGCAGGCGCGCGGCCGCTGCGAGTTCCTGCTCAAAGCGATGCGACTGGGTCACGATGCCTGTGATGCCGGACATGCACACGTCGCGGCCGTCCGAGCTCACGCCCGCAGTCACGGGCAGCACCTCCCGGAGCATGTGCACCGCCTGGCGCAAATAGCTCCGCGCGGAACGGTCGGCGCGCCCATCGAAGAGCGCGTCAAGCAGCTGATCGCGGGTGGCGGCGCCGCCTTGCTGCGCGAGGAAGACGAGGAGTTCGAGGCTCTTGCTGAGCCGAGGTCGCACCTCCTGACCGTCGACCCGTACCTGGATATGACCAAATTCCTGAACCTCCACGAGCAGTTTCGCCCCGACGACGCGTGCGACGCCCTGCACCCGCAGCGCCCGGCCTATGTCGTGCCATGGAGAGTCCGCCGAGGCCTCAGCGTCAATGCGCCGCGAGGCGACGGCCGGAAACTCCGCCAGCGCCTGAAGCAGGATGTGGTTCGAGCCCTGGCGCTGCGCCGCATCAAGGGCAACGTCGGCGGCTCCGTCAGCAGTTTCCTCGTCGCCTGCTCGCCAGGCCGCCTCAGCGAGAAACACAGCGGCCTCAGGTAACTCGAGGATCCGGTCGGCGTCGCACATGCTCCGGACGGCCCGTGCGAGCCGCTCGAGCCCCAGAGCATCCTCGCCGCTGCGCAGGAGCGCCAGGCCGTGCCAGGTGTCGGCGAGCTCGCGGATGTAGCGGTAGTCCTCGAGCCGCGGCTGACGATCGAGCCGCTCCAGGGTGGCGCGTGCTCTCGCGGTCTCCCCATTCAGGCGGAGCGCGAGCTTCGCCTCGAGGACGTGACTCTGTAGCTCAAACGGCACCGATCCGCTGCGGCGGATCAGTTCCCGGCCATCACGCAAAGCCGTCACCGCATCTCGCCGGCGCCCGAGGTCGATCAGGATCTCGACGCGGACGAGCGCGTGCAGGCTGACGGCCGATGAATCGGTGTCGCGGCTTGCCGTCACGCGCGTGAGGGCCTCCTCGGGGTGGCCGGTCGCGCGCAGCGCTGAGATGTGCCATGGCGTGCTGATGACGCGCGCCCACCACGACGCCGGTGGCTCCGCCAGCTCGTCGAAGTGGCCTCTGATCGAGTGCACGCGCATGATGAGCGCGTCGAACGAGTTCCCTGTGAGCGGGGGCGGAGCCACACCCCCGCCGGGAGCCGCCAGGGCTAGGAGGTAACGCGCGGCGTCGACCTCGGGTCCAGGGCTGGCGAGATCGAGTACGGCTAGCGCGTCGGTGAGGCGACCAACATGGAAGTAGCACCAAGCCATCGCGGCAGCGGCTCGCGGAGAGCGGCGCGCCAGCGGCTCTTGTGCGCCCGTAGCCGCCAACTGATCTGCGACTCGAGCGCCCGAGCGGTAGTTCTCCTGACCTATCGCCACCATCAGCTCGGCCGTGGTGAGCGGTGAGGCTCCGTCGGCGCCCTCACCTGAAAGAGCGTTGAGCCAGCGCCTCACCACGGGGAAGTCAAGCCGTTCGACGACGCCCTCGACTGCCTGTCCGGCGGTTTCGCGAGCTTCGGCTAGTGCTCCGACGCGGAGGAACTCTTCCGTCGCCTCCTCCTCCAGCCCCTCCTCGGCGAGGAGGTGTCCATGCGCGAGACGGAGTTGCGTTACCTCCGCCCCCTCGCGCTGGTCCAACTGCTCGAGCAGGAACTCTCGGAAGCATGGATGGCATCGCATCGTGCGCTCGCTTTTGTCCCAGATGACGGGGAGGTGACGGGTGCGCAATGCAGAGAGACGCTTGCCCGCTGCCTGTACGCCGAGCGCCTCGGCGCGACTCGAGTTCACTCGATCGAGGACCGAGGTCGTGATCAGCAAGTCGCGCTCTTCGGCGGAGAGGCTGGCGAGAATGTGGGTGGCAAGATAGCCATGGAGGGGGTCGGCGCCACCGCTGCGTCCTGCGGCGTGGTCCTCGGCCTTCCACGCCTCAAACAAGACCCCGGTCACCCATCCGCGGGTCACCTCGACGACGTGCTCGACGGCGACGTCCGACATCCCCAGACCCGCGAGCGCTTTCGCGGTCTCGCTGGTGGTGAACGCAAGATCATCGTCGCCGATGGCGGCGGTCACGCCGGCGCTGACCTCGATCGCCGCCTGGGCGCGGCTCAGGAGCACGAAGCGCATAGAGGGCGCGGCGTAGCGGATCAGGGACTCGAGCAGCGCGAGGGCTTGATGAGCCCCGGCCACGCGGTCAAGCTCGTCGATCACCAGGATTCCCGGCTCATCTCCCGCGGCTTCGGCGAGGAGGCCGGCGACCTCTGCGTGCGGGATGCTGAGGCCGAGGGCTTCGGTGGCCATCCCCTGAACGTGCGGCCTTATCGACGCGAGCGCCGCCTCGAGATAGATCAGCAATCGCCCGGGCGCCGCATCCGTCTCGTCCAGGGTGAGCCAAGCCGTCGTTGCAGGCGAATAGCGCGCCACTTCGGCGATCGCGGTCGTCTTGCCTGCACCAGCAGTAGCGGAGGCGAACAGAACTCGGTGACGGGCCAGCAGATCGCGGACGAGCTGGGCAAGCCGAGGCCGCGGGACGAACGGGGATGGGCGCGGCGGCGGGGTGAGCTTGCCGCGGATGACCGGCGACCGGTGGTGCCGCCCGCTCACCACGAGCTTTTCGCGGCGCTTAACGCCATCATCGCTTGACTCCCCTCCTCAAGCCGGCCAGCGCCAAACGCGCCCGGCGGCACCCAAAGCGGAGAAACAGTCATGGTATCCGGCGGTCCCAGCTCCCGAGCGTCCCACGTCGACCGAGCCCGCATCGCCGTCATCGGCGGCGGTGTGGCGGGGTGCAGCCTGCTTTATCACCTCGCGACGCTCGGGCAGACGGATTGCGTTCTCCTGGAACAGAGCGAACTAACCAGCGGCTCCACTTGGCACGCCGCTGGTTTGTGCACGCAGTACAACACGAACCGCACGCTCATGCGGCTGCTGCGTTACAGCGTCGAGCTCTACGAACGGATCGCCGAAGAAACCGGCCAGGCGGTCGACTTCCACCAGTGCGGAAGCATCCGCCTGGCTGCCAACCAAGACCGTGTGGATGAGCTGCTCTACGTCAACGGGATCGCCGACGTCGTAGGAGTACCGCTCGAGATCATCGATCCTGAGCGTGTCGTCGAGCTGTGGCCGCCGGCCACCGCCGACGACGTCTTGGCCGCGGCGTATCTGCCGACGGACGGCCACGTGGACCCGACTAGCCTGACAAACGCCCTAGCCGCCGGTGCGCTGGCCGCAGGCGCACGGATCCACCGGCAGACCCGGGTGACGGCGCTCGAGCCGCGCCGCGGCGGTGGATGGAGGATCGAGACGAACCGCGGCAGCGTCATCGAGGCGGACGTGGTCGCGAACGCCGCCGGGCAGTGGGCGCGCGAGGTCGGGCAGTTGGCCGGGCTCGACCTGCCGATCCGCTCGATCGAGCACCAGTACCTCACGACCGACCAGGTTCCCGGTCTCCCGCGCGGCGGCGCCGAGCTGCCGGTGCTCCGCGACCCTGAGGCCTCCTTCTACGTTCGTCAGGAGATCGACAGCCTCCTCGTAGGGCCGTTCGAACGTAATCCGCGCAGCTGGGCCTTGGAAGGGATCCCGCCGGGATTTCACGGTCGGCTGCTGCCTGGCCGCCTCGAGCAGATCGAGGACGTTCTCATAGACGTTGCGCACCGCATCCCCGGCTTCGACGAGCTCGGCATAAAGCGGATCATCAACGGCCCCGACGGTTACACCCCGGATGGGCACTGCCTGATGGGACCGGCGGCCGGAATTCGCAACTTCTGGGTTCTCGCCGGCTTCAGCATCTTCGGCATCGTCTTCGCCGGCGGCGCAGGGAGATTGGCTGCGGAATGGCTCGTGGATGGTCGCCCGAGTGACGACGTATGGAGCCTGGACGTGCGA
Source organism: Solirubrobacterales bacterium (assembly GCA_019239445.1). Lineage (GTDB taxonomy): Bacteria > Actinomycetota > Thermoleophilia > Solirubrobacterales > Solirubrobacteraceae > Palsa-465. The sequence goes on from JAFAZV010000444.1 coordinate 13,961, forward strand.
CGGTTTGGCGAATATGCGGAGTCGACCAAGTACGTGGCAGCTAAGGCGCGCCAGGTCTACGAGCGGGAGTACGCCGTGCATTACCCCCACGAGGAGCTGCCGGTCGCGCGCGGACTGAAGACTTCGGCCATCCACGACCGCCTGGTCGAGCGGGGCGCCGTGTTTGGCGAGCGCTCCGGCTGGGAGCGGCCGCTTTGGTTTGCCAGCGACCCGTCCGCCGCTCGTGACCACTACAGCTTCCGGCGGCCCGGATGGCACGAAGCGGTTGCTGCCGAATGCCGTGCCGTGCGCTCATCCGTCGGCGTCCTCGACCAGACCAGCTTCGCGAAGTACGAGATCTTCGGGGTCAATGCCGAGGCGCTGCTTGACCGTCTCTGCGCCAACAAGTTGCCCCGGCGCGAGGGGCGTATCGCCCTGACCCAGATGTGCAACCGGGACGGTGGGGTCGAATGTGACGTAACCGTCACGCGGCTGGCTGACCGCTTCTATGTGGTCTCCGCAGCGGCAACGGAGGCGCACGATCTTGCGTGGATCCAGGAGCACATGCCTGATAGCGGAGTGCGAGTGGAGAACGTGACCGCGGCGCGAGGGGTGATCACGCTCGCCGGGCCGCGATCTCGGGAGCTGCTGCAGCGGATTACTTCGATTGATGTCTCCGACCAGGCTTTCAAGTTCTTCACGGCTCAGCAGATCCGTGTGGGTCTGGCGCCGGCTCGGGTGATGCGCCTCTCCTACGTCGGGGAGCTCGGGTTTGAGCTGCACGTGGGTATTGAGTACCAGCGCTACGTCTACGACCTCGTCCGCGAAGCCGGCGCGACGCTCGGACTGGTCGACTTTGGTTACCGCGCACTGGACTCGCTGCGCCTGGAGATGGGTTTCCGGCTGTGGGGTGCGGACATGTCGCCGCAGTACACAGCGCTCGAGGCCGGTATGGAGCGCTTCGTAGACCTAGGCAAGGAGTTCATCGGCCGCGACGCGCTCGCTCAGCAGGCCGCCCAGGGCGTCGCGGTGCGGCTCTGCTCGTTGGTCATCGATGCTGACGACGCGGACCCGCATGCGTACGAGCCGGTGTATTCGGGCGATTACCTGATCGGCTCGATCGACGCCGGCGGCTATGGGCACACGATGGAGACGGCGCTGGCGCTGACCTATCTCCCGATCGCCTTTGCGACTGCTGGGACCCGCCTGGAGGTCGAGATCTTGGGCCAGCGGCGTCCTGCCATCGTTGTCAGGATGCCTCCGCTGCGGTCGTGGAGCCGGCTACCTGCGGCGGCCGCCGCCGAACCCTGAGGCGGATTCGCGTCATTGCTCGCGATTCACACCCCCGGCGCTTGACTGCGTATCAACCCGGCGATGGCTGATCAACCGAAGGGAACTGCCGTGACCACATTGCCCTATGAGGCGGCCAACTACGACCTCACGCCAGGCTGCACCACTCTGGTCCTGATCGATTTGCAGAACGACTTCCTGCACGCGAAGGGCTGGTACGCGAAGAGTGGCGTCGACATCAGCCACATGCGGCGGGTAATCGATCCGACGGCGGCGCTGATCCAACAGGCGCGCGAGGCGGGCGTGCCGATCGTGTGGACGCGACATGGGTTCAGAAGCGAGACGATGGGCTCGTTCGCCACCATGCGGCCGTTCCTGCGTGACGGCGGTCTGCGCCAAGGCACCTGGGGCTATCAGGTCTACGAGCAGTTCACCGTTAAATCCCAAGACTGGATGAGCCACAAGAGCCGCCTCAGCGCGTTCTTCCAGACGGACCTCGAGGTCATTCTGCGCGGCCTCAACACTGAGACACTTCTGATCGGGGGCGTATTGACTAACCAATGCGTGGCCGCCACGTCGAAAGATGCGAGCTTTCGTGATTTTAAGACCATTGTGGTGGCCGAGTGCACTGGCACAACCCTTCCGCACCTCCATGAGCCGGCGCTCGAAATGATGAAGGTCGGCTGGGCACAGGTGCAGAGCATTGACGACACAATTGCTGCCGTGCGCGGCCTCCGAGCGGCAACGACGGCCTGAGAATCGGGAGGACCCCTCATGAAGATCGGCGCGCAGTTCCTTCCCGAGGAGAACCATACGTTCCTCTCGTCCGTGCGCACGGCCGACGAAGTCGGTTACGCGCGCGCCTGGCTGGTTGACGGCCAGATGCTGTGGCACGAGGTCTACGTGTACATGACCCAGGGGCTTGCGGCAACGAAGGACATCGTGTTCGGGACCGCGGTGACGAACACGCTCACGCGGCACTTCAGCGTGACCGCGAGCGCGGTCGCGACACTCGCCGAGCTCTATCCCGGCCGCGTGCTCCTCGGTCTCGGCCGGGGGGACAACGCCGTGCGCACGCTCGGGCTGAAACCCGTTCCAACAGGCGAGCTCGCCCAGACCGTGCCGCTGATCCGAGCTCTGCTCAAGGGCGAGGAGGTGGACATTCCCGGCGGACGCCGGGCGCGCATTCGTTGGGCGGAGGGCGGCCGCGAGGTACCAATCATGATGGCCGCCACGGGGCCGAAGAACATTCGCCTGGCCGGCGCCCTGGCGGACATCGTGATGCTCTACGTCGGGACGCATCCTGAATCCGTGAAGTGGGGGATCGAGCATGTCCGCGCGGGCGCAACACAGGCCGGTCGGCACCCAGATTCGGTCGAGATCGCGCTGCTGACTGCCATGTACGTCTCCGACGATCAAGAGGAGGCGTGGCAGGAGTGCCGCTGGGCCCCCGCCGCATGCGCGAACCACATCGCATACGCGATGAAGTGGAACCCTGACCATGGCATGCCCGAGACCATGACTCGGCTGGCGCGGTCCCGTGACGCCTACGACTACTACGCAGGCCACCTCGATTCGAAGGCCGACCACACCGCGTACCTGACGGGTGATCTCGTGGATGACTTCGTCCTAGCCGGTCCTACAGACAAGTGCCTCGAGCGGATCCGCCAGCTGGAAAGACTCGGAGTCGCGGAGATCTCGACGGCCTACGTCAATGGCAAGTTCGACCAGATGAAGCGTGTCGGCCGCGAAATCATCCCGGCGGTTGCGGGCGCGGGTGTCCGCTGATCAGCCACAAGCTGCCAAAGAGGAGGCGAATATGAAGCGCATTGGAGTGGATGTCGGCGGCACGTTCACCGACTTGATCCTCGTGGACGAGGAGTCCGGCAGGATCACAGTCGACAAGCTCGCCTCAACGCCTGATGACCCCGCGCGCGCGGTTATCGCCGGGGTCGAGGAGCTCTGTCGCAAAGCCGGTACAGCGCTCGCTGACGTTGACAACCTGCTGCACGGCACGACCATCGCCACGAACATCGCGCTTACCCACACTGGGGCAGAGGTCGGGATGATCACCACGGACGGCTTCCGGGACATCATCCACATCGCTCGGCACAAGAAGCCGTACAACTTTTCGCTGCAGCAGGACCTTCCTTGGCAGTCTCGCCCGCTGGTCAAGCGGCGCCATCGATTGACCGTCAAGGAGCGCGTGACAGTGCCCGACGGTGATGTTCTTACGGCACTCGACGACGATGAGGTGCGTGCGCAGGTGCGTAGCCTGCGCGAAGCGGGCGTCGAAGCGATTGCCGTCTGCCTCCTGCACTCGTATCTCAACCCGGTACATGAGCGGCGGATCAAGCAGATCGTGCTCGAGGAATACCCCGAGTGTTACTTGTCCATTTCCCACGAAGTGCTGCCGCTATATCGCGAGTACGAACGCTTCTCGACCGTCGCCCTGAACGCTTACGTCGGGCCTCGGGTTTCCAGGTACGTTGTACGCCTCGACCAGGCGCTTCGCCAAGCAGGGTTTCCGCGCGGGGTGCAGCTGATGCAGTCATCCGGCGGCATGACGACGATCGACGCCGCGGCGCAGCGCCCGGTGAACCTGCTGATGTCGGGGCCTGTAGCCGGTCTGATCGGTGGTATCTGGGCCGGCCGAATGTCTGCCTTCGACGACGTCGTCACGTTAGACATCGGCGGGACTTCCGCTGACATTGGTGTGGCTGCGAGTGGCCAGCTGCGGATGCGCCACCTGCTCGACACGAAAGTCGGCGACTACCAGGCGATGGTGCCGATGGTCGACATCGACACGATCGGCGCAGGTGGTGGATCGATCGCCTACGTCGACGCCGGTGGCGTGTTCCGAGTTGGTCCCGGGTCGGCCGGGGCGGAGCCCGGACCGGCGTGCTACGGACGTGGCGGGACACAACCAACCTCCACCGATGCTCAGGTCTTGCTCGGGCGCCTGCGGCCCGATCGCGGCTTGCTCGGCGGCGAGATGAGGCTTGACCCCGGCCTAGCGGCGAGCGCCTTTCAGCCGCTCGCTGACCGTCTCGGGATGTCCATCGAGGAGGCGGCGCTGGGTGCCCTGGAGATCCAGAAGTTCGGTATGACCCAGGCCATCGAGCTCAACTCGGTCAGGCGCGGATATGATCCGCGCGACTTCACGCTGGTGGCCGCGGGCGGCGCGGGGCCGCTGTTCGCGTGCGAGATCGCCCAGGAGCTGCAGATTTCCCGCGTGCTGGTGCCCCCGAATCCAGGGATCATCGCCGCCACCGGACTGCTCGCGACGGATCTCGAACACGAGTACGTGGCCACGGAACGTCATGCGCTGGCGCAAGTGGCCTTCAGCCAGCTCGGCAGCGCCTACGAGGACCTCTGCCGGCAGGCGGTCGAACAGCTGGCGGCGGACGGCGTGCCGGAGCAGCGCCGCCTGGTGCGCCGACTCGCGGATTGCCGCTACGCCGGCCAGGGCTACGAGGTCCGCTTTGACGTCCCGCCTGGCGCCGTCGATGAGGCGTGGGCAGCCGAGCTCGCTGAGCGCTTCCACCGGGCGCATGAAGCCGAATACGGGCACCGGTTCGAGGCCGAGATCGAGATCATCAACATCCGCGCCGTCGGAGTCGGGCGGATCGACGCAGTGCGTTGGCCGCATGTCGCGGCGGCTGACGGCACGGAACCGGTAGCACTCGACGAGCTGGAGGTGGTGTTCGGCATCGACGGGCGCCCACAGCGTTGCTCAACCCCGGTTTACGACCGCGGGCAACTCCGCGCTGGACATGTCATACCCGGTCCGGCAGTGATTGAGCAGTACGACACGACGACGGTCGTGCCACCCGGCTTAGAGGCCCAGATCGACGAGTTCGGAAATATCATCATCGATTCCTCCGTGGCGGTGCGTTCGCCCGAGCGGCAGGGGAGCGAGCTGGCGACACCTATTCTCATGCGGGTGATCGGAGGGGCGTGCACGGCGATCGCCAAGGAGATGGCGGGAGTGCTGTTCCGGATGTCCTACAGCTCGATCATCCGCGAGTCCGAAGATCTCGGAGCCGGCATCTTCGACGCCCAGGGCAATGTTCTGGCTGAGTCGGATTCCACGCCGATGTTCATGGGGGCCATGCCGAAGATCGTCAAGAACGTGATCCGGCTGTTGGGCGATGACGTCAATGACGGCGATGTCATCTTGCACAACGATCCTTACGGCGGGGCGACGCACTCTCCCGACGTAGCGATCGTGATTCCGATTTTCTTCGCCGGCGAGCTGACGGGGTTTGCAGGCGCTTCGGCACATCTGCTCGACATCGGCGGTGCATATCCAGGGCTGGCGATTGATCTGGTGGACAACTGGTCGGAGGGGAACATCTACCGCGCGATCAAGCTGTCCGAGCGGGGAGTGCGCCAGGATCAGATCTGGCGGCACATTCTCGAGAACACCCGCACCGCCACCTATAACCGAGGCGACGTGGAGGCGATGATCGCCGCTTGCGAGCTCGCGCGACGCCGCTACCTGGAGCTTCTAGGACGTTACGGCAAGGAGGCCGTGCTGAGCGCAGCCGCTAAGTGGCTTGACTATTCGGAGCGGATGTTGCGCCAGGAGATCGCGAAGCTGCCCGACGGAACATATGAAACCGAAGTCGGCTGGCTGGATGACGATGGGCGCAACCGCGGCGTCCCGCTGCCGATCAAGATTGCCGTAAAGGTGGCGGGGGACGAGATCACCTTCGACCTGACCGGCTCAAGTCCTGAGGTCCCAACCGGCTTTAACTGCCCATACGAAGGAACGACCGTGTCAGCAATGACCTTCATCACCCGGATGATCTTCCTCGACGAGGTGGCGTATCCGGTCTTCGTGCCTCAAAACGAGGGGATGCTCAGGCCGGTAACCGTCATAGCGCCCAAAGGGTCGATCTTCAACCCCAATTTCCCGAGGGCGTGCTTTGCCCGCTTCTGCCAGGTCCAACGCGCAGTCGACCTCGCGCTGCGGGCGCTGGCGCCGATCGCACCAGAAAAGGTTACGGCCGGCAACTCCGCGCATTTGCACTTCATCTCGTACTCCGGATTTCTCGAGGAGCAAGGGGAGTATTGGGTGTATCTAGAGGTCGATGAGGGGTCCTACGGCGGACGCCATGACAAGGACGGTCTCGACTCGATCGACTGTCTGATCGCCAACACGCGCAACAACCCGATCGAGGAGCTGGAGTGGCGCTTCCCGATGCGCACCGAGCGCTACGAGCTACGCGACGATCCGTGCGCCGCCGGTAAGTGGCGCGGCGGCATCGGCATGGTCCGCACGAACCGCTTTCTGGTCGACACGATCGTAACTTGCGAGGGTGAGCGCAACGAGTCCGACCCACCATGGGGAATCTTCGGTGGCCACGACGGTATCAACGCCTCGACCAAGATCACCAAGCCCGACGGTGAAGTCGAATACTGGCCTTCGAAGTTCACCGGCCACACGCTCTCCGCCGGGTCGACGATCGAAATCGTCGTTCCCAACTCAGGCGGCTACGGCGATCCGCGCGAGCGCGACCCCCAGCTCGTTCTGTCCGATGTGCTCGACGGTTTTACCACGGTCGAACTTGCGGAACGTGACTACGGCGTGGTGATCGATGCGGACACGCTGAGCGTCGATCAAGCGGGCACGCTCCACGCACGAACGTCGCATTCCCCCCAAGAGGTACGCGGACGTTAGGGCGGGATCCGCCTGGTGACGAGCGGAACTGCGGCGTTCGAGTCCGGGCAGCTCGCCGCGGGCCATGTTCGCGGACGCTAACGGTGATCGCTACCGCGCGGCCGGCGACAGCTGGAACGGGCCGAGGTCGAGTTCGGTCCTGCCGTCTGTCACCCGCTGGGCCACGGCCTCGCCGATCGCAGGCGAGTGCTTGAACCCGTGCCCCGAGCAAGGGGACACGATCAGGACGGCCTCATGCTCGGGGTGGCGGTCGATGACGAACCGGCTCCCTCGGGTGCACGTGTAGAGGCACGATATGGTCCGCACCGGGTCCGGGCCGAGCCACGGGAGCCGAGCTTCGATGCAGCGGCGGAACATGGCGGCGGTCTCCGCCGGCGTCGGGGGGTGCTGGCGGCCGTCGGGTTCGATGGTCGCCTCGTAGGTCTCAGTGGCCACCTTGACCCCGCCGGCCCGACCGTCTACGGCCGGGAAGCCGTAGAACCCCTCGAAGTGCACAAAGCCACTCCGTTCGCCGCCGAAATCCCACACGAACACCGGCATGTTCCTCAGCTGCTCGTATCCTCTGCGGATCGGGAACCAGAACTGGACCTGACGGTGCACGGCGAACAGGTCCCGGCCTTCGGGGAACAGCCCCGGTAGCCACGGGCCGGCGCACAGGATCAGCTGCTCGCAGGCATATCGGGCGCGGTCCGTGACCACGCTCACGCCGTGCCTGGAGGCTGACCAGTCAAGGACGCGCTCCCCCTTCCGAACCTGCACGCCGCCCCGCCGGGCCAGCTCGAGCTGGGCGCGCACCGCGTCCTCGGGGCGCACGAAACCGGCCGCCGGCTCGTAGTAGCCCTCCGTCTCCTCGTCGACGGCGAACATCGGGAAGCGCTCGCGCAGCTGAGACGGCGAAAGCTCCTCGTGCTCGATCTCGACCCGCCGCGCGATTTCGACCGTCCCTTCGAGGAACCAGCTACCCGGGTGCGCCATGATCAGCCCTCCCGGCTGAGTCAGCAGGCGGGTCCCCGTCTGCGCCTCGATCTCGCGCCAGAGCTCGTGCGATCGCCGAACGAGCGGCGCGTACTCTGAGCCTTCCCCGACCGCCAGCCGAGTCATCCTGGTCTCGCCGTGCGTCGACCC
>JAFAZV010000094.1 GCA_019239445.1 Solirubrobacterales bacterium
CACCGCCGACGGCGTGCCGGGCGTCAGCGAGGGCCTCACCTTGACCGAAGAGGCCGAGCTGATGCGCTCGCTCGGGGCGCTCGAGGCGATGAACCTCGACGGCGGCGGCTCCACCAGCTTCGTCGTCGGCGGCCAGACGGTCAACCATCCCTCGGACGCGACCGGAGCGCGCGTCATCGGCGACAGCATCCAAATCGTGCCCTAGCGCGCCAGCTAGTCGGCGGCGCGCAGCCGGCGCATGGTCAGCTGCTCGGGCACCGGCGGCGCTTCCGGTGTGTCGCCGTCGCCGGCGCGGAGCTCCGGAACGTGCACGCTCCGGGCGCTGACGGTGACCGGCTCGAGCTGGCCCAGCTCGCGTCCGCCCGCCACCGAGCCGTGATCCTCGAACCGGCGTGCCGCGGGCAGCACGCGCGCCTCGTAGGAGCCGACCGCCTCGTTGTAGGCCCGCACCGTGCTGTTGAGGCGCGTGCCCAGCGTCGAGAGCAAGCGGGAGAGCTTCGCCAAGCGCCCGTGCAGCTCGCGCCCGAGCTCGGAGATCGCCTGGGCGGACTCGGCTACCCGCTCCTGCTGCCAGCCGTAGGCAACGGCGCGGAGCATGGCCAGCAGCGTGGTCGGCGTCGCGATCAGCACGCGCCGCGCCATGGCGTCCTCGATCAACGCCGGGTCGGCTTCGAGCGCCGCCCCATAGAGGTGCTCACCGGGCAGGAACATCACCACGATGTCCGGCGCCGAGTCGAGGCCCGCCCAGTAGGCCTTGTCGGCCAGCGCCTTGACATGCCGGCGCAGCAGCCGCGCGTGGTCGCGCAGGTAGCCCTGCCTCTCTTCCTCGTCGCGGGCCTGGTAGGCGTCGAGCACGCCCTGCAGGGGCGCTTTGGCGTCGACCACCACGTGCTTGCCGCCCGGAAGGCTGACCACCAGGTCGGGCCGGAGCGCCCCCTCCTCACCCGCGAGCACGGACTGCTCGGCGAAGTCGCAGTAGCGGACCATGCCGGCTAGCTCGACCACGTTGCGCAGCTGCATCTGACCCCATTGTCCGCGGGCGTTCGGCTTGCGCAGCGCGGTGACGAGCGCACCTGTCTCGGTGCGCAGGCGCTCGCCGGTCTCCGACAGCGACTTGAGCTGGGCCTCGAGGCGTCCGCGCGACTCGCGACGCTCCTGGTCGAGCCTGACGAGCTGCTCGTCAACCCGCCCGAGCTGGTCGCGCAGCGGCGCGACGAGCTGCTCGACCGCTTGCTGGCGCTTGTCCAGGTCGCCCTTGGCCTCGGCCTGCACGGCACGTAGCTGGGCGCGGGCGAGTTCTGAGAGCTGGGTCATGCTCGATTGGAGCGCCTCGGCGCTCAGCGCCTTGAACGAGGCCGACAGGCGCTCCTGGGCGTCGTTGATCGCGGCGAGACGCTCGGCGGCCACGGCCCGCTCGTGCTCCACCTGCGCCCGGGCCCGGACCAGCTCGCGCTCGAGCTCACCAGCGCGTGCCGCTTCGCGCGCCAGCGAGCGCAACCGGGGCCGTACCGCCCCGAGCGCTGCGCCCGCCCCGAGGACCAGGCCAATGACCAACCAAATCGCGTTCATAGCCCATCCAGCATTACGCGGCGCCCGGACGGAACGATTTGCCCGCACACGGATTGGTTTTTGGGTGCAAGAATCGCTGCCATGGCAGAGGATCGGATTCGGCGCCGCATTACCGTGCACGGCCAAGTCCAGGGTGTCTTCTTTCGCGACTCGCTCCGCCGGCGCGCGCAGTCGCACCACGTGGCGGGCTGGGCGCGCAACCGTTCCGACGGCGCGGTCGAGGCCGTCTTCGAGGGACAGCCCGAGGACGTAGAGCAGCTGGTCCGCTTCGCGCAGAGCGGACCGCGTCAGGCCGAGGTCCAGAGCGTCGACATCAGCGACGAGGCGCCGGAGGGGCTCTCCGGGTTCGAGATCCGCTGAGCGCGTCCCGACGGGCCCGGCTGCCTCGCGCGGGCCGCTCAACAGCCGGCTGCACTCCTCGGCCTGGGGACGCGGATCGCGATCACACGCAGAATCCGATCACCGCCGCGGCGAAACGGGCCGTCACGCGGCGGCCCCTATCCTCGCCACGCGCGTCGTGAACGCGTCGAGCAGCCCCCAGGCGCGCGCGCGGTTCTCGCCGTCGAACTCGAGCGTCTCGGCGAGCACCCGGTCGGGATCGACGCCCTCGCGCGCCAGCCGGTCGCCCGCGCCGGCAACCCACGACCCGACGATCTGCGGCGTCACCTCCGGATGGAACTGCACGCCGAGGCTCCGTCCGATCGTGAACGCCTGGGGCCCGGTGGGGCTCTGAGCCAGAAGCGAGCCGCCCTGGGGCACCGTGAACGTGTCGTAGTGCCACTGCAACCACGGCCCGGCCGGCACGAGGACCGGAGCGCGGGTCGCGATCGGCACCCATCCGATCTCCGGGCGCGGCGCGCGCATCGCGTTGCCGCCCAGCGCCCGCGCCAGCAGCTGGGCGCCGAAGCAGATCCCGAGCACCGGCACGCCGGCGGCGAATGCGCCACTCAGCAGCCGGAGGTCGCGCCCGAGCCACGGCACCGAGTCGTCGTACGCCGCGCTCTCGGAGCCGAGCGAAACGACCAGGTCGTACGCACTGGGGTTGGGCTCCCTGCGATGGCGGTCGATCCGCCATACGTCCTCGGCGACTCCGTGCTCGGCCAGCCAGGCACTCACGTGGCCGGCCGGCTCGTCGGTCCCGTGCTGGACGACTAATGCCCGCATCAGCTCGAACTTTGGCGATTTACCCCCGTATATGTCAGGCGCATTGCCAAGGTTCGCGGGTCAGCCGGCCAGCGCGGTCTCGAAGGCCTCGAGCGCCGCCTCGCCCCGGACCGCGAACACCACACGTTCCAGACCGCTCTGGCCGGCACCGAGATGCCGCCTGACTTCGGACACCTCGATGCGAGCCGCCTCTTCGAGCGGAAAACCCCCCACCCCGGTGCCGAAGGCGACGAGCGCCAGCGACTTCGCGCCGAGCTCATCGGCCCTGCGCAGGGTGCTGGCCGTGGCGTCGCGGATGATCTCGGCCGAGGTTGGCCCGCCGAGGTGCATGGTGGCGGCGTGGATCACCCACTGGCACGGCATCTGCCCCGCCGCTGTTTCGACCGCCTCGCCCAGGCCGATCGGCGCCTTCTCGTTGCTCTCGGCCTGGACCCCCGGACCGCCGGCGCGGGAGATCGCGCCGGCCACCCCGCCACCATGCTTGAGCTGCGTATTGGCCGCGTTAGCGATCGCGTCGACTTCGAGCTTGGTGATGTCGGTGTCGAGGACCTCGATGGTCACGTAACCGCATCCGCTCCCGCTTGCCGCGCGCTCGGCATCCGGCCGCGCATCCGGCGCGGCCTAAGAGACTTCGGCAGGCTCTTCCTTGCCCGCCAGGCGTTCACGCCCGCGGCGCACCGCCGCGATGAACTTCGACAGGTTGACCTCGAGCGTGTTGAGGATCTCGTCGGCGTAGTCCTCGGCGCCGAGCCGGATCTCGCGCTCGCGTGCCCGCGCGTCCTCGATGATGTCCTCGGCGGCACGTTCGGCCTGCTTGGTGATCTCCTCGTCGGAGACCAGCCGCTCCTGGCGCTCGCGCGCCTCCTTGACGATCCGCTCAGCCTCGCGCTTTGCCTCGGCCAGCATCTCCTGACGCTCCTTGACGATCCACCGGGCCTGCTTGATCTCCTCAGGGATCGTCGCCCGCATCTGGTCGAGGATGTCGTAGATCTCTTCCTTGTCGACTCGCACCTGATCGGTCAGCGGCACGGCCCGGGCGTTGTGCACCAAGTCGTCCAACTTGTCGATCAGTACCAAGACATCCATCGCAGAACCTCTGTTTCGTTAGCGGCCTAGCCGTTCCTTCAAGGCCTGGACGACCTCTGCGGGAACAAGATCCTCGATCTCTCCGCCGAATGTGGCCAGTTCCTTGATGCCGCTCGAGCTCAGGAAACTGTACTTGGCGGACGCCATCAGGTAAACGGACTCGATCTCGGGATCCTGCCGGCGGTTGAGCTGATTCATCTCCAGCTCGTACTCGAAGTCCGAGATCGCGCGCAGACCCTTGACGATCGCCATCGCGCCGCGCTGACGGGCGAAATCGACCAGGAGCGTGCTGAACGGCTCAACCTCGACGTTGCCGAACGAGCCGGTGGCGCCGCGCACGAAGGCCACCCGCTCCTCGGTGCTGAACACGGTGTTGCCTTTGCGCCAGGGCAGGTTCACCACGCCGACGATCACCTTGTCGTACATGGCCGAGGCACGGCCGATGACGTCGAGGTGGCCGTTCGTGACGGGGTCGAACGTGCCGGGACAGATCGCGATGCGGTTATCGGGGGCCATGGATTCGGATCAGGGTGTCGCCATAGCGGCGCTCGTCGAGCAGGGTCAGGTCGAGCTCGAGCGGCACCCGCCGGTCGCTCTCGGCCACTACCCGCGCCCCGGGAGCGAGAACCGGTCCCAGCGCCGTCGAGAGCTCTCGCCCTAGGGCGCTCGCATGGCGATATGGGGGATCGAGGAAGACAAGATCGTATTGACGAGCGTCGCGCAGTGCGGTCCTGAGGTAGGCCAGAGCATCCTGCCGGCGCACCTCGGCTTCGGCCCCGACCGTGTTCAGGTTGCGGCGGATCGCCGCCACCGCGGCGCTCGAGGAGTCGACCACAGCGGCATGAGATGCCCCCCTCGAGAGGGCCTCGATGGCCAGCGCGCCCGAGCCGGCAAACAAATCGAGCACCCGCGCGCCCTCGACCGCGCCCGGACCCAGGATCGAAAACAGCGCTTCGCGCACACGGTCTAACGTGGGACGGGTGGAACGTCCGCGCGGAGCTACGAGGATCCGGCCCCCGAAGCGGCCGGCGACGACCCTCACGCCCGGATCGGCGCCAGCGCCTCGGCGCCGTAGGCCTGCAGCAGGGCGTCGGCAAGCAAGGCATGTTGTGGCTCGGCCAGCTCGGGATCGTGGGCCACCACCGCCTCTGCGTACCGCCGCGCTCGTTCGAGCAGCTCGGCGTCGCGCGGCAGCTCGGCCACCCGGAACTGTGCCTCCCCGTGCTGGCGGGTACCCACCAGCTCGCCCTCGCCGCGGAGCTCGAGGTCGATCTCCGCCAGCTCGAAGCCGTCGGTGTAGGCGGCAAGCGCCCGCAACCGAGGAGATTCCTTGGAGCCGAACAGGAGGCAGATCGAGTCATGCGACCCGCGGCCGATCCGTCCTCGCAGCTGATGCAGCTGCGAGATCCCATACCGGTCGGCGTCCTCGACCAACATCACGGTGGCGTTGGGCACGTCGATTCCCACCTCGATCACCGACGTGGCCACCAGCACATCGGCCTCGCCGGCCACGAAAGCGGCCATCGCCGCCTGCTTGCCGCCGGCCGACATCTGCCCATGCAGAAGCACGACCCGGAAATCCTTGAGCTCCCCCTCCCGTAGGCGCTCGAACTCGGCGGTGGCGGCGCGCGCCTGCAGGAGCTCCGATTCCGAGACCAGGGGGCAGACGACGAACGCCTGCCGCCCGGCTCGCAGCTCCTCGCGGATCCGCTCGTAAGCGCGTGCGCGCTCAGCCTGGGAAGAGCATACGAACGTCCGGATCGGCCGCCGCCCGGCAGGCAGCTCCCGCAGCAGCGTGAAGTCCAGATCGCCGTAATTGGAGAGCGCCAAGGTACGCGGAATCGGCGTGGCGGTCATGTGCAGCACGTGCGGGCGCTTCTCACCCGCCTTGGCGTCGAGCGCCGCGCGCTGGCGCACGCCGAAACGATGCTGCTCGTCGACGACGGCGAGGCCGAGACGCGCGAACCGCACGCTCTCCTCGATCAGGGCGTGTGTGCCCACGAGCAGCGGAAGCTCGCCGCTGCACAGCTTGCCCAGCAGATCGGTCCGCCGCCGCGCCGGCGTCGAGCCGGTCAGCAAGCCGAGCGGAACCACCGAGCCCGGCATCAGCGACTGGATCGTGGCGAAGTGCTGCTCGGCGAGTGTCTCGGTGGGCGCCATCAGAGCGCCCTGGTAGCCGTGCTCGACCGCTCGCAGAAGCGCGTACAGCGCGACGACCGTCTTGCCGGACCCGACCTCCCCCATCAGCAGACGCTGCATGGGCTGCGGCCGGGCGAGGTCCTCGTCGATCGCCTCGAGCGCGCGCTCCTGGTCGCCCGTCAGTGAAAACGGCAGCATGATCGAACGCCAGCGCGTGGTGAGCTCGGGCTCGCGGGCGAGGACCGGCGCGACATTCATCGAGCGCCGGCGAAGGCGACGCCGCCGCAGCGCCAGTTGCGCGAGCAGCAGTTCGTCGAACGCGAGCCGGCGCCGGGA
>JAFAZV010000177.1 GCA_019239445.1 Solirubrobacterales bacterium
TAGTCCGACGTTACGAACGTATGTTCGCAACCGTGGCGGACGGAACGCCAACTAGATCGGCTGTTCCAGCTTCGTGTCGAGGTCACGAATGCCGGCGAGCACCTGCTCGCGCTCGCGCGCCAGCTCGCTGACCTCGCCGCCGCTATCGCCCCGCGCGCGCCGGATCGCCCGGTCGAGCCGGCTGAGCTCGAGCAGCAGGCGTTGCTGTTCCAGGTGATCCTCGGTGACTCTCTCGACACGTCCCGCGCGGGCGACGATATCCGCCACCCCGCGCGCTAGCTCATCGTCGTCCGGGGCGAGTCCGCCGAGCGGCATCTCGGTCTGGCCCGCCAGGTGACGAGCCACCCGGCGCATGCGCTCGCTGGTCAGGTGCTGCTCGGGATCGATCGACGCGAGCGCGCGGCTGCCGGGACCCGGCAGCGCCGCACACAAGACGAGGAACGCGCGCTCGTTTCGTACCGTCGGGTCCAGGCTCGACGCCCGTTGCGGCGCCGGTGAGCTGGCCGCGCCACCGTTACGCGCGCGCGCCCCACCGTTCGCGATCAGCGCCGCGAGCCGCCCTTCCGAGAGCTCGAGCCGACTCGACACTCGTCGCAGGAGATCCTCACGAAGCGCGCTCGGGGGGAGCGCGAGGACTGGCGCCAACTCCGCCGCCGCCCGGTCACGTCCCTCGGCGCTGGTCGTATCGGATCGGTCGAGAATTCGGTCGACGTGAAAGACGACGAACGGGATCGACGCCTGGACGAGGTCGCTCAGCGCCTCGGCACCCTGGCGTTCGACCAGATCCGCGGGATCGGTCTTGTCCGGTAGCGGGACCACGCGCAGCTCGAGCCGGCGCCCTTCGGCCAGCTGCGCCGCCCGGAGCATCGCATCCTGGCCGGCGCGATCCGCGTCGAGGCACAACTCGAGCACGTGAACCGTGCGTTCGAGCTCGCTCACCTGCTCTTCGGTGAGCGCCGTGCCCATGATCCCGACGGTGTTGCGCAGCCCGGCCTGGTGGAGCGCAAGGACGTCGGTATAACCCTCGACCAGGATCATCTTCCCGGCGCGCGCGGCGACGACGCGGGCGTGGTCGATGCCGAACAGCTGGCTGCGCTTCTGGTAGAGCTCGTTCTCGGAGGTGTTCAGGTATTTCGGCGGCTGGTTGTCCCGCATCGCGCGGGCTCCGAAGCCGCGCACGCGGCCGCGGGCGTCGACCGAGGGGAACATGATCCGCTCGCGGAAGCGGTCGTAGACCTGACCGGGCCGAGCGCGCGAGCGCTGGACGAGCCCGGCGTCCAGGAGCTCCTGCTCGCTGAAACCGGCTGCGCGCGAGGCGCGCAAGATCCTGTCCCAGGCGCTTGGCGCGTAGCCGACCCGGAACTCGCGCAGCGTCGCTTCCGTCATTCCCCTCCCGAGGAGGTAGCGCCGCGCGGCTTCGGCCTCGCGCGACTCCCATAGGACCCGTCCGTAGTAGGTTGCAGCGCGCGCCAGCAACGCGTAGAGCCGCTCGCGCCGCTCGCGCCGCGAAGCCGCGGCCGGATCCTCGTCCTGCGTCTGCAACGTGACGCCGAAGCGCTCGGCGAGCGACTCGAGCGCAGCCTTGAAGTCGAGGCCCTCGGTCTCCATCACGAACGTGAAAGGATCGCCGGAGGCCTGACAGCCGAAGCAGTGGTAGTGCTTCTCTTCCGGACGTACGTGGAAGGAGGGCGTGCGCTCGTCGTGGAACGGACACAAGCCGAAGTAGCTGTCGGCGCCGGCCCGCCGGAGCTCGAGGCGCGCGCCGACGAGCGAGAGCATGTCGACCGCATCCAGCACGCGGTCCCGTGAGTCGCTGCTGTAGCGCGTCACGGCGCGAACGCCGCCGGCACAACGAGCCCTTCGAACAAGCGGATGCAGTAGCGGTCGGTCATGCCCGCGATCCAGTCGGTGACCCGCCGGTGCAGCTCGCTGTCCGGGATCGAAGGCGGGATCTCGGCCGGATGCGCGCAGAAGTGGTCAAACAGCGTGCGTATGACCCGTTCGATCTTGACTGCCTCGCGCTTCGCGTCCGCACCGAGGTACACGCGGTCGAACATGAACGCTCGCAGCGCCGCCATCGCTTCGCCGACGCCCTTTCCTTGGACGATCTCGCCGGCAGCGTCCGAATGCTCAACCAGGTCGTGCACGAGGGTGTCGATCCGTCGGGGTCCGCTGTCGCCGAGGACCTCGATCGGCTCCGCGGGGAGCTCGTCGAGCGCGAGCACACCCGCGCGCAGCGCATCGTCGATGTCGTGGTTGATGTAGGCGATGCGGTCGACCAGCCGGACGATCTTGCCCTCGAGCGTGGCAGGCTCTCGCGATCGCCCTGAGTGACTGACGATCCCGTCGCGGACCGGTGCGGTCAGGTTCAGC